>CAYGGL010000283.1:0-1503 GCA_964349215.1 uncultured Acidimicrobiaceae bacterium | reverse complement strand
TGATCGAGGATGCCCGTCGGAACTACGACCGCGGCGCGATCACCTCTCCATGAGCTCGCGGACGGCCGGGACGACCTCGGAGGCAAGGAGTTGTACGGAGCTCACGACCTTGACCCAGCCCAATCAGCCGACATCATGTTGCGCCACGAAGTGGCTGTGTCCGAACAACTCGTGTTGGTGGTTGACCTTGGCCACGATGTCATCCGGCTCGCCGACGAAGAGCACCGGATCGATGATGTCCGGACCAGGTCACCGGTGCGGGCCGGTCCACCTGCAGCAACAGGTCCAGGTGCTCCTCGAACAGCGTCTCGTAGTCCACCAGTCGGTACCCGAAAAGCGGGAACGACTCGGTGAGCGCCCCACGACCGGCCATGATCTCGGCGCGACCGCCACTGAGCAGATCGAGCGTGGCGAACTCCTGAAAGACCCGGGAGTCCGCGCTGCTCAAGATGGTGACCGCGCTCGACAGCCGGATACGCCGGGTGGATGCGCCGGGTGGCCGTGGCGATGGCGGCCGGCACCGTCTTCCACGTCGCAGCTTCCACGTTGATGCCACGATCCCGAACCTCGCCGACGTCCTTGACCTCGTCGAGGTCGGAGACCGTGGCACGCATGATCTTCTGGCGATGGCCGAATTGCTCGACGATCGCATCGATCACCGCCTCCGGCAGTCTCGGGACCTTCGAGAGCATTCGGTAGCCACGTGGCAAGAGGTTGGTCTCGAGGTCGATGTCGGCATACGCAGGTGATCGCCCTCGAACCCGCGGCCTGAACAGCCGACTGCTTCTTGAACCCAGACCCTTCCTGACCAAGAAGAAGTTGCGTCTCAGGACACCATTTCCGTGGATATGGAACCAGCCCAGATCTCGATTTCATCGAGATCTGGGCTAAGCCGTCCCTTATTGTGGGTATCGATTAGTAAAGGTATGAGAGTCATGCGATGCTAGCGTTCTCAGGAATGTAGTGCCAGCAGCGTGATTGGCGCACATAGTTTGGTCATTGGCATTCCCGGGGCAAAGACTGGCACTTACACCATTCCAATGGTTAGCACCCGAAGCCGCTAAGAACATGCCATTGCCGTGCCCGAATTCATGTGTCGCGACAGAACGCAAGTCGAACGCATTTGCTGCTGGAGTACCCGTACCCGTATACCAGTTTTCCTGACCATCTATAGTAATATTCGTACTATGTAGTCGACCACTCTCGTAGGAACAGTCCACTGTCCAGCCGAGGATAGGGCCGGTGCCATCAATTGGTCCCCAAAATATGCCATTAACACCTACAGCTTGACTCCCACACGTAGGATCAAGATTATCAAAGACTCCAGCATTATTATAGTGAAAGTTAGCTGGAGCGTTGTTCCAAGTTACCATCGATTCAACGATCCTGTCGGCCAAACCAGGTATTGAGCTCCAGTAGTTTGGATGGCCTGACACATTTGAAAGATAATAGTTAATCGTGCGTTCCTGCCATGCATGGGCATAGTTCGCCCCGCTGGGAGTA
>CAYGGL010000282.1:0-1515 GCA_964349215.1 uncultured Acidimicrobiaceae bacterium | reverse complement strand
GCCATGAGCAAGGTCGTGTTCGCGTCAACGTTTGGGGCCGTGTTCGGCCCAGTGCTCATCGGGCCAGCAGAATATTTGGGACAAGACTGGTTTGGCCTTGCCAAGTACACAGGCCCTTGGTTGTTGGCGGCAGTATTCTTCTTCGCCGCGATGTTGAACACGGCACTGCGACTCAGGCCCGACCCATTGGTGGTTGCGGGTGGCACAAAGAACGCGACCGATACGAATGACGCGGACGGCATGACCGGCACAGATCGCAATCACCCCAAACTGCTCGATGCATTACGAGTAATAGGTGCCAGTCCCAATGCCCGCTTGGCCGTAGCAGCCATGGTGATCTCACAGGTGACAATGGTTTCTGTGATGGCGATGACGCCTGTGCACCTCAAGTTGCATGGCCACGAAAATGTGAGTCAGTACGTCGTGTCTCTACACGTCGCCGGCATGTTTGCATTCAGTCCAATTGTCGGGCGCTTTTGCGACCGCCGAGGAAAGCTCCGAGCGATCTTGCTTGGCAGCACCATTCTCTTATCGTCGACAGTGATAGCAGCGGCGTCAGGAGATATCGAACAGTTACTGTTCCCGTCACTTTGGTTGCTTGGACTCGGGTGGAACTTCGGCCTAATCGGCGGTTCAAGTCTTTTGATCGACAGTGTTTCTAGCGAGCACCGAGTCAGCGTTCAGGGAAGCGCCGATCTGATGATGAGCTTTTGTGGAGGCATGGCCGGGTTCGCATCAGGCTTTATACGCCGTGCGATTGGCTATCACATGCTCGCCAACTCAGCGACGCTGGCGGCTGGAGGCCTACTCATAGCCGCCTATATGGCACACCGCTCCCGCTCCATTCATGAGCCCCCTCCTTCAACTTTGGTCGTCCTTGACCACTAACGAGTCCCGCCCACTTCCGTCTCTCGAATCAGCTACTGGTCCACAGTCGTGGTTGTTGTCAGGGGTTCGCCGGCCACGGTTATGGTCGTTGACGCTGTGGCGCTACTGGCGTACGGGTCGCTAACAGGCCATTCACTCCAGCACTGATGGGAACTGCGCGCCGAGTAGGAAAAGGTGAAGGTACCCGGTTCTGTATAGATGTGAGTGAAATCTTCTTGGAAATACCTAAATTCATTTGGTGGAGGGTCCCATGGCCCGGTAGGGCTTGGACCTGGGATTGGGCACACCGGATCGCATACGAGAATTCCCGATCGGTCCCCGTAGTTCTGACTAGATCTCACACAATCTCCAGCAGTTAATCCGGCATCGTCGCCGACGCGGACGCTAAACGTTACTGTTTCGCCAACTTGAGGATTGGTTGGCGACACCGAGATGATCTCAACGGTCATGGGTTGATTGACGGGTTCAGGGTCCCAGTAGAACTCACCACATATGGGGTCATAGCTGTTACGACAAACGATCGTCGTTGTAGTCGTGGTCATGCTCTTGGGCTTGGCAGGCGGAGCAGGAGGGCCAACCGTGGTGGAATCCACTTGCGTGGGCTCGGTAGTTGAGGTGGTCGTTGTG
>CAYGGL010000281.1:0-1544 GCA_964349215.1 uncultured Acidimicrobiaceae bacterium | reverse complement strand
CAAGGACGAGGGCGATACTCACTTCGTTTCCCGCTTTCCTGCCCGGTCCCACAGCAGCATCACCATCGTCAATAAAGCAAAAGCGTACACGTATTCCTCCACGAGGATGTCCCAAATCGGTCGGATCGCTGAGGTCTGCTCGTCGTCATAAATGACAATAGGGGCGGACAGCTTGGTAAGCCAGCCATCGACCAAGATCATGAAACCGAGAATGATGAGCATGGACAAGTAGTACGAGCCGGTTCGGAAAATGCCCGACTTGAACCAGAGCAACTCGGCGAGCACGACCAGTATCGCAGTAGCAGTCGCGAGCGCTGGATAAACGGCCATCAGCGACTCCGTAACCAGACTTGTACAGGGGTCGTGCCGGCGAGGACATTACGAACGGATTCCAGTGTAAGCAGTGTGCAAACCGGGATCGTGACGAAGAACAACACCTCCTCCACCACCATTCCCCCTGGAAACTTCCAACCGATCGTGTACTCCGGATTGAACGACCACGTGCCGATGTGTGTAGCCCAGAGATCCCAGGCAAGGAAAACAACCAACACCGGCAAGACAGCAAATGCCAGCCGCAGCGGACGTCGCCAAACGCGGGCCCCGAACAGGAACTCGAGCGGCAACGTCAGTACCAAGCAGGCCAGCATCAATCCCACATACTGCAGACGAGCCATGCCCAAAATGCTACCCCAGATTGCCGCCGTATCCGCTCGTGCGTAACAGGAAGCATGCGCATTGGCACCGACTGAGATTCCCGATACGACGTCGTTGGCTTTCGCGATGGGCCACGAACCGCTCGAGTATGCGTCAACGTCGGGGCCACTGGTTGGCGCGCAGGTTCTGTTGGGCGAGCTGCGCGGTCTCGGCGATCCGCTTCGTGCGCGTTGTCGTAGTCTTCGCCGCGTTGATCCACTCGAGGATGCTGCGCCGGGTCGATGGCGGGAAGGCGTCGAAGTTCGATCGAGCAGGAGGGAGCGTGTCGAGCGTTGCGACGAGGTCGTCGGGTACAGCGAGGCGGTCGACGTCGTCGAGCCGGCTCCAACTGCCGTCGCGCTTGGCACGTTCGATGGCAGCGAGACCGGCGGGTGCGACCAGGCGAGCGGTGAGCAGGCGCTCGAGACGGTCCTTGTTGATCTTCGACCAACCGCTGCCGGGTTTGCGGGGCGTGCAGAGCAGCGCTGTGTGGCGATCGTCGATGCGAGCCGGGCGCGAGTCGATCCAGCCGAAACAAAGGCATTCTTCGTTGAGATCTACCGAGCTGACGAACGGGTCTGCCCCTGGGTCGAATGCGGCCTTCTTCACCGTGACAGCCCAGACGCCGGTCGACGTCGTGTGCTCGCGTTCGAGCCACTGCCGCCAAGCTACCCTGGTGGGTACATGAACGAGCGGTAAGTCGGGTCTCAAGGTGGTGGTCATCGCCCTCTCGTCGCCGGCTGGCGCAAACAGTCGAGGATCATGTCGACGAGGAGCCACGCGGCCTGTCCAGGGCAAGCGGTGGACTGTTTCAACGGTTCAGCTGAAACAGCTGGCGATGAACCCTTCGA
>CAYGGL010000280.1:0-1551 GCA_964349215.1 uncultured Acidimicrobiaceae bacterium | reverse complement strand
GGCTACGACTCAGATCATCCTCGAGCCGAGGGCGAAGTTGGCAAAGTCGGTGTAGCAATAGATTCGATTGACGACATGCGCCAATTACTCGACGGCATTCCGCTCGACAAGGTGACGACGTCTATGACGATCAACTCAACTGCACCGATCTTGTTGTTGCTTTATGAATTGATCGCAGAAGAACAAGGGGTTGCATCGCATGACATCGGTGGAGGAACTGTCCAAAACGATCTGTTGAAGGAATACATTGCGCGAGGCACCTACATCTATCCTCCGCGTCCCTCGATGCGAATCATTACCGACCTCTTTGCTTATTGCACAAAGCACATTCCGAGTTGGAACACCATCTCAATTTCCGGCTATCACATTCGTGAGGCCGGCTCGACTGCTGTACAAGAGCTGGCTTTTACAATGGCCAATGCCATTGCATATGTGGAAGCAGCTATGGCAGCTGGTCTTGACGTTGATGAATTTGCTCCGCGGCTCAGCTTCTTTTGGAACGGCCACAATGATTTCTTTGAAGAAGTCGCCAAGTTTCGTGCAAGTCGCCGCATTTGGCACCGCTTGATGACTGAACGCTTTGGTGCAAAGAGCGAAAAGTCCAAGCTGTTGCGTTTTCATACTCAAACCGGGGGCTCCACACTCACTGCTCAACAGCCTGAGGTAAACATTGTTCGGGTCGCAGTGCAGGCAATGGCAGCGGTCATGGGAGGCACGCAGAGTTTGCATACCAACGGCTTTGATGAAGCCCTTGGCCTGCCGACTGAAGCGGCTGCTCGTATCGCACTTAGAACTCAACAGGTGATAGCGCATGAAACGGGCGTTACGGCAACGCCTGACCCATTGGCCGGTTCGTATTTCGTCGAGTCATTAACCGATGAAGTCGAGGCTCGTGTGTGGGAGTACCTCGAAAAGATCGACGCATTAGGTGGTGCTGTCGCTGCGATTGAGGCCGGGTATCAGATGGATGAGATCGAAAGCGCTTCGTATGCCTATACAAAGGCAATCGACAATGGTGACAAGGTCATCGTCGGTGTTAACAAATACAACGAGTCGCAAGATCCCGAGCCCGAGATCTTTCCCATTGACCCCGCTTTCCAACAAGCACAAGCTGACCGTGTAAGGAAACTGCGAGCATCACGCAACCAGGCAGAAGTAGATGCTCATCTTGAGGCTCTGAAACAAGCTGCACTCGGCAGCGACAACGTGTTGTATCCCATGAAGCAAGCCTTGAGAGCCAAGGCAACACTTGGCGAAGTAAGCGATGCCCTACGCGAAGTCTTCGGCGTCTACCAACCAGCACGCTAAGGTATTGGGAACAGTCTTTTAGATCGTCTGAACCCCTAACCTTTGAAAGCTGAGTTCGACGTGTTGCGACTATCTCGTTTGCTTTTATTAGCCAACACGGTCGCTGTGGTCGCGAGCCTTGGTCGCATACATGCAATACGTAACGATTATGACCTGACTGAATCAGATCGATTCACATGGTCTGTTGGGTACATTCTTTTATTGTTAATAGCGGCCTATGCGGTAGGACTCCCTGATCTTCCT
>CAYGGL010000279.1:0-1552 GCA_964349215.1 uncultured Acidimicrobiaceae bacterium | reverse complement strand
AACATGCCGTCGGTGCCTTCTGATTGGGGAAGTAGTAAAGAACCTCGTCCGTGGGGTTGCCATGGGCGATCTAAAGACGGCAATGGATTCATCTCTGGGTAGGTGTCGCTTAACCAGGTATCGATTTCGATGGTCTCAGCGTTGGTAAGTGTGCAAACACTGAAGAGCAAAGTGCCTCCAGGGCGAAGTAGCGGGATTGCCGAAACGAGCAACTCGCGCTGCAATGCCACAAGGCGATCGATGTCGTCGGGCTGCAATCGCCAACGAGAATCAGGACGTCGACGTAGAACTCCAAGCCCTGAACACGGAGCATCTACAAGGATTCGATCAAAGCTCGCCTCTCGCCAAGGTGGGCGGCGGCCATCTGCGACAACAACTGCCAGATTTTCATTGGATATGCCGTCAAGAGATGTGCTGCCGAGAGAGGCAACGTTTTCGGCGATCAGGCCCGCTCGATGCGCTCTTATATCTGAGGCGACAACAAATGCTCCACTGCGAGCTATTGAAGTGGCCTTGCCTCCTGGAGCTGCACAGACATCGAGCACGAGATCACCTGCTATAGCGCCAAGTGCATCGCTAACCCACTGTGACCCCAGGTCTTGCACATAACCATCGTCACGCTGTGTCATCGAGGCCGGCTCGTTCATCTGCATCAATGCAGCACGAGCTTCATCGGAACCCAAGTCTTGAGTCATGAGCTCGACTATCCAGTCGGGATAACTTAGCTCTGTCCCAAGGTTGGGCGGACTGAAAGTGGCATCAGCAACTCGTCGCAACACTGCATTAGCAAGACCTTTAGTGCGATGGGCAGAAACCGCCACGGTCGCAGACACCGCAGCATGAGCCGGAACCTTCATGAAGTGCAACTGATAAGTACCCAATCGCAACAAGGCACGGGTTTGAGGGTCTACCGGACGCAACAAAAACGGCTCTATTAGATAGTCACAAGCTCGCTGCATGCGGGTGGTTCCATAAACGAGTTCGGTTACAAATGCCCGGTCACGTTTGTCGAGCTTGGAAGACGACAGCATCGGCCCAAGCACGAGGTTGGCATAAGACCCTTCGTCGATGCGAACGAGGGCAGCGAGTGCCAGTGCTCGGGGATTAGAACTCACGATTAGAACTCACGGTTGCAAATCATCCAAGACGCTCGTCGCTGGTAGGTCGAGCGCCATTCGCCCAATCGCGGGCAAGTTGTCGAGATTTTCCTTCTGGTTGGACCTCTACGAGTTCAAGCGCGTCTGTGCCGGTTCCTACAAGAACCAAACCAGAGGCAACACGGACCTCACCGGGAGCAAACTTGGTCTCAGTAGGTGTTTGAGCACTTGTTTGAGCACGACAGATTTTGAGGCGTCTACCTCGAAAACTTGTCCAAGCGAGGCCGATACGACAGAGGCTATGAATTTCTTCGAGCGAGCTATTCCAGTCGATCTCGAGTTCAGCTGGGTCAAGCTTGGATGCGTAAGTTGCCTCACCGGCCTGTGGTTCGGGAGTGCCAAGGCCCTCAGTCAAGTTGCGTACCAACATCTCAGTTCCAAGTTCCACCAGGCGG
>CAYGGL010000278.1:0-1559 GCA_964349215.1 uncultured Acidimicrobiaceae bacterium | reverse complement strand
TATCTCGCCGGATATACTGGATTTCCGATTTTATCCGACGAGCTACATTACGTTAGACCCCAAGGAGACTTAGTGATCGAAAAAATAGGCCCAATTAAGAACCCACTAACAATCATTGCGATTTTTGCGGCGATTGCGGAGATCAGCGGGACAATCGTTTTGCCGTTCATAGTTCCTGCAAATCAAGCTATTTACGTATGGTTCTTGATCGTCTTTCCAATCCTTCTAATTGTCCTGTTCTTCCTTACGCTGAACTTCAATCACAAGGTCCTTTACACGCCCCCTCCGACTATCAGAATGAGGACAATTTCCTACGCTCTTTACCCCGAGCCTCACTCGCTGAGAAAGTTCTGAAGATCGAAGCAGAAATTGCGGAGGAAGAAACAGCGACTCAGAGCTTGCCGACTCCAGAAAAGAATGCGCCTGTGCCGGCTGATACCAACGCACCTTCAACGGTGGATCGATCTCTTTCTTACCAGAGTCTCGTTCGTCGCAGCACGCAGGCAAGTTACATGCTCGCAGAGGAGCTAATCTTTCGGAAGCTAAGTAAAGAGTTTTCGTCCGAAATTCAGAGAGAGGTCAAGCTCGGTAGTCTCGGTGGTCGCTACATATTTGACGGAATTGTTCGCGAGAAAGGCACTACGACGGTCATTGAGGTCAAGTTCTTGCGGAATGCAATGATGTCTTCAATGCAACTTCGAGACACGCTTTCGCGAATTCAAGACAGCGCAAAACTGCTACCGAACGAACAGACCGCAAACTTCCGCGTTCTGCTGGCTTTGGTGAGTGATGAAAGCAACGCAAGCCAAGAGAGAGTCGCAGCCCAGATTGATCGATACAGATCTGAATTCGCGTTCCCCATTGAAGTACGGTTCTATAACCTCGCTGAACTTGAGCGAGAGTTCAGTGTTGGGGTCTAACTGGTTGCTCGTCACGGACACGCAGCAGCAGGATGCCGCTGCGCGGCGCTTGCTTCGTGCCGGACAGCGCCAACGTTAGGGCTTACCAAGGAGTCCGCACATGCAAATCGACTGGGCAGTAGTTTTTGCAACACTCGTAGGGCCAATCCTTGCAGTTTGGGCGTCTGAGTGGCGGCAGCAACGTCGCGCGCGTCATGATCGCAAGGAGTGGGTGTTCCGCACGTTGATGACAACCCGTTCCACTCCGTTGCGCCAGGAGCATGTCGCCGCGTTGAACCACATTGACTTTGCATTTCCGCAAAGTGAATACCCAAAAATCGCCGACGCTTGGGGTTTGTATTACGCTCATCTAAACACGCCGAGAGGGGACACACCAGACAGATATGCGCGCTGGGATGAAACGGCAAACAGCCTGCTTTCAGAGCTAATTCATCTAATGGCGTCAGATTTGAAGATTCCATTTTCAAAGACCCAAATCAAAAAACCAGCCTATTACCCAAGCGGGTACGTTTTCACTGAGGGGCAGCAAAACGAACTCCGCGCCTTGGCGCTTGAGGTTCTTAAGGGTGATCGAGCCATTCCAATTCGTGCGCCAAATGAAAAGCCCTAACGAATAAGGTTAGATCGCGCAAGCGAAGC
>CAYGGL010000277.1:0-1571 GCA_964349215.1 uncultured Acidimicrobiaceae bacterium | reverse complement strand
GGAAGGAATTAGCGGATAGAACTATTTCGCGGTGATGCCTTGATGTGGGGGGAGTGACGACCAGGGCTCACGACGAGGCCAGCTCAACTGCTGGCAGCACGACGGTTCTAGTTGCGAGACGGATCTCGACTTCGCCCAGAGCGCGCTTGACTAGGGCATGGCCGCGCTGCGGGATTTCAATCTCCCCGAGATAGATCTCATCGACTACCTCTTGAGCCTCGGCCATGCTTCGCACACCACAGGCCCTGACCAGCACGGCAATGTCGTCACCATCGCGACCGGGGCGAGATGCCCGGAGCTTCATTGCGAGGAGTAAGCGAGCTGAGCCAACCATGATCGTGACGCCACCGCGAGCGATGATCACCGGAGCATCGTGCTGTTCGCTGACAGGAGGAAGAAATGCCGTGGCGGCGCTATTGAGCCAGTCGGCGGCGAGGTTCAGTCTTGTTGCGACCTGGGTGGCGGCCAAGGCCACATCCCCAGAGGGAAAGAATGACGCATCGACGTCGCCGGTGGCAGCTCGCTCATAGTGAACAAGCGCCATTGCCGCCCCGCCGTAGATGGTTATTCGTGCAGGAATCCCGCGGCCTATCAATTCGTCGACGAGGGCATCGACCGCGGACCTAAGTTCCTCGGGCCCAAGCGCTCGTGAGCGACCACGGGTACCACGACTCGAAGGCTCGCCAGTGGTCGTTGGGTCAGACACTTATGAGGTCTTCCACGGCGATCAAGACTCCATGGCGCTTGAATGGCACAGGAGTACTTCTGCGCACATCGTCGGCCAACGTAGGAATTCCTGCTACATCCCAGACGGGCTGACAGTACCGCTCGGGGAGCGACGTCCACTCGGGCACCGGCAGCCGATCCTTATGCAATTGGAACTCGACGACGGCAGCGAGAAAGGCATCGACTCCAGGGTTTCCAGTGAGGGGCGGGGGAGTGAGGCACAACGCTAAGCGAGTCGCTGGTGGTTCGCTTGCCAGATCGTCGTTCACCTGGATGAGCTGTCGGAACACCAGCCCGGCGTGACCCTCTCGTACCGTTCGGCGAAGGGCGGCACCGCCAGCAGCGACCGACGGCGTGGTGGTCGGGATTGAGATGAGTTGCGCCCCACACGGTCCCAGAAGTCGCCCGACCAGGCCGACGGTTGCATCTCCCTGAGCGCCTGACTCGATCTCAGCGATCGAAGGTTGCGGCACGCCAGCGAGCGCGGCTAGCCGTCGTTGACTTAGCCCCGCAGCTTCACGGGGGCCTTGGATCAGATCGGTCAACGTCACACCACGATGATAGCTCCTGAGCTATCAGATTCCAACCAAACGCGGACGCACGTCCGGCTATGTCGCGAGAGATCGACCGGGGTTGGCAAGGTAGTGCCGTTCTGCTCATTGGCTGATGCCGACGAACTCACCGTTGTGCAAGAAGGCCCCCTGGAGAGCGATTGCGGTGGGGGTGGACAACCGAGACCAAATGCGGGGCCGATCGCCGCCATCGTCACGCCCGAAGTGAGGTACTGAATAAGCGAACGAAACGGCTACCCGGGTGACTCGGCGCGCTGGACGAGATCCATGATC
>CAYGGL010000276.1:0-1576 GCA_964349215.1 uncultured Acidimicrobiaceae bacterium | reverse complement strand
CGTCAACGCCGACCTCAATGACAGTTGTTGCAATTAGGGCATCTAGTTGAGCCGAACGAAAGGCTTGCATGGTTTGTTCTTTGTCAGCCGGTTTCATACGCCCATGCAAAATGCCAAGACGTAACCCCTCTAGTTCACCAGCCTGCAATTCATTGAAGGTTTCTTCGGCAGATCGAACCTCAAGCTTGTCTGACTCCTCAATCAAAGGACAGACCACATAAACCTGATGCCCATCGGCGATCTCGCTACGGACTCGAGCCCAAGCGGCTGCTTCGTCGAGTGGGCCTCTTGCCCATTTTGTTGTGATCGGGGTGCGCCCAGGAGGAAGCTCGTCGAGCACGCTCACGTCGAGGTCCCCATATACGGTCATGGCGGCTGTTCTTGGAATTGGTGTTGCGGTCATTACCAACACGTCAGGGACCACCTCGCCTTTGCTACGCAACGCTGCTCGCTGTTCGACCCCGAATCGGTGTTGCTCGTCAATCACTGCGACACCAAGTGAGTGAAATGCCACCTTGTCTTCGATCAGAGCGTGGGTGCCGATAACTATGTCGACTTCACCCCCCATAAGTGCAGCCGAAAGTTTTGTTCTCATTGCCGCAGTGGTCTTATTGGTCAAAAGCTCGACTCGAACGGGACGTTCGCCAAAAAGATTATGGTCCTTTAAGGTCAAGCCTTCCAAGAGTGCTCGGATGCCCATGAAGTGCTGTTCTGCGAGAACCTCGGTTGGTGCCATGAGCGCTCCCTGATGGCCACCTTGTACTGCTGTCAACAAAGCAGTGACCGCAACGATCGTCTTTCCTGCCCCCACATCTCCTTGCAATAGACGGTGCATCGGTGTGGGCTTGGCCAAATCAGACATGATCTCGGCGTTGACTCGTCGTTGGGCTTTTGTGAGAGGGAAGGGAAGACGTTCATGGAAGGCATCTACCAAAGAGCCATCTGTGACATGGGTTATTCCAACAGAGGTTCGTTCCAGCTCACGTTTGCGACGAACAAGAGCCACTTGTACTCGCAACAATTCATCAAATACGAGACGGCGACGAGCTGCTGCACTCATGGCGGCCGACTCGGGAAGGTGGATGCCACGAATCGCTTTTGTTCGATCGATCAGGTCAAAACGATCAAGTAATTCTTCAGGTATCGGATCTTCAAAGTCGCCTGCTCTACGCAAGGCCTCTTCTACCCATCCTCCTATTTCCCATGTCGTGAGCT
Source organism: uncultured Acidimicrobiaceae bacterium (assembly GCA_964349215.1). Classification (GTDB taxonomy): domain Bacteria; phylum Actinomycetota; class Acidimicrobiia; order Acidimicrobiales; family CADCSY01; genus JACOTK01. The sequence continues at coordinate 361 of CAYGGL010000276.1, read as the reverse complement.
GTGCCTTATCTGACTGTGGATAGATTGGGATTATGCGACCAGTCCGGTCACCAATCAGGTCGACGACCGGATTTGTCATTTGCTTCCTGCTTTGGAACATCTCGGTTTTGCCGTAGAAAACGGCGTTGGTTCCCTCAGGAAGTTGGCGTTCGCGCCATGGCTGGTTGAAAAAGGTACAGCGCAGGTAACCGGAGCCATCAGACACGTCAATTTGTACGATTGTGCGCCGATTGCGAGTACGCCGCGATTGAACCTTACGAACAATGCCCAAGACCATTGCTTCTTCGCCGATGATGGCATCTGCGATACGGGCCTCATTGGTGCGATCATGGAGGTCTTTCAGAACGCTTTGAACCTGTTG
>CAYGGL010000275.1:0-1576 GCA_964349215.1 uncultured Acidimicrobiaceae bacterium | reverse complement strand
TTGTAATCATTAATAGTATAGCGCCGCAATCTGGGTTAAAATGGCTTTGTTCCCCAACAAATCCACTTACACAGAGAGACGACGCTATGAAGCCTATTTTAACAGGAGTTGCCGCAGTAGAAAACCGGATTCATTCGTTCTTTCACAATCAAAGCCTCGGTCAGTTACTTCGGCAAAGCAACATCAGGAAAGAAAAGGGTGTTTGCCTCGACACCTTATTCCAGTTCATGCTTGCTCTTGCCTTTACCGGCAAGAATCTCTTCCGTTTGCTTGAAAGTGCAGATGCACCGAAAGATATTGGTAAAGACACGGCATATCGGTTGTTGAACTCGATTACAGCCAACTGGCGCCGTTTTCTACTCCTGCTCAGTACGCGGGTCATTGTCCAGCGGTTGTTACCCCTGACCGGTGAGTCAACAACCAAGGTGCTAATCGCTGATGACACCCTGTACAACCGCGACCGCAGCAAGCGGGTTGAATTGCTGGCTCGGGTGCATGATCACAATACCGGCCGTTATGTGCGCGGGTTCCGGATGCTCACCCTGGGCTGGTCCGATGGCAACAGCTTTGTTCCCATGGCGCTCTCGATGCTCAGTTCGCCCAATGATAAAAACCGCCTTGCGCCGATGCGCGACGGTATCGACAAACGGACCATCGGCTACAAACGCCGTCAGGAAAGCATGAGAAAATCCACCGACGTGCTCGTTGATATGGTTTCCCTGGCCATGACGGCAGGGACCGGAGCTCGACATCTGCTCCTCGACAGTTGGTTCGCCTTTCCTGCCACCATCAGGCGGATAAAGGCTTTGGGGATGCACACCGTTTGCATGCTCAAAGATACCGGGAAAGTAACCTATGAGCTGCAAGGATGGCCGCTTCCCCTGAAAGATCTGTACAAATCTGTCCGCAAACGTTGCGGCCGAGCCAAGGTGCTGGCCGAGGTACTGGTGACTATAGGCTCAGACGATCAGGGCATCCCAGTGTCAGCAAAGATCGTGTTTGTTCGCGATAGGAGCTCGAAGAAATGGCTGGCGCTTCTTTCCACCGACACGACCTTGACCCCCGAAGAGATCATCAAGCTCTATAAACGTCGTTGGGATATCGAGGTGTTTTTCAAAATGGCCAAGTCATTTCTGAATCTGGCAAAGGAGTTCCAGAGCCGATCCTTCGACGCCCTGATCGCCCATGCCACGCTGGTCTGCTGTCGCTACATCATGCTGGAGCTGGCAAAACGGGAAAATGCAGACCCTCGAACTCTCGGCACCCTCTTTCACGCTGTCTGCGATGAAATGCGGCAGATTGTCTTTAGAGAAGCATTGGCATTGTTGCTTGAGTTACTGGAAGAAGTCTTGGGCAATGTTATTGGATTGTGCAAAGAACAGGTGCAGCGACTGATTGAGCAATTTGTCGAAACACTACCAAGAGTTTTCAAAGAGCCATTGTTACTTTTGGCTCCAAAATGCGTTTAAAAGACAATTTAATCGGACTGTTACGATCATATCTGCAAGTGCGAAAGTTGAGTTATTACATTCATCTGGCACTGAGACTTAACTATCTCGACGCTGAAACCCATGAA
>CAYGGL010000274.1:0-1586 GCA_964349215.1 uncultured Acidimicrobiaceae bacterium | reverse complement strand
TCAGCAAATATTAGGAATCTCTACTAAATCTGTAGAATTAGTAGAGATATGGAAAATCTCCTTTTTGTTGGGCTTGCCGGATTTTTCGCGTCCATGGTGGACGGAGCCCTGGGAATGGGGTTTGGCCCAACTTCTTCAACCCTCCTATTGAGTAGCGGGATAAGTCCAGCCGCTGTTTCAACCACAGTCAATCTTGCGAAGGTGGCTACTGGCATAGTTGCCGGCGTATCCCACTGGCGGTTCGAAAATATTGATCGGCGGCTGGTGATCAAACTCGCTTGGCCAGGCGCAGTTGGGGCAATCATCGGAACGACCATCCTTGCAAATGTTGACGGAGACGATCTTCGGCCAATCCTTGCGATCTTGCTAATGGCAGTTGGACTGCGCATTCTCTTTCGTTTCAGTCAGTCGCTTCCTAAAGAAACAACCAATCACGAAACAAGCGAGTCATCTACAAACGACCGCTCTACTAAGCACAAGTCAACAAACAAGGCGCCGGCATTTGACGAACGGGGAGTCAAGACAGCCGCAATGACCGGGGGAATTACCAACGGACTGGTTGGTGCGTGGGGTCCGGTGATTACTCCTTTTCTTTTACAGAGGGGAATTCCACCTAGATATTCGATCGGTTCGGTCAACACCGCCGAAGTCGCTGTGGCTTTCGTGTCAGCCGGCTCGTTGATTACCTCTCTTGGTAGCAAAGGAATTGAACTGGGCGTAATGCTCGCCATGTTGGGCGGGGGAGTAGCTGCTGCCCCTCTAGCTGCATATGTCGTTCGATTTCTTCCGCCTCGCTTGCTCGGCCTCTCTGTTTCGGGTCTGCTCCTATTGACTCAGACCCGAGAACTCGCAAATGCGTATGACTTCCCGGGAAGTCGCTGGATTGCATACCTGAGCATTCCCGCAATGGTGGGCCTGGCGCTCATTCGGCCTCGTTTGACGAGATACATCCGCCAAAACCGTCAAGCTCGTTGAGCAAGTGGGGCAAGCCTCAACAAGAGGGACTGCAATAGAAGAGACTCATTTGGATTTCTTACCAAGTCCTCCGCGCTTTGTTGTATCGCACCAAGAGATGCGATCACTTCGGTGGTGCCTCTTGCTCCGTTGGAAAGATCACCAGTCAGCGCATCACGATATCTACCTGCCAAGACTGCAAGACCAAATCTGAGTTCTTGTACACGATTGCGTCGAAGTTCACGCCGTTGTGAAGTTTCGAGCTGTTTTCTGCCTGACCCTCGTTCTCCATAGGCTGCAACGCGCTCATCGAGTATTTTGACGGCGTGTTCTTGGGCTACACGTAGCGGTTGACCGGCCTCTTCGACCATCGAGAGAGCTTCGTCTACAAGGACTGCAACCTTCGCACCAGTTTCATCAAGGCGGCTCGGGAGACCAGACCAAAATGAAAGTCGTCCTGCCAGATGTTCATCGTTGACGAGTAAGGATGCTCTCGTGAAGTCGCCGCCAGAAGCTTCTGATGCTGCCACTGCTGTCTCGTGGTCGGCTCCTTGTCTGATAAGTAGATCGACCATGTTCTCTTGGGGAATCGGGTCAAAGACCACACGAACACACCGTGAAGCAATGGTCAC
>CAYGGL010000273.1:1057-1595 GCA_964349215.1 uncultured Acidimicrobiaceae bacterium | reverse complement strand
GCGCCGCATATTCTCTGGCAAAGCGATGTCTTTGAGCTCGACGCCTTGAACCTCAATCCCCCAGCTTGCAGTATGCGTTGCGATTAATTCACGAATGCGCTTAGAAGCTTGGTCGCGCTCAGACAAGAGTTCGTCCAAGGTAAGTTCACCGACCACATTACGCATCGTGGTTTGCGCCAACTGTGAGGCAGCGTTCCAAACATTTTCTACCTCAACAACTGAACGGGACGCATCAACAATGTGATAGTAGATAACCGCGTTAATCTTACAAGAAACGTTGTCTTTGGTGATCGCGTCCTGATAAGGCACCTCAACAGCTTTGGTACGGATATCAACTTTCACCATCGTCTGAATAACTGGCAAAATGACGCGCCAACCCGGTTCAACCAATCCTGAGTACCGACCCATCGTAAAGCGCACACCGCGCTCATACTGATTGATCTGCCGGATCGACATAAATAAAATAATGACACCGATCCAAAACACACCTGAGAAGAGGATAAACATATACTAGCAGCTTAGTCGCGACACCCTAGCC
>CAYGGL010000273.1:0-1047 GCA_964349215.1 uncultured Acidimicrobiaceae bacterium | reverse complement strand
CCCTAGCCTGTCAAAGCCAACTGCTTGCCAACTCTCTTTTAATATGATGAAGTTTTCCCGTTTCCAACGTTCGTAGGTAGGAGGACCTCATGACCGAAGAAGACGGGACCAATACCCCCAAGAAGTTCGTCCGCGTAGACCCCATCGGCCCCATGTCGGTGAAGGAGCTTGCAGATGAACTTGAATGGTCAGTCGAAGACACCATCGCCCTGCTGATCAAGTCTGGATACACGGCCAATACTACAGCCGAGACAGACATTGGCCGTACCTCTGGTGACAGCTTCATCGGTCGTGTGGCCCAATTGAAGAGGTACGGTGAGCTCATCGACTCGGTGAACCCGCCGGCGCCAACCATCCCCATCGAGGATCTACGTGATAGCTGCACCATCACTCTGAATGATCTGGGCTGCAACGCAATGGTGATGCCAGCAACCGACGATCGGGACCGCCCTTTCTTCAGAGTTCTCTGCGAGAATGATCCTTCGGAGCTCGTCGACGTAGTGTCCGAACATTTTCAAGGCTACGTCATCCTGCTCGAATACATGGGGTCAGTCCATATCTGCAAGGCCAAGGTCTAGCCTCCCAAGAGCCCTCTCAAACAGGAACGCATGCGTTCCTGTTTTCTGTTCTTCATCCCCTCACCTCTTGTCATTCGGCTGAAAATATGATGCTCTCTGCATGGAGGTTAGAGACCATGAAGTTCTTTGCAATAGGAGTCGCTAAGGCAAAGCTAAGTGAAGTCATCGGCATCTCTCAACGAGACCATGTGATCGTCACCAACCACGGAAGACCGGTTGCGATCATCATCGGCATTGATGGCATTGGTCTCGACACCCTTGAAGCCGCGGATGGCGAAACCCTACAACGTCTGATCAAAGAGCACTGGGACAAACGTGCAGCCAAGCCCAACAAGTAATCGACGTCATTCAAGACAAGCCATTCATCTTCTTCTTAAATAGGAACGGTCATCGTTCCTATTTCGCTACCTCGATCTATTCGTCATGACTCTGCCGGGTGGGAAGCTTTTCTTCTTTTCGGCTGAAATAG
>CAYGGL010000272.1:0-1598 GCA_964349215.1 uncultured Acidimicrobiaceae bacterium | reverse complement strand
TCGTTCCTTGAATGAGCGACATATCCATAGCGGCTCCTATCGGGAAATGGCTAACGTTCAAGTTCAGGGGCGCTGCGCCGTTTTTTGGCGCAGCGTCCCCTGCAACGCAGGGTGTGCGCCCAGCATGGGCGCGATGTAATGGGGTGGAAGTCCCCTGTGGGAGTACCGACATGGATTCATGATGAAGACATGATAACCACTAGCCGAAGGCAAGGGCAAGACCGCGAGGGATTGTCTGGAGGAAGCCGGAGTGCAAACGTGCGAGGCGACGGACAGAAACTGCATAGAAGGCCTGGTCTGCGGGCGAGCTGGCACCTCATGGCGAAGCCCATCGGATGCGGCGGACAAGGTAAATGCGGCGCTTGTGCACGGAAACATCGCGTTCTTACCTGGGGAGATCTGTCGGGCGTAGCGATGCAAAGCCGAACCGTAATTCCAGAATGGGCGTAACTGGATCACCAAGGCCCAGGCGCTGCGGCAGGTTGCCAGCCGCAAGCGAGCGAACAGGCAGCAAACGGAGAAGCGGCATAGCGCGGCGGGAAGGGATTTCCGTCGTGACCGGACAGAAGTCAGCAGAGGTCGTAGTAGTCGAATCAAAAGATTTGACGAAGGGCCGAACATCAACAGACAACGAGGAGCCGTGACCGACTCGACCGCGACGATGAACCCGACCGGGGAAGCCGAGGATCGGCGTCGGGGCACGCAGCCAGCCTTGCACGATCATCTGATGGAAGCAGTATTCTCGCCGGCCAATATGAATCAGGCATGGCGTCGAGTGAAGTCCAACCGAGGTGCACCGGGAGTTGACGGCCTGCGCATCGAGGACTTCCCGGCGTATGCCCGCGAACATTGGCCGACGATCCGCCAGAGCCTCAGCGATGGCAGCTATACACCTCAGCCGGTACGACGGGTTACCATCCCGAAGCCGGACGGAGGTGAGCGAGCGCTGGGCATCCCGACCGTAGTGGATCGGGTCATCCAGCAAGCGATCTCGCAAGTCATGACGCCGATATTCGATCCGGAGTTCTCGGAATCGAGTTTTGGTTTCCGACCAAAACGCTCCGCCCACGGCGCGCTCAAGCAGGTCAAGGCCGACATCAAGGCCGGTTTTCGTATCGCGGTTGATCTCGACTTGGCGAAATTCTTCGACAATGTTGATCACGACATCCTGATGACCCGCGTGGCTCGACGGATAAGCGACAAGTGGTTGCTGGCCCTCATTGGCCGCTACCTGCGGGCGGGCGTATTGATCAATGACCGCATTCAACCCAGCGAGCTGGGGACGCCCCAAGGTGGCCCCCTCTCGCCATTGCTGGCCAACATCCTGCTTGACGATCTGGATCGGGAACTGGAAGGGAGGGGGCATCGCTTCGTGCGCTATGCCCATGTCCCGAAGGAAATCCCCTTGGGGGACGACCTGATGGTGCTGGTGAAGAGCGAACGGGCTGGCCAGCGTGTCAAAGCCAATCTGACTACGTACCTCGGCCGGCAGCTCAAACTGCCGGTCAACGAGAAGAAGAGCCAAGTGGCGAAGATCGACCAATGCGTGTTCCTCGGCTTTACGCATAAGGAAATTCGTGTGCGCCCTGTTCATGAAC
>CAYGGL010000271.1:0-1606 GCA_964349215.1 uncultured Acidimicrobiaceae bacterium | reverse complement strand
ATTTGGTACCCTGCACCGAGATGGTGAGGTTGACGAACTGCCCGACCTGAGGGTTGCGCAGTTCCGCTGGCCCGGAGACGGTGGCGGTAAAACCGGCATTGCTGCCGGCAATGGCGCCGGTAGTCCAGGCGACAAGAACCGCGGCGAGCAGCAGGAACCTCCCTGGGAAAGAGGGCACTGAATTCATAGGGATCGTCCTTTCAGAAATGAACCATTGCGGTGGGCCGAGAGATGAGGGGTAAAGAATATACACGAAACTACATACAACTATATACACTAAACTACAACCTATGCAACATCGGGCGTGGTTTCCAATATATGTAAAATATCCCCGATGGTATATTCAAAAATATCGGCAGTCAGACAGCCTGTCGGTGTGAGCCTGATCAACAGGCCGGATTTTTCCTTGCCCGCGGCTCGGTGGGGGAGTATTCTAGCAGAGAAGAAATCCCAACGCGGAGCGAGGGGTATGGCGCGTCTTTTCCATATCGTCGAAGCCCAGCAGTTCGACCGGGAATTGCTGGGGGAGATCTTTGCAGTGGCCCAGGAGATGGAGCAAGTGGTTCAGCATTACGGGTCCAACATCCTCAACCGGCGGGTGATGGCCACGCTGTTCTACGAACCCAGCACCCGTACCCGCCTGTCTTTCGAGTCGGCCATGAGACGCCTGGGCGGGGAGGTGATCACCACCGAGAGTGCGCAGGAATTCTCCTCGGTGGCCAAGGGTGAGACGCTCGAAGATACCATCCGCATCGTCTCGGGTTACGCCGACCTCATCGTGTTGCGCCACAACGAAAGCGGCGCTAGTCGGCGGGCTTCCGAGGTGTCGCCGGTGCCCATCATCAATGCCGGTGACGGCCCTGGACAGCACCCGACCCAGGCATTACTCGACTTGTACACCATCAATCGCGAAATAGGCCGCCTGGACAATCTCACCATCGCCATGGTCGGTGATCTGGCCAACGGCCGCACGGTGCGCTCGCTGTGTTATCTGTTGGCCAAGTACAAGGACATCAAGGTCTATTTCGTCGCCCCGCCCGTGGTGCGGATGGGGGACGATATCAAGGCCTATCTCAAACGGCACAAGATCAACTTCGAGGAGAGTGACAACCTGCATCAGGTGGCAACCCAGGTCGACGTGATCTACCAGACCCGGATTCAGCGCGAGCGTTTCGGCGACCGCCCCGGTGACTATGAGCAGGCGCGGGGCAAGTACATCATCGACCGGTCGGTGCTCGACTGTATGCGCGCTCACACGATCATCATGCACCCACTGCCCCGAGTCGATGAAATCAAGCGCGAAGAAGTGGACACCGATCCGCGTGCCGCCTATTTCCGCCAGGCCCACAACGGCCTCTATGTGCGTATGGCGCTGCTCAAGATGATTCTCGCCAGGTGAGCGATCCTTGACTAAAGCGTTCTCGTTGAATATATTGCCCTGGTCCCCACGCTATGGGTGTTCATCGAGTCATCTCCAGGAGATAATTGCGCTATGCCTTCCAGCAAAGGCCGGGATCGAGAGTAAGAATTGAGCCGCCGCCGCAAGCGCCGGGAAACCCGGCTCAAGCAGCGGGTCAAAGAAGCCAAGGCGGCAGCGCGTAAGAAG
>CAYGGL010000270.1:0-1619 GCA_964349215.1 uncultured Acidimicrobiaceae bacterium | reverse complement strand
GATTTCGTCGGACGAGCCGCAGCGGGTGCTACAAATCCCTGGAGCAAGATTGACAATCCATCCTGGTGGTGCAACCAGTGGAAGAACTCGCCCTACAAGCTCTCGCTGTCAGCAGCAATGCTCCCGACCACCGGTTTTACTCTTGAGGCAGGGGCCAAAGGCTCCTACAACAGCCACTGGCAGAAGTTTGGTCAGTCCATGGTTGCGAATGGCTGCTCCAAGGCCATCTTGCGGCTTGGCTGGGAGTTCAACGGGAAGTTTTTCCCCTGGGCTGCCGGCGGTAAAGAGGCCTCTTATGCCGCCTATTGGAGGCAAATCGTCGATACCCTGCGCAAGGTTCCGGGTCAGGCGTTTCTCTTCGATTGGTGTCCACTCGCCGGCGTGAACAACGCCAAGGTCGAAGCCGCCTACCCTGGCGACAACTACGTAGACATCATCGGTCTCGACGCTTACGACACATCGACCGTCTCGGTAAGCACCCCGGAGAAGCGTTGGGAAAACCAACTGACCCGTGTCTACGGCCTCAACTGGCACGCCAACTTTGCACGCTCCCACAACAAGCCCATGTCGTTTCCCGAATGGGGCCTCACCGTGCGGTTCAAAGATTCGATTGGTGGCGGGGACGATCCCAACTACATCACGCAGTCTTGGCGCTGGATCCAGTCGCACAATTTCGCCTATGCCGCCTACTTCGAGGTAGACGCGAATAACGCTGACCATCGACTCATGACTCCGCAGTTCCCGAAATCAAGTGCCGAATACCGGAAGCTCGTCAACGGCGGCTAACACCGTCCCTTCCGCAGAATGCCCAATTGAGGGGGTGCTCAGGCACTCCCTCAATTGCGCGCCCCCGTTCTGCCTGAAGGGGATCCCTGTTACTTCTGAAACACGAAGAGACCGAACCAGGCATTCCATGCAAAGAATGGCAGTCCGAAGAGTCGATGATCGAGCCTAACGGCGTTATCGAGCATTTTGCTGAATGAAGCCTGATTCCTGAATGGCACCGTCGCAAGAGTAAGCAGTCCGAACCCCTCAAAAGTGACTTCACGAAAATGCCGTTCCGCAGCCTTCAGGTCTGCCTTACGCAATGGATGTTCATCTCTACTGCGGGCAGCCGGCGTTACCCGTCGGTATAAATTAATCAGAACATTGTGACCCAGAGGCTCAATGAAAACGGCATAGCCATCGTCACGCATCACTCGATCCAACTCTTTATAAGTGGATTCCAGGTCCAGATGATGGAGGATCCCACTCCCGTAGACAACATCGACACTGGAGTCTTCAAGATCCATATGTTCAGCATTCATCACAAGAAATTTACTATTATTGAGTCCATTTTCTGCAGCTACTGCTTTTGAGCGTTCAACTGCAACCTCAGAAATATCGATCCCAGTAAGGGTCCTGGCAATGCTCGCCATACGAGAGACTGAACCACCGATCCCACAGCCAATTTCAAGGACATCTTTACCTTGGGATAGGGCCTCAACCTTATCCCAGTAGCCAAGTTTTCCATGTCTCAGTGCGATGTAATACTTACGCTGTGCTTCTCGAGACTCTTCGCTGAACCGCTCATTATGGAAGTTGCGTTCCCGTTCAACATGACCGTCGATATCCATAAC
>CAYGGL010000269.1:0-1636 GCA_964349215.1 uncultured Acidimicrobiaceae bacterium | reverse complement strand
TTGTGCCGTATCTCGATGGGCGAGAAAACCTAACAGCAAGTCCGCCCGATAGTGCGGCACCTGAGCCAACCAATCTCAAGGATAACTTTCGGGATGAAGTCGAAGCGCTGGTGAGCGAGTTGCAAACTACAAGGATCAAGGCAACCAAACCGAGGAAGTCCGAGGATAGGCTGCGGAATGAAGTCGAGGCGCTCAGGAAGAAGTTGCAAGCCACAAGTATCAAATCTCGCAAACCCACGCCTAAGTCGCAAATTGGCGCATATTCGGGAGGATGGGCTTCCCCGAAGCAGGGAGTGACAAAGGTAGGCGACGCTGTAAGTCGATCCTATGTCGATGAGGGAATCAGCGGAACCCGCGACGCAAATAGAACGATGCGTCGTCAATTAAGCAGCGACATGCGCAATAGGGGTAAAGGCAAATGAGCATCGGCATTTATTGCCCACTCATTTGGTCAAGTAGTTGCAAGCACTAATATGATTCGATAGTTGTGCTATGCCGACAGCCTACGACCTTGCGATTACGCAGTTGTACAAGTACCGCCCTTTGTCAGAGGGGCAGCGCCAGTATACCCATCGGGTAATCACTCACAATGAGTTGATGTTTGCCTCTCCAAAATCGTTTAATGACCCATTTGAAGCGAGACCGCAGGTCAGAATTTCTGGCACAAGGAAAGAGATCGAGATCTTTCTAGCTGAGATGGTCAAGAATCTGAATCATGGCGAGACACCGGCGGAGAGATTAAGGGAGCGAAAGAAGGTAGAAAGAACATTTAGGAAAGACCCACACACTAACTTCCAGCAAACACTCTGGGAAATTCTGAATGACTATGGGGTACTGTCATTGTCCGCTGACCCAGTACAGCCCTTGATGTGGTCACATTACGCGGATTCTCATCAAGGAGTCTGCTTTGAATTTGACGCGAGAGAATACTTCTTTCAGTATGCACGTCAGGTCAGTTATCAAAGTGAATACCCTTTGGTGGACCCTCGGACACAATCAGCACTAGTGATCAATGAGACCGCCATTGTCACTAAAGCCAAGTTCTGGGAATATGAGCAGGAATTTCGTGTGATTTTCCCGAAGATGTCGGATGAGGAAAAGCAAAGGCAGATTGCAGGGCTAACCACCAACGAACTTGGGAAGCATCTAGTCACGCTCCATAACGGTCCAGGGGTAGTGACGTTCCCCCCGAAGGCTCTTACCGGCGTAATTCTTGGTGCCAGAGTGTCGCAACGGGACGAAGCCGAAATCGTCGGACTTGTAAGGGGCTTACGCCCCGATGTGCGCGTTGAAAGAGCAATGCTCCACAACTCGTCTTATCGACTTGAGCGCGTAGCACTCTAGAGTCCTCAATCGCACCTGTCGATTGGAGATTGTCGGAACAAAAAGACTCGTCAATGCGGTTTGCAGTCTGGACCGATAGGACTCTTACGACCGATGGATCTGAGTTGGCCCATGTGGTTACATGGTGGTGGCACACTCTTGGCACACTGAGGCACACAAACCTGGAGAAATCGGCAACAGGCCACAATAACCAAGCTGATGATAAGATTGTCGTTATGTATTCTGGATTGTTGCCAATTATTCCATTCGCTCGATTCATAATCCGGGGGTCGGTGGTTCAAGTCCACTCATC
>CAYGGL010000268.1:0-1648 GCA_964349215.1 uncultured Acidimicrobiaceae bacterium | reverse complement strand
ATTCTCGACTACACCTGTCGTTTTGCGGCAGGTAAAGACTGGGGAAATACTCGAACCATCCGCTTATCCAGCCGATGCCATTGATGTAAGGCCGATGAAAAGCGTGGTTGAGATGTCTCGCTTACTCGGTAGCTCACATGCTCTAAACGACGAGCAATTCTATGGTGCGGTCGCTGCAAGGCGACTTCCTGTCATGGAACATCTCGAGTTTATGGACGTCATTGAAGACGTGGTGGGAGTGCCACAAAACACCCTCATCATTCTCCAAGATGTTTCCGGGAGCATGTCTAACTGCGATCGCGCCATCTGGTCAATCCGGTTGAACCAAAAACTCATCGAACGCGCCAAGACAGGCAAGGCAACAGTGCATCTGTTCACCTTCAATGAGACAGTTCGCAGCGAGGTGACAGCCAACGACGAAGCAGGCTACAAAAAGCTGCTTGGTGGTTTACCCCAGCGACTCTCCCCAAGTGGCGGCACAAACATCGACAGCCCTCTCAATCATGCCCTAAACGGCTTCGAACAAGGGGAGGCAAGTGACCGCAAACTGGTACTAATAACCGACGGTACCGAATCAGTCGACGTAGGTACTGCCAAACGTCGTTTGAAGGAGCTGAAGGTGGAACTCCACGTAGTGTGCATTGGCCAAGACAACAGCGACCTTCGGGCAATCGCCCACCGCTACGACCTCTTTCCTGACCGTTAAAAATCCCTTTCACGGGTGGCGCAAGACTTAACCATAGTCTTGCGCTTTTTTATATGAAATATCCTTATAAATAAACTGTATTATAAGCTCTTGAAACTTGACTTTAATATAAATTTGTGATAGTATCTAATTAGACTAATCTCCTTAACTGGAGGTTTTTCTTTGACAACAGAAAGGTTAAAACAAGATGAATAAGACTCTTATCGGACTTGCTATCGCCGTACTCACGGTGATACTCCTCGAAGCCTTCACACCAGCCGCGCTCTTGGTCTCCTTGATCATTGGCTTGGTTGTTGGTGCAGGCACCGCAGCACTACTGATCGCGCTTTCCCGGGGCGAAAATCCCCAGGCCGTCGCGAAAGAAGTGGTGGAAACGGCCAAGGCGGTCGTTACTGAACCAAGGACGCTCTTTGAAGAGCGTGCTGCCAACGAACAGTTGGCACGCACCTATGAAACGCTGCTGCTTTCGGCCAAGGCGCCCGAAGTGGGGCCGGCTGTACAAGAGCTCATCGTGACGCTGCGACCCGCAGTATCACGTGCGCTTCAGTTCGCAGAATCGTCGGAGACGACGTTCAATCTCGTCAAGCTGTCGAAGGAAGATCTGACCGAAGCGGTACGTCTCTTCCTCGACCAGAGCGATGCCGATCGCGCCGCCAAGGAAAGCGATTTCATCGCTCAGTTGTCGGCACTCTCGAAGAAGGTGAAGGAGCTCGTCTCCATCATCGACTCAGGCCAAGCTGATGCGTTTGACGCACAGTCTGGCTTCATCAACCTGAAATTCAATTGACTCAACTGTAGAGGAAACGAAAAAATGACGACAGAAACCCTCACCACGACTCCGACCGACACCAGTTCGCTTTTGCCCGTCCTTGTGACGGACAACTCGAATCTGCCGGTAGTCGCTGGCGCCATGTCCATCCAGACTGTAGATAACATTCTGCC
>CAYGGL010000267.1:0-1663 GCA_964349215.1 uncultured Acidimicrobiaceae bacterium | reverse complement strand
TCTCGGTCGCCACGAAGATCGTGACTTTGGACTCCGATGTCTCAAGGCGGGACTGGTCGGCGTATTCGACAGATCTTTGAGTTCAGTCCACCTCTATCAACGATCACTTGACTTAATGATCACCGAAGCACGTTGGCAGGCAATCGGGATGGTGCAAGCACATGCCTTGCACTCAGATGTCATCGGTGTATTCGACCCTCAGAGCCTGGCTAATACGGCGACATGGCAACGAAATTGGGTAGTGAGGGTGGGAATGAACAGATTTTTTCATCTACCCGTTGTTGTCGCACTTACCCTTGGAACCAAAATGGCCGGAAGATTTGGTAAGTACAACACTGAGGTAACACTTGCTCGATTATTGAGGAAATGTGAGCAGGGTTTCCATGCGAAAAAAGAGATTAAACGACTGACTTTGCTAGACCCCAACAGTTGAAATCTGTCCCAAGATAAGTTCGCAGTTTTACTAAATCATCCTGGAGCGAGTCCACGATGAAGGCCCTTGTCTCATTACTTAACTGGGTGTCTTTTGGGCGGATGACTTCGCGAGTGCCATAGCGTTTAGCGAGTTGAACTAACGAATCTGGAAGCTTTCCTTTAATCGTCTTATAGCCGGGGAGATTTTTAACTCGACGGATTAACTCGCGAGGCTCTCGAGATTTACGGTCGGTTCTGTTGAACTCATGGTTGATGTTTTCCAACTCGACGTCAGGGTCAACGCCGAGAAACTCAAAGACTCTCTTGAGAGTAACAAGACGGTTGTCTCGCATTTCCTCTGACAAAATTATGTGAAGGTTTTCTGCAGGATAGAACTTAAGATACTGCTCGATCTGGGTTGCATAGCTACTGACTGACAAATACATAGGGTTGGTTCTAATCGCCTCGTCCATGGGCATGTTTTCGTCACCGCGCAAGGTCATGTATTTAAAGGCTGAAACGATTCGCTCAACTGGATGACGAATGACATATACCAAGCGTGCGTCGGGGAGAACATCGAACATCCGCTCTGGGACTCCGGAGAAGTTCGGCCAGTTTGCGTAGCTTCCGGTTACCTCTCCAATGGCAATTGCATCACCGACATTTTCAAAGTGTGATTCGTACCACTCAAGACCACGGTTCCAGTTGTGCTCGGTGGTAAAGAAGTTGAGTTCCTTGGGATCCGAAACGAAAACCTGAGGGTGATCACGTAGGTAACCCCAAAGGCTGGTCGTTCCGGCTTTACCGGCTCCGATAACAATGAAATTAGGAAGCATGCCCATCCTCAGATGTAGAAGTGATTTCAGTGGGAACGTCTATGTTTCGAAGAAACCTTGCAGGTGTTCCGGCCCAAACCTGTCTTGAGCCGACGTTGTCGAGCACGATGGAACCCAGACCGATCAGTGCCCAAGAGTCTATAGAGATGTTTTCTCGAACAAGAGAGCCGCTACCCAGATAACAGCCTTCTCCAATAATTACTTCACCGGCCAGCTGTACTCCTGCTCCAAAGGTTGCATAAGAGCCGATTTTGTCATCGTGAGTAAAAACACAATTGGGCATTATCGCTACATGTGAACCAATCTCAACGTCTGCGGTAGCAACGACGCCAGCGAGCACAATGCAGCCTGATCCCATGCGCACCGATGAGCCGATCGAGGCGGCAGGATGAATGATCGTGGCATACCGAGAG
>CAYGGL010000266.1:0-1672 GCA_964349215.1 uncultured Acidimicrobiaceae bacterium | reverse complement strand
CGGCAACCCAGTACCCTACCGCGCCGAGTACCCCGCAGAGCACCGCGCCCCAGATAATATCAACGGCGATGAGCGAGCCGGGCCAGTTGGCGAGCAGGGCGTAGCTGGTGCACTCGTACACGCCGTAAAGCACAAAACCAAACAGCGCTCCGTACAGGGCGGCCGTGCTCATGGACGTCGCGCGCGGGAGAACGAATACGGTGATGCCGATGGCGATGAGGCCATACACAAGAGCCGTGCTCACCCAGTGGCCGGCGGTAAACTCCGCGAGCGGCCGGCGCAACGCGCCGAGCGCTTTGGTATACACACCTCCGGCGATATACGAAAGCCAGACAAAATCAATCGCCATCCCCGCCACCCACGTTACTAAAAGTGGTTTAAGCATACTTTCATCATACTACATTCGGAGTTTTTTAGTTTGACATTTTTTAGTTTTTTAATTAAAATCAGCACAGCTCAACAACAACTAATTTCCCTTTACAGAAAGAAAGGAGGCTCCCGTGGCGTGGGTAACCGCACCGTCGCTGATGCACCGCACCGGATGCCTCCGACTCGGAGACATCAAGTTCACGCCGATCTTCGGCTTCGACTGGAAGGCACTCGGAGACACTGGTGTCCGGCTCGCTGAGCAGGGACTTCTGCCGGAACACATCACAAGGGCTATCGCTGACAACGTCCTCAACCCGAGGATGGCGGTACTGATTTTGCAGAACGAATACGACACCGAACGTTTCAATGCCCGTGGGCGCGAACCCAACTGGGTGCGCAAGCTGGACGACGTCGCCAAGCGCCACCTGCGGATGACGCACGCGCTGGGCGAGGGCACCGACGCACTGGGGATTCTCCTCAACGTCCCCTTCACCGGCATCGGCTACGTGGTCGAAGACGGCGGACTCATTGAGGACCTCTGTCGTGAACTCGGTATCTGGCGTCTGCAGTGGGTCCGCCAACTCGGATTCCTGCACGACCCGGTCGTCCGTTCAGTTGAAACTAATCACGTAGCGCAGACGTTTAATCACACCCGCTACGAGCACTCGCTCAACGTGATGGCGTTTGCCACTCTGATCGCGCACAACAACCGGCTCACCCGCTGGCAGATGCGCAATCTGCGGGCAGCGGCGCTGTGCCACGATGCGCGCACTCCGGCCGGAGGTGACACCACCAAGTCGGTAGATCCACCGGCGTTCAACGAAGAGACGCACTTCCCGGAGCTGTTCCAATTCCCGGGGTGGACTCGCCTCAAGAAGCAGTATCGGTTGTCTGGTGGGCTGATGCACTCCATCGTTCTGAACAAGGGTGTGCTCGGCCAGATCCTGGACGTCGCCGACAAGATCGCCTACGTGGCGCGCGACGCCGAGCGCTTTCTCGGTCGTTTTACCGAACAGGTTGACATGCGGCTCATGTTCGCAGAACCGAGACGGGCGATGCCGGCCTTCTACAACATGGTCGGCGACCACATTCGTGCCAATCCGTTCCCCTGTAGCCTGTGGGACGACGTGCATGTGGAAAACGGCCAGGTCTTCTTCACCAATCCGGACCGGCTGTTCAACTTCCTCAAGCTCCGGGCGATGATGTTCAAGTTCCTGTACTACCATCCCGCCGCCCGCTTCCTGGAACACACACTCGCCTCCGTCGTCACCAAGTACCTGTACGACACCGGCAAGGTGACGCG
>CAYGGL010000265.1:0-1687 GCA_964349215.1 uncultured Acidimicrobiaceae bacterium | reverse complement strand
ATTTCGGGTGTTGAACCCAGATGTAGATGCACGTATGAGGCCAAAAGATTGGGTGTCGCCCACCCAGCAAGGGTTGTGCCAACTCGTCCAGAAACCTTCAGCGCATCACCGCAAGAGTCGGCGCCAGAAGAGTCAATCGCAGAATAATGAAACTCATGGCCCCACAGTTGAGTACCTGCTTGGGCAATGGGGCTGTCACGTTGAAGAACCGCTCGTCGATATCCAAGTGTTAGGCGAGTTGTCATGGTTGCTTTGGCATCGATTACGCCGGCAAGAGCAACGTCATTGAGCGTGTTGGCAAGCCAAAGCATTCCTCCGCATTCGGCCCAGGTGCTCAGCCCATTACTCACCTGTTTGTAAACGTCATCGAGTAGCGGCCTGTTAGAGGCCAGTGCCTCGGCATATATTTCGGGAAACCCGCCGCCCGCGATAAGGCCCGTGATGCCGGCGGGTAGAGCTTGGTCATTGAACGGGTCAACGACGACGAGGTCGGCCCCGGCTTCTTCCAACAATTCCAGATTGTCCTGATAGAAGAAACTGAAAGCCGGCCCACCGACTAGTGCAATGCGAGTCCGCTCGCCGCCATCGCCTAGTTGTGGCCGAGCACTTGGTGGTGCCTTGACAGTACGAGTGGGAGCAGTTGAGCCAAGAGCGCTTATCGCATCGAGATCACAGCTGTGTTCAATGGCATCTGCGAGGCGATTAACTGAATTGCGAATGACTTCTGGGTGCTCGAAGACCGGCACTAACCCCAGATGGCGGTCTCGCCATGTCAAGGTATCGTCTCGATGGAGTGCACCCATAACCGCAATATCAAGCGAGGCCAGGGCCTCTCGAATCATGATCTCGTGGTTGTGACTACCCAGTTGATTGAGAATAATTCCGCCGATTCGCACACTTGGGTCATAGGTGGCAAATCCATGAACCACTGCGGCAATCGAGCGAGCTGCCGAAGCCGCATCGAGCACCAACAAGACTGGGGCATCAAGCAATCGAGCGACCTGGGCGGTACTGGCAAGGTCGTAATCAATCTCGCCATCTTCAATGCGAGCAGTGGCCGACCCGTCGAAAAGGCCCATGACTCCTTCGACAATAAGCATCTCAGCTCCAGCACTGGCTCGAGCGCCAAGAGACTCGATCACATCTGTGCCGCAAATCCAAGGGTCAAGGTTTCTTCCCGGTCGACCAGTCGCCAAAGAGTGATAGCCAGGGTCGATGAAGTCAGGACCGACCTTTGCTGATGAAACTTTGAGCCCACGTTTTCGAAACGCTGCCATGAGGCCCGTGGCAACCGTGGTCTTTCCCACCCCAGAAGCCGTACCTGCAACTACAAGACGCGGCCCGAGTGTTGGCATCAGTATTCAATGCCCTTTTTGGCCCCGATGCCCTCGTCATAAGCGTGTTTGATCTTTCGCATCTCAGTGACTGTGTCGGCAATGGCAATGAGTTCTTCAGGAGCATCACGACCGGTGATCACCACGTTTGTGCATTCGGCTCTTCCTACAACCCCAGCGACAATTTCTTCAACTGGAACCCATCCATATTTGGCTGCATAGGTCAGTTCGTCGAGGATCAAAAGGTCGTATTCGCCCGATGCCAATTTCGCCCTGGCAACTTCCCAAGCGTGACGGCCTTTTGCGGCAGTCTCATCAAGGTCGGTTGACTCCCAGGTAAAGCCGTCTCCGAG
>CAYGGL010000264.1:0-1717 GCA_964349215.1 uncultured Acidimicrobiaceae bacterium | reverse complement strand
CCTATATCTCGTTCACGCAGTCTCTCGTCAACTATTACAGGCCCCACCCCGATTGCTTCAGAAATGATGACTGCGGTTTCAGTCGCACGTATGAGATCAGAAGAAACGATTGCATCGACTGATCCAACAAATTCTGCCGCACCATGAGCTTGGCGCCGTCCGAGTGAACTCAGCGGTGGGTCTGCCCAACCCTGCCAGCGACCTGAGGCATTCCATTCGGACTGGCCATGTCTTATAAGGAGTATTCGTGTTTGTGACATCTAGCTAAGACCGTACCCGCCCAAGGAGTATCAGGTAACCTCATGAAGGTGCCAATCGCGGTTCCCGGCGTATCGTCCATGGTCTGACGCCAAGAAAATGTCGGAGGAAAAGTGGCCAAATTGAGGCTCTTTGCATCAGCTAGAGAGGCTGCTGGTGTTGCTTCGGTTGAACTGGCGGCCTCAACCGTTGCAGAGATTCTTGAAGAGGCATCGAGGCGATTTGGCGAGCCCTTTGTTTCAGTACTTGCTCGCTCAAAAGTATGGCGAAATGGTGAGCCCACCCTTCTTGAAGACCGCATTGACGAAAACGATGAGATAGCTATTTTGCCCCCCGTGTCAGGTGGCGCACATGGCTGAGGTGCGACGCCCATCTCGCATAGGGGTCACCACACGTCGCCAAGTCCGACCAGCTCCACCGTCTCCATCAACCTCACCGGCTGGTCTTGGTCAACCAAGCGTGCAGCCATCACAAGTTGGCCTAGAGGCTCAAAGTTTTTCTTTGCCTATGAAGCCAATCTGGTTTGCATTGCTGATTGGGGCTGCCGCCGTTTCGCCATTTGCAGTTGCTTTGGTCATGGCAGTGGTTGGAGCCATTGCGGCAGATGAAACACTTCGAGCCCGTTGCAGACATAGAGAACAAACCGGCCATAAAGAAGAAACAATTGATCTAACTCATATCGACCTCACTCTTAACGATCCGTTGGTAGGACATCACTCGACTCATACAACTCGGAAAACGCGCACAGAAGTTGCAACAAAGAAATCGGTGCAAGCGAAGCAAATTCTGTGTGACCCGACACGTTTGACCACCATTTTGGGAGCGATCGGCCTTCCACTGATCAGCTCATCTAAAGGAGGAGTTAACGCACTCGCTCTCAGCTTGCCTCTTCTTATCTTGATTCCTCTGGTCAACCGTTTACTGACGAAACAATCAGGCGACCCTGCTGAGCAGACGGATTCGTTGATTGAAATGAGCTGGGCATTCATGGCATCGGTGACGTTTGGCTCTTTGGGTGCGGCTTTGGTTTTGATAGATCGCTTGGATGCCACAACGGCAATAGTGCTGATTTTATTGGTAGCCGTTTATGACTTGAGCAATTTCTTGATTGGAAGTGGTCCGGGTGCGGGATGGGAAGGTCCGGCAGCAGGCGTTGTAGCAGTAGCTATAGCTGGTTTCGCTTCGTGGGTTGCGATCGGTCCCTCTGTCGGCACAGACGCCATTATTGCGATGGTGTGTGGCATCTCAATCTTGTGTCCACTCGGCCCCGCTCTTATGTCAGTACTGATCAGAAACGATGAACAAGCGGTTCGGAAAATTGAAGGGCTTCACTATCCTTAACTCGGAACCCCCCCCCATGGGAAGAGATATTATTCCTTGGGTGATCTGTGAGCGCTGAGGGCGTCGATGTCCATCTCGATGAGCGGTTCACCTGGTTGAACTTCGATGCCAACGACCA
>CAYGGL010000263.1:0-1731 GCA_964349215.1 uncultured Acidimicrobiaceae bacterium | reverse complement strand
GATTATGGGTGACGACTTTGAATTTGGACGTCTTTCTGGTGACACACGGTTGCTCTTTGAGCACGCCTCAGCACAATACCACTTCGGGTGTAGTGTTTTCTGGATTCGTCGCCTTGCAGCAATGGGTGGCGAACAGGCAGCAATCGAGGATTGGCAGATCAAGCGAGATGGTACCGAACGCGGCATTGTCGAAATCATAGGAGCATGAACATGATTGTGAGCGACCAGGAATTGGCGGTGACGCTGGAGCGCACAGCCAAGTTCCAACGTCAGGTATCCGTACTCCGCGTTTCAGAAAACAACCCCTCGAACTACCACGCCGCTGCTTTGGGATTCCTCGCGGAGATCGACCGGATGCAATTGGAGGTTCGCGAATATCTCAGCCTTCATCCAGCAGAACTGGCGACTTGACGATGTATCACATCGGTATGTACCAGACGAGCTTCGACCGTTGGTGATACCGAGTGTTACCCGTAGCAGTCTTGTCTGAGGTTACGGTTGTGGAAACCCCACCTCACCCCAGGGCCGGCCATCACCTAACACCGGGTTGCCGGCTCCAGTCGCTACGCTCCTTTCGCCCAACCCTTGCCCGGTCACGGCATTTGCTGAGGAACAAAGGCGCAAATGCCGCGCCCAGGCGGCGGGTTCGGCAACCCGGGGACGTTATGCGAAAGACAATCAAAGATAAGAGAGAGCGGCCATCCCTGGCCGCTCAAGGGCAAATGGAGCAGCGTAGTGAGGCTGCACTAGCTGAAGGCCGACGATGATCCGAACAGATGGCTGGCAAGTACAAACGATTGAGGAGTTCCAGTCCACGCTCATGTCAAACAATGACGTGCTGGCTCTGGCTGTCTTCGGCTCAGCCCTTCATGCCAAGGGCCAGTTTGATACGTGGAGCGATGTAGATTGCCTGTTGGTCATCGCGGATGATGCCTACTCCCAGTATTTTCCTACTATTGAATGGCTACGGCCTTTGAGTTCAATCTATACCTATTCACAGTCTGAAACTTCTTATTATGGCACCACCCGAGTATGTTTTTCAGATCTTCGTCGTCTCGATGTGGTGATCACCACGCTGTCCCGACTTGAGCAGTTGGCAGAGTGGCCGCGCAATCCTTTCTGGCAAGGCGTCCGCCTTCTCTTCTCGCGCTCGCTGTCGATTACGCGGCTTCTGTCTCAAACGTGACCGGCAGTTCCGCCAACTTTTCTGTCGCCAGCAGAATTCGATGACTTGGTCAACCAGTTTTGGTTCAAGGCGATGTTAGCGAGCTACAAAGTCGTTCGCAATGACTGCCTGGTTGCACTTCATCTCGCGTTGGATCTGACTCGGGACTGTTGTGTGGTGGGTATGATACTTCGTGATCGAGCCACAGGAACCCATACCCATAGAGACGGTGGCATGGGGAACCCTCTAGCCGCCCGGTTGGGGCATGTGGCCTCGGCCGATACTCCCTTGGGCATACTCGACCTCATTGAGCGCAGTGCTATCCAGTTTGATCAACTGGCGGCAGAATGGTCAGGAACCTATCGTGAGAGGCGTTGGCCGTTGCTGGAGTGGCTTGAGCATATCCGGCGTGTACTCAACGCGGGATAAAGCGGTGGTCCAGAAGCATCGGGTTTGCCATCCAGGCAAACCCGATGAGATTGTCCATCGCATAACACCGGGTTGCCGGCTCCAGTCGCTACGCTCCTTCCGCCTAACCTTCGCCCGGTCATGCCGTTTGCTTGCGC
>CAYGGL010000262.1:0-1738 GCA_964349215.1 uncultured Acidimicrobiaceae bacterium | reverse complement strand
GCCTTGGGCCAACGGGATGCCCCCGCCAAACAGGAACGGCTCGACGGTCAGGTAAACATCGGTCACGAGCCCAGCGTTCAGAAACTGTCCGTAGACCGAAGCGCCACCGCCAAGGGCGAGTTCAGCCACGCCTTCGCTCTCCAGACGTCGCACGAGAGCTGCAGGCTCTTCAGAAGTGAACTCGACCCCTGGAATCGGCAACTCCTTACTCGGATCACGCGTGAGCACGATCATGCGTCGGCCCTTCAGACCTTTATTGATGGTCGCAAAGGTTTTTCGACCCATGACGAGCGTGCCGGCCTCCTTAGTTTTCTCAACAAAAAACTGTTTATCTTCTTTGCTGGTCCAGTCCATGGACGACTGATCCGTGCGTTCGGCAATTTTGCCGTCAGCAGAGATAGCGGCGATGAGTGTGATTTTCATAAGCACATATTGCCGTTAAATCGATTTAATTGTGGTCGATTCTAGGCGCGGGGAGAAAATTCTGAGGCGTATGTAACCATACGGTGAAGAATTTTCGGGGCCCCGCAACAACGAAGCGGCCCAATTAAATCGATTTAACAAAAGCGGGGTGTGACGAGCAAGCATGGAGCCCGCCACACCCCGCTCATCTTCGATTCGCCGCTGCGATTTCGATGGACCGACTGTGCCATTGGCTGAGACGAGGGTCAACGTACGATGTGGGTAAGTGGGACCCACTCATTTGATTATTGGGAGATGTTGATGAATAGTGTGACCACTATGCAAGTCTCCTTCCGACGCCTGTCTCCCGATACACCTATCCCCGAGTACAAAACCCCGGGCGCCTGCGCCTTCGACATCGCGGTTCTCGAGGAAAAGACCTTGCAGCCCGGAGAACGAGCAATATTCGCGACTGGGCTAGTCGTCAAAGTACCCGAGGGACACGTACTTCTCCTGTGTTCACGCTCAAGCAATGCCAAAAAGGGCATCAGCATGGCCAATGGCGTGGGAGTTATCGATCAGGACTACTGCGGACCGAATGACGAACTCAAATGCGTCCTTCTGAACAGCGGCCAGGAGCCTTACACCGTGCAAAAAGGCGAACGGGCCATGCAGGGGCTCATCATACCTATCGCTCAAGCTACATTCCTTGAAACCAACGAACTCGCCAGCCAAGATCGGGGCGGCTTCGGCACAACCGGCTAGTTGTTTGCTATACTTTGGCCCATATGGCATCACTGATTAGCGTGGGGCAAGTCCTGGATCAAAGTCTCGAACATTGCCGCAAACATTTCAAAGAACTGCTCGCAATCACGCTCTGGATTGTGATCGCCTCCATCCCCTCCGTTTTGGGCGAGATCTTGGTCCCGACTGGTGGCAGTAGCGACACCGTGACTGGGGGTGACTGGCTGACCTTTGCTCTCTCGGCCGGGGGTGTCATTTTAGTGGCCGTTATCAGTCTGTGGATGTACGCCACGCTCGTTCTGGCCGTAGCCGAACAAGCTACAGGCAAGCGCGTAAACCTCTCAAGCATCTATCGCCAGGGTTGGAAGGTCTTTCTCTCCTACCTACTCCTTACGATCTTGATCGGTGTCATTATCCTCTCCCTCATCCTCGTGGTCGTTCCTGGTTATGTACTCCTCTTTGTAAGCGGCACAACTGAAGCTGGCTCGGCCTTGGCGGCGCTCGGAGCTCCCCTGTTCTTGATCGGCACCGGACTGGCACTCGTGCTGCTTGTGAAGTACAGCGTGCAGCTGGCTTTTGCTCCGTATATTCT
>CAYGGL010000261.1:0-1770 GCA_964349215.1 uncultured Acidimicrobiaceae bacterium | reverse complement strand
TCTTACAGGCTTCGACCTGACGAGCAACCCCGTGGTTTTCGTCTTCTCGTTTTTGACCCTAGCAATCTTCCTGAGTCAGATCATTCGTTTGCTTGT
The DNA here is from genome assembly GCA_964349215.1 of uncultured Acidimicrobiaceae bacterium. Lineage (GTDB taxonomy): Bacteria > Actinomycetota > Acidimicrobiia > Acidimicrobiales > CADCSY01 > JACOTK01. The sequence goes on along the minus strand of CAYGGL010000261.1, from coordinate 1,674 downwards.
GAGCGGTTTGGGGTTGGTGCGACGCATGTTGTCCATCATTCCGTTTGTGGGAATGATCGATCGGGGTTTAGGCTTTGCACTTGGCGTAGTTCAAGCCGCGGTCTTGCTGGCTGGCGTGGCTTACATCACGGTGGCCTATCTTCCGGCGGGAGGTCTCAAGACTGCCATGTTGGAGTCAACATTTATTGGGACGGGTATCGATTTTGGCGAGCAACTTGGTCTTCTCTAGTATGGAATATCGTTTTATCGATACGCATTGCCACATTCATTTTCAAGCTTACACAGAAGACATGGACGCCATTGTGAAGCGTTCCCTGGATGCCGGAGTGGGCATGATTACGGTGGGCACGCAATCGACCACGAGCAAAAATGGCATCGCTCTGGCTGAGCGTTATGAAGGTGTTTGGTGCACGATCGGTTTGCACCCTAATCATTTGCACGCCCAAGATTTTTTTGATGACAATGAACTCCCCCCTCCGGCCACGGAGGGGAAGGGGGAGGCCGTCATTTCGAAGCACGATGGACCGGCTCATATTCATACTCGTGCAGAACGTTTTGATTGGGACTATTACCGTGAGCTCGCTAAGCACCCCAAGGTGGTGGCTATCGGCGAGCTCGGCCTCGATTATTATCGAGTTCCACCGGGAGTTGACCTGGAGGCTTTGAAGCAAGACCAAAAGGATCAAGCTCGTGAACAGCTGCGGTTTGCGACCGAGGTCAACAAACCGGTGGTCATTCATTGCCGTGACGCGCACGCTGATCAGGCGACCCTCTTGAAAGAAGAGATTGATCGCGGAGGCTTGGCTCGCAGAGGAGTGATTCACTGCTTTACGGGCACGGCTGAGGAGGCGGCTGTGTATCGCGATCTCGGTTTTTACGTTTCCTTCACCGGTATTGTGACCTTTGGCAAAAATGTCATGGAGGCCGCTCGAGCCATCCCGCTGGAGCAAATTTTGGTTGAAACTGACTCGCCTTACCTCACACCGGCGCCCTATCGAGGTAAGCGCAATGAGCCCGCGTATGTGGAGCATGTAGCCCAGAAGATCGCAGATTTAAAGGGAATATCCCTTGAGGAGGTGGCCCGTGTCACTACTGACAACGCAAAACGCCTGTTTAACTTGGTGTAACGCTTTTGACAAAAGCGTGAAAATAAGGTAGGGTAGCTCTTACGTTCTTTGGTTATATTAGCGCTTTTAACGGCCATTTCGGCCTTCAGGAGTGTCCCATGGGTGCGCAGCCGCAGGCAGTCGACCACACCATCGTTCAGGGCCACGGTGCTCGTGCCGGCAAGAGCCGGGCCACGCGTTACCACGAGGTCTCGAATCCGCCCCCCGACCTCGAGAAGGTCATCAACGCCCTCGTGCGGGGTGAGCGGCGGAAGGGGTATGCAAATCCCCCGGCCCTCAAGGGCGCTGTTCCCGGCTTCCCGGAGTACAAGATTCGGGGGCGACTGGACGACGTGATTCGCTTCCTGCGACACCATGGCGTCATCGTCAGCTTCCCAGCAGCTCGCCCCAAGTGCTACCTCATCGACGCGGAGCGCGGACAGCGTCTGCTGCAGGCGGTGGCCGACGGCACGGAGCTGCCGGCCAGCCTGAAGGAGAGTCATCGGCGCTCCCTGGTGCTGGCGCGCGCCAAGGGGCTTCACGTCCACGACGTCGAGCCCACCACGCT
>CAYGGL010000260.1:0-1791 GCA_964349215.1 uncultured Acidimicrobiaceae bacterium | reverse complement strand
GTCATGGATCTCCAGGCCGATGGAAGCGTGGTGCATTTCAGGGAGAAACCCGTCAGCGATGAGTATGTCAACGCGGGATTCTTCGTCTTTGAACGAGAGGTGTTCGAGTACCTCGATGAGGACTGTATCTTAGAAGAGGCCCCTCTCGAGGCACTTGCACGAGATGGACAACTTGTTGCCTATCGTCACGAAGGGTTCTGGCAGCCCATGGACACGTACCGGGAGTACCTGATGCTGAACGAACTCTGGAGCGGAGGGAATGCGCCGTGGAAAGTGTGGCAGTGATGAGTCCTGTGTCATCGGAATGGTCGACCAGGCGCGTGCTGGTCACAGGAGCAACCGGCATGGTCGGATCATCGCTGACAAAATGGCTGGTCGCCCAGGGCGCTTACACCGTGGCGCTGGTTTCCGATCACGACCCGCAGTCCGAGTTGATTAGGAGCGGTTGCATATCGTCGGTCTCGGTGGTCAATGGCCGCCTCGAGGACTTCGCCTCGATTGATCGGGCGATCAACGGGCATGATATCGACACCGTGTTCCATCTTGGGGCTCAGACTATTGTCGGCACCGCCCGTCGTTCTCCGCGGGCGACCTTTGAGGCAAATATCCAGGGCACCTGGAACGTGCTCGACGCCTGCCGGACGTACGCAGACCTCGTGCAACGCATCGTCGTCGCCTCCAGTGACAAGGCGTACGGGGAACAAGACGACCTTCCCTATCGCGAGTCCATGCCGCTTGAAGGTCGTCATCCCTACGAGGTTTCCAAGTCATGTACCGACATGATCTCGACCTCCTACGCTCACACCTACGGCCTGCCGGTGCTCATTGCGCGGTGTGGCAACATTTACGGACCGGGTGATCTGAACTGGAGTCGAATTGTGCCGGGCACCTTCCGTTCCCTGTTGCGTGGGGAGCAGCCCGTCCTCCGCAGCGATGGATCGTTTTTGCGTGACTATCTCCATGTCGATGACATCGTGCAGTCCTATGTGACCCTTGCGGATCATGCAAGCGACCCTAACCTCATTGGACAGGGTTTCAACTTCTCAGACGAGAAACCCCTCTCGGTGATTGATATTTATCAGGCCTGCTGTGACGCCGCTGGTAAACCGGATGTCGAACCAATGATTCTGGGAACTGCCACGGGTGAGATAAAAGATCAGTATCTCGATGCTACAAGGGCCCGAAAGATACTTGCCTGGAAGGCAACTGTTGGATTGAGTCAAGGTTTGAGCCGCACCTTCGAGTGGTACAGAGAACTCTTGGCGGACCTATGACGAGTACAACTGATGGGGACGCTCTACGGGATGAGATTCTCAGCTTGGTAGCCAAGTACACTCAGGTTGCTTTTCCGGATCGAGTCTTTGTGCCCGGGATTTCACAGATTCCAGTTTCCGGTAAAGTGTTTGATGAAGCGGAAGTCTGTCGCCTAGTCGATGCTTCACTGGATTTTTGGCTCACAACTGGGCGCTATGCCGAAAGTTTTGAAGCGAAATTCGCAAAGGTCATGGGCGTCCGGCATGCCGTCTTGTGCAATTCAGGTTCTTCGGCAAACTTGCTTGCCGTCACCACCCTGACGTCACCAAAGTTGGGCAAACGTCAGGTACGAGATGGTGATGAAGTTGTCACCGTAGCAGCGGGATTTCCTACGACGGTCAATCCACTATTGCAGAATCGGTTGGTTCCGGTTTTTGTTGACGCAAAAATGGGCACTTATGACGCCGATATGGATCGGGTAGCAGAGGCAATTGGACCGAAGACCAAGGCAATTGTCATGGCCCATACTCTGGGTAA
>CAYGGL010000259.1:0-1792 GCA_964349215.1 uncultured Acidimicrobiaceae bacterium | reverse complement strand
CCTTCATCATATTTACTTCAAATCTGGGCATCTATCGCGTTGGGCCTGACGGCACCCGCATACCGAACGTCACTGCTGCAGATTCCATCACTGAGGTACAAAGTCGCGTTAAAGCTGAGATCGATCGGCATTTCAAACTTGTTCTCAATCGCCCAGAAATTCTGAACAGAATTGGCGATAACGTTTTAGTGTTCGACTTCATAAGAGAGACCATTGCAAAAGATATCTTTGCTGGAATGGTTGGCGACATTCTCGCCGGCGTTAGCAAGTCGCAAGGCGTCTCGGTCGAGCTAAATGAGGCCGCGCGCGCTAGCCTGGCGCGTCTGTGCCTCTCAGACCTATCGAACGGTGGTCGTGGCATTCGCAACAAGGTTGAAGCTCACCTCATCAACCCACTGGCACGTGCATTGTTCGACGCCAAAAGCGGCCCCACCTCGCCACTAACGATTGCAGCGATCGAGTCAGCCTCTGAAGGCATAACTGCACTAAAGCTCGAAGCAGGTCGGCAAGTTGATGGGAGGACCTCGTGACGCCTATCCCTCTCTACTTGTCGCGCGTTCATTTCCCTGTAACCACACTCGGCCCGGGTCAGCGTCTTTGCATCTGGTTCCAGGGTTGTTCTATTCGTTGCCCTGGTTGTGTATCGATGGACACATGGGCAATTGGACGACACGAGACAACCGTCGAAGCCCTACTGCAAGAAATTAGTCCATGGCTTATCCAGGCAGACGGCATCACAATATCGGGCGGTGAGCCTTTCGATCAACCCGAAGCGCTTAGGGCACTTTTGGGCGGATTGCGCGCTCGCTGTGCCACCGACGTACTGGTCTATTCAGGTCATGCGCTTGAACACCTCCCTCTCGAGCCCTTTGCTGGCTTAATCGACGCGCTGATCAGCGACCCTTTTCGTATTGAGCAACCTCAGACGTTGACTCTTCGTGGCAGCGATAATCAGCGGCTAACCTGCCTTACACCACTGGGGAACGCTCGCTTTGGGCAGTTTGAGCATAAACTCGCAAGCGGCGAGCGCACTCTCGACATCATGTTCGATGCCCCCGACGGCCAGGTATTCCTCGCCGGCATTCCTGCGCGCGGTGACTTGAGGCGACTTGCCGCTCTTCTCGAGGGTCAGGGTCATATCATCAATACGACCGAAGATGTGCGTGATCACAAATGAGCGTCTCGGCATCCACATTCCTCAAGCTATGCCCCAGTTGCCAGTCAGAACGGCCGGCCGCCGAGCTAACCTGCGAGCACACGGTAGGCAACCGTACGTGCCACTGGGATCTCACTGCCGAGGCTGCCTACCCCGCGGGAGAAGGGCCAGGCGACCGACTCCAGAACATATCACCTGTGCCGCCGGCTCCGTCTTCCTTGGCGTGTCTGAACGGCCACCCTATGGGCGCAGGTGACGAACTTTGCCTAATCTGTGGGGCCGATGTCGCTACTAACGCGACGCCCGCCACGTCCTCTCCCCCAACAGACACTACACTCCCGCCTGAGATGCCCATTGAAGAGACCGTTGTAGACGGCTGGCATCTTCTTCGGAGAATCCCCTCCATCGTCGAGGACGCACGATTCCAGAGCTTCGTCGCCCGCGCCGAGGCGGGCGGGCCCGACGTAGCCCTCGTTTTGTACGAGCAAGGCGCTGAGCCAGATCCCGCCGTTTACGAAGTGCTGCGCCGAGTACCTATCGACCATATACCTACGCTCATTGCGTCCGGTCGCTACGAGGGTCGTGCTTATGAAGTTACCGAGCTGATTGGTGGCCAATCGTTGCAGGCGGCTGGTT
>CAYGGL010000258.1:0-1806 GCA_964349215.1 uncultured Acidimicrobiaceae bacterium | reverse complement strand
TAAGGTTTGCGAAAGAGTCTCCTGGAAACTTATCGAAATTTGGACCGTGATCAAAGCCGTCTTGATCGATGATCGCAAACTTTGTACCAGCATTGGCCTTTGCAGCGGCAACAATTGCATCGTTGATCAAGAATCCGACGCCGATGATGATGCTGCATCCCTCGTCAACTAACTTCTTGATATTCGGCGCATAGTCAGCATCTGACTGTGCTGCAAGGTACTTAACCGATACTGAACCTGAAGCAACTTTCTGAGCTCCGCGCCAAGCTGAGGCGTTGAAAGACTTGTCATCCACACCACCGGTGTCGAGTGCCAAGCACGCCTTTACCTTGGTTGCAGCAGTGGCCATAGGGGCCACTGTTATGCCAACCGCCAGAGTGGTGGCCGCTAAAAGGGCACCATAACGCAATGACTTTTTCAATGTTCCTCCAAAAACCCCGTATCTGTTATGGGGATTGATTGAGTCTAACCCTAGTACGGACGAGAGAAATAACCCATAAACTGCCGAGAAATAACTCTCATGCAATATAACAACTTGGTAAAGATTGCAGCCTACTTGGAAAGCTTTCCCGCCTTGAGGGCTGCCAGGTAGATGGATTTACGATACTTTGCCAGACTCGGCGACCAGAGCGAGATTTCAATTCCACCGTTCTGAATTCCGTAGAGTCGTCCGTAAATGCCGAGTTTCGGATCCAGAACGTCAACAACTGAACGCCCAGCCAAACTCTCAGATATGAAATCTACAATCGCCTTGTCTACGCGTTTCATGACAGACGCGAGTATGAATTTCTTTGTCCAAGATGCCAAGGTCACATATTGATCTGGCTCGACGACAATCAAGCCAACGTTCGAACCCTTCCTATTTGCGCTAACGATTGCATCGAGGACGTCCGAGTCTGAACCTGTTGTCGTCAGAAAGATTACATCAGCGCCCCCCGCGACCATTGTGGCAGCAGCTGCCCCCCAGGAATCCACAGAATACTTGATATCAAAAGTCAGACCCTTTTTGGTGGCACGGGCTCCTGCCAAAAAACCCATTTCATACTTCTTTGATTGAGATAAACTCCCGATGAGACCGACGCGACCAGTTTGGGTTGCATATGCTGCAGCGACACCCGCAAGATAGCCACCCTCGTCCTCTGCAAATATAAGCGAGGCAACATTGGACATTCCAATGGTTGCATCATTCACCATGACAAATTGGTGGTTTGGATAAAGCTGCGCAACTTCTGCGACTGCTGCCGCGTACCCACTACCAACAGCAATTACTGGGCCCACACCGGCAGCAATGAGGTTTTTCAACCTTAGTACTCGATCAACCTCCGACCCAGTAGTGACAGTTGAAGTCACTTGAATTTGAAAACGTTTCTTTGCCAAGGTAATTCCATCAGCCACTGCATCGTCAAACCCACGATCGCCTGGCCCGCCAATGTCATATGCAACACCGATGCGGAGGATGGGAGCAGCTTGGGATGTCGTCTCAAACGTCGTCACGTTCAGCGCAAAAACAATCAGCGAAAGCGTGAGGACGCGAAATTTCATCGCACTAGACCCATATTTCTGTATGTATCTTCCAGCGTCTTTTCTGCCACAACACGCGCCTTGACGGCGCCTTCACGAAGAATCTTGAGAAGTCCAGGTTCATCATCAAGAAGGTCCAAGGCTCGCTGCCGAATGGGACGAAGGAATTCAACAACTACGTCAGCAACCTCTGTTTTGAAGTCCCCATAACCCTTGCCTTCAAATTCGGCCTCGATTTCAGCAATCGAGCGACCCGAAATCGAAGAGTGAATTGTGATCAGGTTG
>CAYGGL010000257.1:0-1810 GCA_964349215.1 uncultured Acidimicrobiaceae bacterium | reverse complement strand
CGTTCAGTCAGCACTTTAAAGGTCGGAATGTTTGCCCGCGTAATTGCATTGCCCTCTCCGTCTGGGGCGACTCCAAAACCATCAAGAACCAAAAGGACCGCGGGACGCGGTCGTATTTCTAAAGGCTTAACATCACGTTCCATAGACGTGAATATTGTAACACGCGCTATCGCAAGGCCACTTCGGAATTTCCCGCTTTCACGTAAGACACGTTTTGAAGTTTAACCAGTCCCAAAAAAGTTTCGCGCTCGGAAACGCTGGCCAAGGAACGGAGGCGATCGATTTCGGCCACCAACTTATCGTTCTCGCGGCGCATTTCTTGATTATGACGCTCTAAATCACGCATGGTGAAGCCTTTCGTAGAAGCGGCGTTCACTTGCACAACATACAAAATGCCAAAGGCCAAGGTCAGGGCGAGCATGACGACTCGCAAGGCCCGTTGGTCGTGTAAAATTGCAGAAATTTTTCCCCCTTGAGTAAACATACCTCCGAATGTTTAACTAGTTTCGTCTTGCGAGGCGGAGCTTAGCGCTACGCGACCGCGGGTTGTGAACGACTTCCTCTCGACCGGGAACGATCGGTTTCTTGGTCAACGTTTCAAAAGCTTCTGAATCTCTAAGCCAATGTTTGACTAGACGATCTTCGAGCGAGTGAAAAGTGATCACCGCTAGAAGGCCGCCAGGCTTAAGCACCGCTTGCGCAGCCTCGAGTCCTTTTTGCACTTCTCCAAGCTCATCGTTGACCGCCAAGCGCAGAGCTTGGAAAGTTTTGGTGGCTGGATGTGTCTTTCCGCGACGTGGCACAACTGCCGAGATGACATCGGCGAGTTGGACTGTCGTAGTGATGCGTTGAGCTCGTCGTGCAGCGAAAATGGCATTTGCAATCTTGCGAGCCTGAGGCTCTTCCCCCAACTGACGCAGGATGGCGGCCAAATCGTCGATCGACCAACTGTTTACAATCGCTTCAGCCGTAAGTTCCCCACGCGTGTCGTAGCGCATATCGAGTGGGCCGTCGTTTTGAAACGAGAAACCGCGTTCGGCTGCGTCCACGTGCACTGATGAGAAGCCGAGATCGAGTAAAACTCCATCCGCCTCAACATCAAGGGTATTCATGGCTGAAAAAGAACTGTGTACGTACCGCACTCTGTCTCCGTATTGGGCGAGGTTGCGTTTGGCGGTCTCGAGATTGCGGTCATCGCGATCGATCCCGATCAAGATGCCGTTCGGAGCCGTGCGCTCAAGCATGAGCGCGGCGTGTCCGCCCAATCCGAGGGTGCCGTCGATGATCGTTGAACCTGGTTTCAGGCTCAAACCGTCAATGACCTCAGCTGCGAGTACCGGGATGTGATCCTGCATAACCGTCACCACTAACGACGAGTTTAGATACCCATCGCCCCCAGCTGCTCCGCAATAGCTGTCGAATCCTCCTCAGCTTGTTTGGCGTAAGCCACCCAAGCTGCCTTGTCCCAGATTTCCAAACGGTTCTGGATTCCGACCATCACCACATCTTTCTTGAGCCCAGCGTAAGTACGCAGGTACTCAGGAATAATGAAACGACCCTGCTTATCCAATCGCGTATCCATGGCACCCGCAAGCATGAGTCGGGCGAAGGCACGTGAATTGGCTTGTCCCAAGGGCAAGCTTCCGAGCTTATCGGCGAGCTTCCCCCACTCTTCCAAAGGGAGCAAGAAGAGTGAAGTGTCGAGACCCCGCGTCACAACCGCCCCAATTGCTAGGGCCTCGCGAAACTTCACCGGGACGGCAAGCCGTCCCTTATCGTCGATGGTGATGTTGTATTCGCCAATGAACAT
>CAYGGL010000256.1:0-1821 GCA_964349215.1 uncultured Acidimicrobiaceae bacterium | reverse complement strand
CTATGAGTTAGCCCCATGGATTGAATAAATCTGATCGGGAATAGATCAAGTGTCGTGTGAGGTTGGATGTCTCTGTGCGTGCGCCAACTGAGGCGTGAGCGAACGAGGGAGTGGTAGCCATGGGTAATGCTGATCTAGCTCAGTCCGAACGAGAGGGTCTTTGTGACCTGATGCTTGAGGTGGGCCCCGATCAGGCGACGCTTTGTGAGGGCTGGACTGCCGCTCATCTCGCCGCACATTTGATCGTGCGAGAACGTCAACCGCTTGCCGGGCCAGGCATGATTTTAGGTGGTCCATTCGCTCGTTATACCGAACGCACAATGGATCGCCTGATCGCAAGCAATAGCTTCGAGCACCTTGTGGAACGTGTGCGTTCTGGGCCACCGCTTCTCATGCGTCCTCTCGATGGCCCAGTGAATCTGGTCGAGTTCTTCATCCACCACGAAGATCTGCGCCGCACGATGCCAAACGCCGAGCCTCGTAGCGACATCGAAGATGTTGAAGAAGCGCTGTGGAACCAACCCTCAATACGTCTCAAGACGATGACCTTCAGGCTGGACAACCTTGACCTCACCTTGCGTGATCCCAAGCGCGGCGAGAAACATATCGGCGGGGGTCGTAGGCCTGTGACAATTGTGGGTTCGATTGGCGAGATATCGCTCTATTTGTTTGGTCGCCGTGGTGCCGCCCAAGTCGAACTCGTAGGCGAACCAGATGCCCGCGAAGAACTGGCAACCGGCCGACTCGGAATTTAACCTACTGGCCATTAACCCACTGGCCTGCTTGTAGATCTTTGTGAAGGAAACGCAGTAGTCGGCTCCGAATTAATAGACATGCCTTTGCGCTACGACCGCTCGTCTTCAAATGCTCAGCTTCGACGTGCCGCTTGTAAGTCAGCGCTCTTGGCCTCTCAAGCAGCACACCAAAGCATGGTCTGGGAAGCAAACGCTCTCGCAAGTTGGGATGTGTCGTACTCAGAAGATGGCTCTTCAGAGGCGTTGGTAATCGACTTACGCGACCATGGTCGGGCCAACCCCCCCACGTTGGCGCCGCATACTTCGTAAAGTTCTAATAGAAATCTTCATCTAGCTGTCAAGGAATAGCGGGCCTCTAACGTTGAATAGGGGTATGAATAAACGACAGGAGAGCTTTGAGGCTGCATTTCCTCAACTCTTTGATCAAGCGCATCGCCTGAGCCTGCGAATACTTGGTGACGCTTCGTCTGCCGAAGACATCGCTGCTGAGGCAATGGCCCGCGCATGGCTACGGTGGCGTCACTTAGAAACGCATTTATATCGCGATGCCTGGGTGCTCCGGGTCACGAGCAACCTGGCCTTTGATGCGCTGCGCCGAAAGCGCCCCACTGCCAATGAGAGCGACCCTCATGATCGAACAGACTCCATCGTTCTAAACCTTGCACTGAGCGAGGCCCTCTCGAAACTTCCACGTCGCCAACGAGAGGCTGTGGTGCTCAGGCATCTTGCCGGTTGGTCCGAGCGAGATGTCGCTGAGTCAATGGGGACCAGCGCCGGAACCGTTTCCACCCATACCCACCGAGGTCTTGCGGCGCTACGCAGGAGTCTTGGCGACGATTTCACGGAGGTGCGCCTTGTCGAATCTTGACGATCTTACCCATGCACGGCTCATGACAACCTACCGCATTGCACAGCGGTTGCGGCAACGTCGCCGCCTGGTGATAACAAGCGCGGCTGTTGCTTTGATGGCCGGAGTCTCTGGGCTAATCATGCTGGGTACCTCTGGTGAAGATTCCCAGCGGCTGACATCGACGTGGGAGCCAGCAGCAGTTTCAAGAGTGCCAGC
>CAYGGL010000255.1:0-1821 GCA_964349215.1 uncultured Acidimicrobiaceae bacterium | reverse complement strand
ACACCCAAATATCCCCGCCGTCAGGCTGTGCGAATTTCAATCGCGGGATTTGGGATCAGCCCTCCGACTGCCTCGGTCAGGATCATGCTGTAGTCGAGGTAACGGTGCTCGTGGAGCAAGGTCGTGTATTTTGTCAGAGCCTGGCGCACCGGATGATTCCCCAGCGCGGCCTCGTCGATCTGCGCCTCGCGCACCAGGGAGAGGACTTTCATGTAGAGCTTGGAATCCTTCCACCGCTCGAGGCGCTGACCGTTATGGGTAGAAAGGTCGCGCAAGCCGCTCTTGATGCTGTTGCGGTCGATGAGCAGTCGTTGTTGCACCTCGCTCAACACCGAATACTTGAGGAAGCGGAAAAGGTAGGTCTGGAGAAGATCGAGGCCGAAGCCGTGGATGGTGCCAACGAACATCTCAGCCAACCCAAAATCCCGCCCCAATTGTTCACGGCACAAGCGGTGGATGCGGTCCTTGAGTTCACCTGCGGCCTTCTCGGTGAATGTGAAGGCCACGATATTCGCTGGGGTGATGCCTTCGGCAGCCTTGGTGTTCAGGATGTTGACGATACGCTGGGCCAGCACCTGGGTCTTGCCCGATCCCGCGCAGGCGATTACCTGGAGGTTGCCATCCAGATGGCTGATGGCCTGCTGCTGATGTTCCGTATATCGCATTTTCGTCTCGCTCACTATTGGCACTTGGGCAACACACCTTCGCGGGCAAAGCTGTACGTCCGCTCGCCGGCCACGATGACGTGATCCAGCACTGTTATCCCGATGGCGCCCAGCGCCTGCACGAGAAGCGCGGTCAACTGATGATCGGCATTGGAAGGCCTGGCCGTACCGCCCGGGTGGTTGTGGGCCAGAATGACACTCGCCGCCCGGTGCCGGAGCGCCTCTTCAACGACGTGCCTCGGATGTACGTGGGCCTCTTTGACCGTGCCTTCGCCGATCAGGGCGGGATAGAGCACGCGGCACTGGCTGTCCAGGCACAACACGTAGAAAACTTCTTCGGGCCGTCCCGCCATGAGCGGGACGAGATACTCGGTCACCGCCTCGGAACTGGTAAGCGGTGGGTTGTCCCGATTCACCCTGTCGTGGAAATAGCGACGCGTAACCTGCGGGATCAGGCTAAGGAACGCGGCGGCCTTGTCTCCCATGCCCTCGACGCTGGCCAGATCCTTCGGATCGGCTTCAAGGATAGCGGACAGGGTGCCGAATCGGCGCATCAGCCGGTGGGCAATCGGATTCGTGTCGGCACGAGGAAGGGCATGGAACAGAAGTAGTTCCAGTACCTGATGATCCTCGAATCCATCAAGGCCATCTTGAAGGAAGCGTGCACGAAGACGCTCACGGTGTCCGTCATGGATTGCCGAATATCCATCCTTGGCCACGCCGCACCGCTTCCTGTCATATGTTGATAATGGCATTATCCATCATTGCAAGGACTAGTGCGGCTGAGACATATCTGTTGCCAACATCTGCGGGAGTCCGCTATTGAGTATGATCTCCAATGACGGTTTGTGGCCGAAAGGGTGAGTACAACAGATTGCCGGATTGCGGCCACTCGCCAATCTAAACCAATCTCTGCGGACGGCAGCAATGGTCGATCAAGAGCCGTTCAGTCGGAAAGTCGTCGGGCCACTTTTTGCTGTCGACGGACGCTGGAAATCGCTGATGATTGCTTCTCCGACCGGCGACGGACCGCAACTGGACTGCGACATAGGCCCCCAAGCTCGCTGTCGCAAGGCCGCCGCCGCAATCGGTTACTTGTATAGCCCAAATCCCGCGATTGAAATCGGGTAGAGGTTGAAAGAGCCCCGCCAGACCT
>CAYGGL010000254.1:0-1861 GCA_964349215.1 uncultured Acidimicrobiaceae bacterium | reverse complement strand
CATTCTCATCGTCCATGCCTCCTGCCAAACCTTCATCAGTGACAATGGCAGAGACGATGCCTGCAATCGGAGTTTCAAAAGTCAAAGTGGTGCCTGGCTCGGTGTTGCCTTCTTTTCCCGGTTGCTCTGCCACAATGTCAACAGGCCAGCTTGCATCAAGAACGAGCGTTGTCTGTTCAAAAGTTGTTGAATTGTTTGGCATCGGCACAGTCAGAAAGGCAACGCCATCGCTCCTCAACAATCTTGAATAATCAGGAATGACAACGGAAGAAGTAATTGTCAGCTGGACTTTTCCTCCAGCGTGAGTTGCTGGCTTCCGGGTGATGCCAATTTCGGCCCCATGCTTTTCCAGCGAATCCGTTTCTGCAGTGACAACACGAGACTGATCGTGAACCCATTTGATCCTGAGGTACAACCCTCTGAGGGTTGCGGCCCAAACTTTATTCATGACGTACAGGTTGTTTGGGAACACCCAAGGATCAGTGTCCGGGATTTCGGCCTTGAAGGCAGCACGGATCTGTTCTGAGAGTTCGGCAATTGTTGGCGGTTCATATGCCATTTATTTACTCCAGCTGGAAGGTTCGGTCAAAAGTTTGCTCTCCTTGCGGATTGTACGCCCGGATTGACAGGTTCAATCTGTTCTGCAGCTGCACTCTCTCTGCCTTGATATCAAACTTCTTGACCACTCCTTGATGGACCAAAGTTTGAAGCGCCTCTCGCGCATAGCCCTCGGCCAACCGAAGGTTTTCTTCCGTCAACGAGCCACGCTCCAATGTCCACAGGAAAGAGCCCAAAGGCTGTTCGCCGTCCGCAGCAACCACATCGTAAGTATCACCGTGCCAACCTCTCGGTTCGTCGCTTTCATCATCTGTAATCATAGAACTCATGCGACGGCGATCGGTAAACAGGCAGATGATGATGGCAGTCTCAATCCTTTGAGTGGCTTGCAAGCCGCCCTTGTTGAGCAATTCGACAGAGGGATCGGCAACAGCCCAGTCAGCATGGCTGCCTGCCCAAACAGAATCCCAGATCATCGGGATCCTGGGCGCTTTGCCCTCTTCCACCCGCACTCTAATTCTTGGTCTTGGAGCAGTAGCCATCAGCGTGTCTTCACTCTCGTTGCAAAGTTAGAAACCTCGGCATCACCATCAGTGTCGAGCGTGCCCTCTTGCGAAGTGGACTTGAAATCATCGCCCTCGCCACCGCCAAGGTGAACGATGGCATCGATGTATGCCTTGTCATCTTTCAGAATGATCTTGGCTCCTCCTGCAACCGAGATCACTATTGATCCATCAGCCTTGAAGTGCATCACTTGACCAAACTTGGCGTACCACTTGACCTCACCTTCGGGCAGCTCCTTGGGGCGATGGTCTTTATGCTCAAAGCCAAGCAGCACCATCTGGTCCGGGTTGCCATTGATCGCAATTGCTACGCCAACTGATCCCTTTGGAGCGTGAGCGGACATGCCATACTGCTGCTCACGAACGACCTTATGCTTCGGACCTCCAAACAATTCCCGTGAGCGCCCTTGTCCCTTGACTGTTTGACGGTCTCCGTTGTCATCAGTCTCATCGAGGATGAAACGGACCAAAGTGTTATTGGGCTGCGTAACCTGACTCATCTGGCACCGCCAAAGATATTTTTCCAGATGTCGCCTGACTGATTGAACCCACCGGCATCTGCGCCACCCGATTGCGGATCCGTCAATTCGAGATTGCTGATTGTGCCTTGCTCAACACTCTGGATAAAATTAACCTTCTGTATCATCATGCTCTGCTCCAGCTTGAGAAATGGAGCAGACACGAACACCTGCTCACCTGGCTCCCACCGCTCGACAACTACGGCATCGTGTTCGCCTTCC
>CAYGGL010000253.1:0-1910 GCA_964349215.1 uncultured Acidimicrobiaceae bacterium | reverse complement strand
CTCCAACATTAAAAGGTCCTTGCACGTTGTCTAACAACAACGCCAAGCGCCTATTCGAACGTTGCCTCCAAGATCGATGCAATCTCTTGAGTTCCGTACTGGTCAATGACTTCATGCGGTCATTCCTTATATGTTCATTTTCGATATGTTCATCCGTTGAGACGTGGCTTTACTTCAAGAATTCGATAGCCCAATCTCGAAGTTAGCCGTGAGGTTGCGTACCCCTGTTCGTTTAACCAGCGTGTAAGCGAGTCTGCACCCAGATGTTTGTGCACTACCAGCAAAGCTCTTCCAGATGGCTCCAGGCGACAAAGCCACTTACTCAATAATTCATGCAGGTTCGACTTACCAATGCGGATGGGAGGGTTTGACCAGATCTCACTGAAGCGAATTTCGTCAGGAATCTGGTCTGTTTCTACTGCTCGAACATTCGATGCTTCACAAGCCTTGGCGTTGAGCGTTGTCAGATCAAGGGCCCGTCTGTTTATATCCAGCGCCCATACGGTAGCTTGGGGCGATCGTTTTGCCAACGTGATAGCAATCGGCCCATAGCCACAACCCAGATCAAGCAAGTTACCTCCAGGTGCCGGGCGAGGACCCTCCAATAGCAGCAACTTTGTTCCAGGATCAATAGCGTCTTTGGAAAAAACTCCTTGGTCGCTTGTGAGCGTCATTGTCATATCCGGCAATGCCAAAGAGATGGTCTGAGGCCGCGAAGATGAGGAAGGTTCGGCCTCAAAGTATTGATCCATGCATCTCCAACGCTACCCTGGGTGGATGGCTCCCTATGCGATTCGACTCGTTGGAGACCCAGTCTTACGACAGCGGGCTCACGAAATCGACAACGTTGACGCCAAGTTGGTAACCCTTGCCAATGACATGGTCACGACGATGTATGACGCCCCTGGCGTTGGGCTTGCTGCTCCCCAAGTTGGAGTTCAAAAGCGCTTGTTCGTCTATGACCTCGGCGAAGGAGAAGGCCCTAAGACGATTGTTAATCCGGTGATCGCAGAGACTCGTGGCGAGTTCGTATACGAAGAGGGCTGTCTTTCGATTCCCGATCTGTATTTCGAGATTATTCGACCAGACGAGGTTCATCTCACCGGTTATGACCTAGATGGCAATGAGATCTCGATCGAGACAAGCGGATTCGTGGGACGAGTTTTCCAACATGAACTGGACCACCTTGATGGTGTTCTCATGCTCGATTTGTTGGATGAAGATCGTCGCAAAGAAGCGCAAGGCATT
This sequence comes from uncultured Acidimicrobiaceae bacterium, assembly GCA_964349215.1. Classification (GTDB taxonomy): domain Bacteria; phylum Actinomycetota; class Acidimicrobiia; order Acidimicrobiales; family CADCSY01; genus JACOTK01. The sequence continues at coordinate 662 of CAYGGL010000253.1, read as the reverse complement.
CTTCGTGACCGCCAGCTCAGGGCCACCATGTCCAATATCGGAACCGCAACGGAAGAGCCGCGGCGACTACAGCTTCCCGGCCGCTCTTAAGACCGTTGATATACAAACGCCTGGTCTATTTGGGCACCCCAGAGGCCGCCGTGCCTCCACTGAGGGCATTGGTCGAAACTGGGTTCGATATCGCACTTGTTGTCTCACAACCCGATCGCAAACGTGGTCGCGGGGGAGCGATGGTTGCGAGTCCGGTAAAAGCCGCTGCGCTCGAGTTGGGTTTGGCCGTAAGCGATGAGGTGGCCGATGTAATGAGTACAGGTGCTGAGCTTGGGGTGGTGGTGGCATTTGGAAAGCTCATCAAACAAGACGTTCTCGATGTTGTGCCAATGGTAAATCTGCACTTTTCTCTACTGCCTCGTTGGCGTGGTGCCGCTCCTGTTGAGCGCGCCATTCTGGCAGGAGACCAAGAAACGGGCGTGTGTCTTATGGCTTTGGAAGCTGGACTCGACACAGGACCGGTCTATGAGCGCGTTGTGGTTCCAATTGGCCCGAACGAGATGGCCGACGAGTTGCGTAGCCGCCTGGTGGAACTTGGAACTGAGATGTTGGTACGCAACTTGACTGAGGGCCTGGGCACTCCCGAGCCACAGGCCGGTGAGGTTAATTAC
>CAYGGL010000252.1:0-1928 GCA_964349215.1 uncultured Acidimicrobiaceae bacterium | reverse complement strand
ATATGAGGCTTGGTGCCGCGTCAATGCAGTCTTTGTGGAACAGGATCGTGGAATTCGTCACCTGTTCTCGAAGGCTCAGGTTGTTGGGTCTCCCGAGTTGAACACATCAACCGGGATCCTCACAGGCATCGAGATTGCCTGTGCGGCCAAGAATTACCTGAGGACGCAGCAGCAGAGCAACGTTCAGCAGGTAGCATAAGAATTGGCGGCTCGGTTCTGGCAGACCGAGTAACCGACGCGATCCCGCCTAAGAGCTTCATGGCGCTCCGGCGGTCGCTTTAAAACCGACCACCTTAACTCGCGTCTAAGGTCCTGCCAGGCCGGACGCCATGGAGACCAAAATGACTAAGACCTTCAAACTCTCGAAGCCTATCAGCGTCATCAAGAATGATCAGCCGATTGAAATCAAGGAGCTTGCTCTCCGCGAACCGACCGGCGATGAATTGATGGAAATGGGCATGCCATTCCGCGTCATCCGCGAAACGAACTCTGACAAGTTCGAAATCGTCATGGACACCAAGGTGTTCAAGAAGATGCTCGGTGCCATTTCAGGAATGCCCGGCGAGATCGGGCAGCTGGCGGGCAGTGACATCAACAACATCTTCAGTTGGTTGACTGAGGTACTAGCGCCAACGGGAAACTCAGAATGACCGTGGCTGCCTTGGTCTTTGATTATGGGTTTGACCCTACAAAGATTGGCAGCATGACGGTCACTGATATTCTGAAATGGGAACAGATGGCCATCGACTGGGAAAAGTTGAAGGCTAAGCAAAGGCCGAAGTGAAGAGAGACAAATGGCTCAGGAAATTGAAGGCAAAATTGTCTTAACAGGTTCGGATCGCACTTCCAAGATGTGGGAGTCAGCGACTCGTGGCTTGAGAGGCTTTGCAGGTCATGCTTCTAGGCTTGGTGGCAATATGGGGTTGCCCAAGATCACCCGTTCTCTTGGTGATGTTGGGCGCTCCCTTACGCTTGTTGCGCGATCAACTGGTCCTATCATCCGAGGCTTCGCAACTTTGACTGGGTTTGCGGCTGGCGGTGCATTGGCCGGTATAGGCATGAGCTTGCGCTCTTCCGCGAAGAGCATTGAGATGTTGTCTGATGCAGCGAAGCAGATTGGCGTGCCGGTTCAATCGCTGCGCGAGTTTGCACATGTTGCGAACCTTGCCAACATTTCGACCGAGGAAGTTGCGGCTGGACTCATTCAAGCGTCGCAAGTGTTCGTTCGTGTCCAGAAAGGTCTGCGCGGTTCACAGCAGATTAAACTGCTTGACCCGAAACTGTTTGATAACATTAAGAAGTCAAAGAACGCTGCAGATGCTTACGATGTTATGTTCACGGCGATCCGTCAGGCGGTAGCGCGAGGCGAAACGGAACTCGCCAATCAGCTTGCTTCCGTTCTGTTGGGCAACTACGCCTTCTCTCGGCTCGGTGAGATGTCCGGGCAGGTGATGACCGGGGGCATGGCTCAGGCTGGCAAGGTCCTAGGCAAGATGACTGATGAGCAAGCAGAAGGAGTTGCTCGGTTCAACGATGCTGTTGACACGTTCTGGGCGTCGTTGCGTGGCATCTCTGATGCAGTTGTTGTGGAACTGCTTCCGAAGATGCAGCCCATGATTGATAGCATGACTGCCTTCTTCTCTGATGAAGGGCGTCGAGGTCAGATTGCTCGCACGATCAGCAATTCAATCAACACCATTGTCCGGGCAGTTTCTAGCGTCAACTGGACCGCAATTGGAAATAAGTTTGCGCTCGTGTGGAGCAAAATTGACAAGCTCGTCACCTCGACCATCGGCTGGGAAAATGCGATGATTGGGATTGCGGCGTTGCCATTTGCAGGTATTGCGCTGAATGTTGGGCTGCTTGCCACTTCAATAATAAGACTTGGCTTTGCGATAGCAAGCACGCCAATCGGAGCAATATTTGCT
>CAYGGL010000251.1:0-1933 GCA_964349215.1 uncultured Acidimicrobiaceae bacterium | reverse complement strand
TTGAGCCACATGATGAACGGCGCCGGGTCGTTTCTGAGGACCCACTTTAGGCCCACATTGACGCCTTCTGTCCAGCCGAGATTCTTGTCCATCTGGAGCAGGAATACGCCGCTGTCCGGCGGAACATGGAACTTCTGGTCGCCGTTGTTGACGACGATGATTCGCACAGGCTCGGCCGTGTTCGATTTAATCGAGCAGATGCAACGGTCGAGCATGGTGAGGTTGTTCCACGTTACGATGATAATATCAACCGTCGGTTTGGCAGTCTGGACGGAGAGGGCGTCCTTCATACAGTGCCGCCGTTGACCTGGCTGATGTCGTTGATCGCCTTGAGCGGGCCTGGATAGACGGCCTTGAACTTATCCTCGAGCCCTTTGGCTTTGACGAAGTCATACTCGCAGGCCATCTTCGGATGACACAGGTGCCCGACCTTGACGGCGGTGTCGACGACTATTTTCGCATCGAGCTTGATGCGCGCCATCATGCAGAACCAGATATCCTCTCCCACGTTGCGATTGGAGAAGAACATGCCGTCGGGCATTAAGTCGCGCATCTTCTTTAAGAATGGCACCGACAGGAGGACGACTCCAAACCCGAAGCCGTCGACCTGAACTACGGAGTTTGGCTCGTAGTCCTCGATGAACTGGTTGCCAAGATGATTCACCCCGTCCTTGAGCTCCGAGGTATGCCGGTACATGACCGGGTAGTAGGGGGCCACGCGCTGGGTGCAGATGGGGGCGGCCATGTCGGCCTTCTCGCGCTGCATCGTCTCAAAGACGCGCTCGAAGCACCGCTTCGGCAGGAGCATGTCGTCGTCGATCATGAACAGGTAGTCCATGTTCTGAGCGATCGCCTCGTTGGCCATCATCTCGCGCGCGTAGTTGACGCCTGCGCGGCCGACATTGCCGGTGAAGAACTTGAACTTGGAGCGCGCCTCAAGGCGGGCGTAGTCCATGTACACATCGAGGCGGTTGTCGTGGGCTATGCAGTCGATGAGGCCGGCCGATGGCTCGCCTAGCATGACCTTGATAGTGGTCTTGTCGTCGAATGGGTTCACCTTGGCGACAGGTTCCGCGATTGCGCTATCCATGGAGCCTCCCGGTGAGCTTCCACCACTTCACAAGAACCCACTCAATAAAACTGCCGGTCGTCGCATGATGCACTTGATGGCCATTGCAGACGCCTTTGAATATGTCGCCTTTCCTCAGCAGTCGGCCGCAGTTGCACCGATAGAGGGGAGGGAGAGTCGTTTCTTTTCCCATTTTGTAATCCTCAGTTTTATCTAGTATTTACAATTCACTCATAAAGCCCGGATGAACCCACGCAGGTACGTTTCTCCCGAAGCCGCGTTGTCGAATACGACGATCGGTCCGAACTGGAACGACTTTCCCTGCGACTGAGCAGAGCCCAAGGCCGCCACAGGTCCAAGCACATAACCCGCGCACGAGTGGCTGACGTTCGAGATGAACGCAGCGATTGAGACGCGCGCGCCGTAGGCCTGAATCAGCTGGAAGCCCATCGTCGCCACGTCGGCGTCGAGGACTCCGGCGAACAACGTCAGGTTGCTGGTGATGGGAGACATAAAGGCGTTGCCGTAGCTGGCCGTCGCCGCGATCACGCCCTCCCAACAGACGAGTGAGTTGCCGGTCAACGTACCGGAGCTCACGTTCTGACCGATCACGAACACCTTTTCGGCGTCCGCCCGATTCAATTGCTGAAGTAACATTTTCCTCTCCTTTTACGTGGCGTTTATTTTCACTGACAGGCTCTCTGGCCCCGTTTATTCACTGACCCACGTTTACGCGCTGACGATGCTGAACGTCCCGGCCGTCACGGCCGCCGAGTTGTAGACGGTGACCGTCACGATCCCGGCAGTACCAGATGGCGAGACTCCAATCGCTGGCTGGTAGTTGCCTGACGTGATGTTCGGAAG
>CAYGGL010000250.1:0-1965 GCA_964349215.1 uncultured Acidimicrobiaceae bacterium | reverse complement strand
AGACCCAACAGGCCAAGGATGGGCAGCACCGCCGCAAGGCCCATTCCTACATACAACAAGTCATCGAAGACAGGACCGACTTGGGCAAAGGCTCCAAAGCTGAGAACGCCGGCAAGGCCGAAGAATACAAACCCAGCTCCATATGGGGATATACGCGACTTGGCAAGAACAGGAATGATCTCAAGTGCTATTCCGAGAGCAGGAATTGCAAGCACGTAAACCTGTGGAACAGTCCAGAACCAATCTCGACTGGCAAACGATGCCAAGGTTCCACCGAAGTGGTATGACACATACAAATCAACAAAGCGGGAAATGAGAACAGGCGTTGCAAGAAGGGTTAAGCCTCCACCCACGAGGAATGACAACGACAACATCGGGGTCCTCAACAGGGTCATTCCCGGAGTCCGCATTGCAATGATGGTCGTCAAGATAACCACCAATGCCACGCATAAGGTCACGTTGAGGAAAATCATACTGAGCAGGTAGAGATCAATTCCCACCTTGCTTGAACCTGAAAGACCCCCATCTGCCATATAAGAGCCAAGCAACAGGCCGCCTGAAGCTAAATAACCCCAATAGGCAAAGCTTGCCCCTCTCGGAAACGCAATCTCTGTTGCACCTATTTGCAGTGGCACAAGGTAAGTCGCCAAGCCGATGAAGAAGGGAGCAAGAAACAAGAAGATCGCCACTTCGCCATGGAGGCTGTAGATCTGTTCAAAAATACCTAGATCAACAATCTCCATGCCGCTTTCAAGGCGCTCGGCACCTAAAAGTGAACCAAGCACTCCACCAACAACCAAGAATATAAATGATGTAGAAATCCAAAGTCGCCCGACCACTTTGTGGTCAGTGGAGCTAAGCCACCCTGCTAGTCCCTTTGGCGTCTCAATTGGCGAGTCGTCCACTTGAACTGGCGCAGCAATCTCAGTTTCTGGTCTTGTCTCTGTCATTGACATAAATCAGCACAAACCTCGGGAATTGTCGCCAGACACCATTTGGCGTCCGGCTCTCGCCAGGTGATGGCCTGCGGGGCCGAAACGGACTCTACACACTAAGAGCGCCATAAGGGGAAATCCCCCCGACTCATAGCCATGATCGATCGACATTTTCAGGTGCCCGATCGCAAAATCTGATCGAGTGCCATCGCCCCAAATAGCAGGCTTATATAGGTAATCGAATATGTGAACATCGACATTGCAATTGCAGGAGTCGGATTTTTTAACAGGCGAATTGCATACCATGTAAAGATGGCACCCAAGACCATCGCAGCACCGACATAGAGCCATCCCATTTCGGCAACCGGGGCAAAAATCAATGTGAGCATCCAGAGGAACAGGGTGTAACCGAGCATTCTGATGGCCGTTTTTCTCAGGCTCACCACAGCGGGAAGCATTGGCACAGACGCCGCTGCGTAATCATCTTTGTACTTAACGGCCAACGCCCAAAAATGAGGTGGAGTCCAATAGAAGATAATTCCGAAAAGAACTAATGGGGCCCAATCCAATGAGTTCTGCACTGCCGACCAACCAACCAAAACCGGAACAGCACCTGCCGCTCCGCCTATGACGATGTTGCGTGTCGAGCTTCTCTTCAGCCACAGCGTGTAGATGAAGACATAAAAGAGCGTTGCAGAAACTGCCAGAACCGCGCTTAGGAAGTTGACCCATGCCCAGAGAGCAGCGAACGCTGCCACCTCCAACGAAATTGCGAATATCAGGGCATGAATGGGATCAACCGCACCTGTTACCAGTGGACGGTTCTTGGTCCTTTCCATGATTGCGTCGATGTCGCGATCGACAAACATGTTGATTGCATTCGCCCCACCGGCGGCGAGAGTGCCGCCGATCAAAGTGGCTGTTACGAGCCAGGCCGATGGAAGACCCTTTTCTGCAACCACCATCGTCGGAACGGTTGTAATCAACAGAAGTTCGATGATGCGAGGCTTGGTAAGGGCAATGTAAGAGC
>CAYGGL010000249.1:0-1989 GCA_964349215.1 uncultured Acidimicrobiaceae bacterium | reverse complement strand
GTTCAAGGCGGCGTAGGACAGAGGCAATGCGATCGTCGTCTACTTCGTTGAACAGTCCGTCGCTGCACAGGAGAAAACGATCACCTCGACAACTCAATACATCCCACGCGTCGACTTGTGGGTCGGGTTCGTTTCCCAAGACACGAGTCAAGATGTTGCGCTTGGGGTGCTGACGGGCCTCGGCTGGACTGAGGCGACCTTCTCGAACGAGGTCTTCAACCAGAGAATGATCTGTGGTGATCTGGGTCAAAGCTTCATCGTGTAACAGATAAACCCGTGAGTCGCCGATGTTGGCTATGACGATGCGACCCGTTTCGTCTTGTTCGGAGTCGTGCACAAGTGCAATAGCGCAAAGAGTTGTTCCCATTCCGGCAAGTTCGCTTTGACTCGCTGCACGATTGAGAACGGCTTGATTCGCGGCCAGTACCAGCTCTATCAGATCTTCAGCCTTATTGACTTGGCCGCCTTCGAATACCTCGATCGCAACACTCGATGCGACTTCGCCGGCAGCATGACCGCCCATGCCGTCAGCGACGGCAAAGAGTGTTTCTTTGGCGAAGAAAGAGTCCTGGTTTGCCGTGCGGACCTTACCTGTGTCGGTAATGCCACCCCATCGAAGTGTCGTCATCCACTTACCTCGAGTTCAGTGCCCCCTATTTTTAGGCGGTCTCCAATGGCCAACGGATATGGTGAAGTGACTTTACGGTCGTTTAGGTATGTGCCATTTGTGGAGCCCAAGTCTTCAACGAAATAACCTTGGGTCCCTTCGAAGATTCGGGCGTGAATTTGCGATGCAAAGTTGTCATCGAGTGCCACCTGGCATCCCGGAGAGCGGCCCACGCTTTGTTCGGCACCAAGCACGTAGCTGCGTCCACTCTGTTCAATAGGGACCTTTATGACAAGGCGCCTCGGCGTGCGGCTGCGCTTCCATTTTCTTCCGCCCCCTTGTCCATCTGAATGACTCTGAACGTTTGCCTCGATGCCAGGGTTTTCAGTTCCGGTTGGGTTTGTGGTCGAACGGGTCAGTTCAGACCACACGGAATAGAGGACTCGGGCAAAGAAGAGGTAGAGCAAAGCCAAAAGCAACAGCTTCAAGAGTGTGAGCAATGACTCGGGCATGGGTCTATGACTGATGGAAACGCAATAAGTAGTCGCCTACGAGAATTTGATCGCCGTTTCGGAGTTGGTGTTGAGTGACGGCAGTTCCGTTGACTCGGGTGCCGTTTGTAGAGCCAAGATCGACGATTACGTAGTGAGTGCCACTCGGTCTGAGTTCAGCATGGCGACGACTCACGCTTGTGTCGGTCAGTTGGATGTTGGCATCGCCGGATCGTCCGATCAGAACGGGCGTGTTTCCCAGTTTTGCCTCTTGTCCATCGGCGAGAACGAGAATGGCACTGATTTCCGGGCGCTGTGCTTCGACGAATTGAGCTGAGATGGCAAATGATCCGGTTCGCAAGCTCGGGTCGGGATGTATTGTGACTTCGATGGGCCCCATGCTGATATAACGCTGTTGGCGGCCATGGTTGCGAACGGTTTCGGCCAGTTCTCGTGGAAGAGTTGCTCCCAGAGATGCGAGGCCCTCGTAGTCTTCTGCGCTGAGGGTGATCATGAACACGTTTGGTACGACTACAGCCCCTTCGGCATTGACGCTGCGCTGGTTGTCCATTTCACGCACCAGTCGACGCCCGAGTTCGACAGGTTGGATGGCACTCTTGAAGGCTCGGGCAAAGGTGCCTTCCACCAAACGTTCCAGTCGCCGTTCAAATCCCTTAAGTCCCACTTTGTAGAGCCTACCCAACCTCTGGAATGTCGGCTGATTGTATTGGCGGCGGTATCCTCATATCCCTATCGGTAACGCACCTCGGGCGAGTGGCGGAATTGGCAGACGCGCAGGATTCAGGTTCCTGTGTCCGAAAGGATGTGGGGGTTCAAGTCCCCCCTCGCCCACTCTTGTGATGTCGCGAGACATCGGCACCACCTTCACCG
>CAYGGL010000248.1:0-1990 GCA_964349215.1 uncultured Acidimicrobiaceae bacterium | reverse complement strand
AACGGGTCTTCAATGCTGTTGGAAAGACATTCATCGTAGTGGGCGTGGGGCTCGCCGCCGGACTAACTGTGGGAGGAATCGCTATAGCCGTAGGAGCGACTGCCCCCGTGGTCGCTGCGGCCTTTGCAGTTGGGTTCCTGGCCGGGGCTTACGGTGCTGGACGCGAGGGATCAACCGTCGACATGGATGGAAACGTGCACCGTGAGTAAGGTAGTGGCACCGAGATCTCGCATATTTGCCATTCGGCTTATTTACCTCCTCACATCTTTCTTCTTTCTGAACTTGGCACGACGAGACTATTTGGCCCAGGATTATCTATTCGCTGCCATTGCTGTGAGCATCGCTGCGGCTGGCGTTGTATCGCTCCTCACTACACTAGTTCCAGCTAGATTTCCGAAGTATGGCAAAAGGCAGCGACAAATCTATCTGGCTACCGACATCGATACAGCCTATACATGGATGTCTACTGCATTGAATTCATTAGTACGGGAAACTGAACTGCTATTGGATCCAACGAATCTGGCTGCCTCCACCATATGTCCGAGTACCATTAGGAGTTTGGGCGAGAAAGTAACCGGGACGGTCCACCCCGAGGTAATTGGTGTTACCGTCACCGTTCAAAGTCAATCAATCTGGCCCCAGATGCCTGATTATGGAAAGAATTATGACAATGTAAAGTTTATCGAAAAGGCTATTCATAGTATGAAAATGAATTCCGGCACGTAGGCTTCGGATGCCTGACCCTTCGTGGAGGCGGCGACGCGGGGTTTGGCAAACACCAACAAACCCTCGAACACCAAACAGGACTGAACACCATCGAGATGGGCCTACGCCGATATGTACCCTTGCTCGGGAGATTCCTCGAGGTCGACCCTGTTGAGGGTGGGAGTGCAAACGACTACGACTACTTGTCGGGGGATCCGATCAACAACCTCGACCTGGACGGACGGATCTGCTGGAGCTGCGTCGCCAAGAAAGTGATGAGGGCCGTGGCAGCAGCCGGCAAATGGGCACAGCAGGAGATTGTGCGGACCGCAAAGGCGGGAGCAGGAGTTGTTGTACGCAATCGGGTTTTGATTGCGACGATTGGTACCAGCGTGGGGTGTGTATTTGTTCTGACGCTCACGTGTGGCCTATTGCAGGTTGGTGCCTCAGCAATCAGAGCCCAGCAGTGGGGGGATCGTAATTTGAAGAAGAATACTGGCGACGCTGTGCTGACAGCCGGGACCTTTGGTTTGGTGGGTTATCCTCTCCACAATGCTAGGAGTGGTGTAGCACAGGCAGCCAGTGGCCTTGCTGCTGATTACATATTTGGGGCGGCAGAGGCGAGTTGTCAGGCCTACGGGTCATCGTGTTGAGCCGAGAGTCTGGCTATACCATTCAGTCAAGGCTGTATCGCGCCGTGCTGGCTCTTCCTTGTGGCAGTGGGGCTTTCATAGGTGTCATGATGACAATCTTTCCTGATGCCGAACCGGGGGTTCGTGCAACAGGGGTCGTTACTGCAGGGGTATTTGGCTTTTTGACCTTTGGACTCGTGGGGCAATTAGTTGAGCGGTTTTATGGTTGTCGATGGAGTAGTTCCAGTCGCCGTGGAAGTCGTGGCGTCGGATGGGCAGCTTCTTGAAGTCGGCTTCGGCGATCTTCTGGCCGAGCGGGTAGTGGCCTTGGTCGAGGTCGGCTTCGACGGGCAGGCCTCTGGTCGTTGTGGTGGCGGCGATGAGTTCGACGACGGTCTGGTAGGTAGTGAGCGGCTTGCTTCGTCAGTTCATACGGCGCCGAGGCCACCGTCGGTGGCGGGGGTCTGGATTTGAACTGGGGTTCGGGCGCTCCCGCAGGCCTTGGGGTCGTTGACAACTGGGGCATGCGACTCACCGGTGAGATCACCATACCGGCTTGAACGCAGCCAACGCCGTGATCGAACGTACAATCGGCCTTGTGGGAGGAGTGCTCGTCACCAAGCGCACAACCGGCGATGTCTACTCCTATCCCA
>CAYGGL010000247.1:0-2013 GCA_964349215.1 uncultured Acidimicrobiaceae bacterium | reverse complement strand
CCCGGCTTGACGCTCTTGGCAGCGCGATTGTGCATCGAGGGACTGGTCTGCCACCTCGTGCCCATGCAACGGCAGGACTTGGAAATCCGGTCCCTTGCCCCCGATGTGGTCGTGATGAACTACCTCCGCCCCGGAAACGAGCGCATCGTGCGTCAATTCCTCGATGCAGGGATCGCTGTGCTCATCTCCGACACCGAAGGGGGAATTCTCACGAGCCTCGACGCCTACGAGCGAACCTTGTCCCAAGCCGAGGATGTCCGCTCGCGCATAAGCCGCTACTGCAGCTGGGGCACGACCTTGGCAAACCATGCCGTGGCAAAGAAATGGTACCGGCCTGATCAGGTTGTCATCACCGGCGCGCCGCGCTTTGACTACTACGCGCCTCCTTGGCGGGAGGCGGCGCTCGCGTCATCACCTTGGGCTGATCGGCTCCCCACCCCCCTGATCACCATCAATGGCAACTTCCCGATCGCCAATCCCCGCTTTCAGAGCCCGGACAAGGAACGGCGCATGCTCGTGGAGCAGTTCGGCCACGATCCCGACGAGGTTGCCGGCTGGCAGTCAGGCCAACAGCTGGTACTCGAAGAATTAACCGCCTTGGTGAATCGGCTGACGGCCCGGTTCCCCGGGAGCAGCTTCCTGTATCGGCCTCACCCATTCGAGAAGCTTGAAACGTACGAACGCTACCTCGTGCCCCGATCAAACCTCGCCGTCGAGAAGACGGGGACTGCCGAGGGGTGGATTCTGCGCTCGTGTGCGGTGATCCAGCGGAATTGCACCACGGCAGTCGAAGCCGGGATGGCCGGCGTGCCCGCTTTGTCGCCAACGTGGATTCCTGTCCCCTTCGAAGTCAAAGCAGCCGAAGGGCCAAGCGTCAAATGTCCATCGGAAACCGATTTGGAGCATCACCTTGCTGCCTGCATTCGAGGCGAGATGGTCATACCGGAGGAAACCCGTTCCGCCCTCAATCAGACCCTTGAAGAATGGTTCTTCCGCGTCGACGGACGTTCACATGAACGAGTTGCCACAGAGGTCATGTCGAGCCTCACACCAAATGATCGGAACACCCACGCGAGAAGGTGCGCTGCCATTGGGCGTCCTTACTTCGAATCGGGCGCGCCCGTTCACCAACGACTCAGAACGATGGCACGGGCCCAGCTCAAACAATGGCTTCCGCCGACAGCGGCCCGTCTTCAGCCCTCCCGATCGGAACCCCCATGGAAACGGTCGGAAAAGCAGTTCGGGGTCAACGACGTCCGTGCAACACTCGTCGCGCTATCTCCGCTCATGGGCGCACCACACGACCGACTTGTCGCTGAACAAGCAGGCAAGGCCGGCAGTTACGTATTGCCTGTCCATTTCGGTCGAGCAATCACCATTCGCCGGGTTTGAGTTCGGCGCTCGAGCCCACGCCTATGAACGAGGGCCCCGCTCTCCAACGTAGACCCACAGTAGACTCTTCTCGGTGTCGTACTGATCCGGTGAGACCTCCCAGCGAAGTGTGCGCATGGAGCGGCTCTCAAAAAGCTCTCGAGTATCCCGACTGTATTTATAGGGACCCCGGGTTCCATGACTTCCGTCCCACAACTCGAAGGCGATGATGTACCGTCGAGTGGTCGCCACCATGTTGTCAGCCAATTGCTCAATGGCTTCATCAGGAATGTGATCGAGGACTGACATGGTCAACAGCGCATCCCATGAATCCAATGGTTCTGACCACCGGTTGGCATCAGCGACCCGAAAATCGATGTCCAAGTCCTTCTTCCTCGCATAGGCAATCGCCCGACGATTGATGTCAATTCCTGAAAGAACCAGCTCCGGTAGCTTTTCTTTCATGATTTGCAGATTACGACCGCTGTTGGTCCCGATCTCCAACAACGAAGTAATGCCGAGTGGCCCCACGATCTCGTCTGCAATCCAGTTACTGCGACCGATCGCATGGGGATGAGTATCAGCGACGAGATGGAATCTCCTTTGTGATCCCCATCGCAGCGACGCCTTTCGGGTCTCACT
>CAYGGL010000246.1:0-2031 GCA_964349215.1 uncultured Acidimicrobiaceae bacterium | reverse complement strand
TAGGTGCCGTCGTTGGTGAGTTCAGGATTGAAGGGAATGCGAACCGTTGCCTCGTTTGGCTCAAAGCGTTCGATGACCATGCCCAAACTGGCGATGAAAGGCGTTTTGGGCATCATTTCGACAACCATCTGACGTCGTGATTGTTGTTCTTCGTCTGAAATGATGACGTCGCTCACTGAAATCTCCTTTGATATGAATATTCATTTTTCGTTGACGGATACAACGAATATGAGACAGGATGCGACGTATGTCACGTGCTCGTCAAGATGGATCGTCACAAATGGCTCGGGCCTTGGTGCTCGAGGCCCCTCGTAAGCTCATTGCCCGAGAGTTGCCAATTCCAGAAATTGGAGATGACGACGGCATATTGCGAGTCGAGGCCTGCGGATTATGTGGCACAGATCATGAGCAGTTCACCGGCGCACTTCCGACCGGAAGCCAGTTTGTTCCGGGCCATGAAGCGGTCGGAATCATCGAAGCTATAGGCCCAAAGGCCGCCAAGAGATGGGGCGTGGGCCTAGGCGACAGAGTTGCAGTCGAATGTTTCCAGCGATGCGGTGAATGCGTCGAATGCCTGGCCGGTGATTATCGAAGGTGTGTACGCCATGGCCTGGCCGACATGTATGGCCTTATGAGCGTCGATCGAGATTCGGGCTTATGGGGAGGTTACGCCGAGTACCAGTACCTGGCACCTGATTCAATGCTCGTGCCAGTGCCTCCTTCACTTGACCCAGTATTGGCGACAGTTTTCAATCCCTTAGGTGCAGGGATTCGTTGGGGAGTGACAGTGCCCGGGACCAAGCCCGGTGATGTTGTGGCGGTTCTGGGCCCAGGCATCAGGGGTTTGAGCGCTGCAGCTGCCGCAAAGGAAGCAGGGGCGGCATATGTGATGATCACTGGCTACGGACCAAACGATGCCCCTCGCCTCGCAGCCGCGAAAGATTTTGGTGCAGACCTTGCGGTCGATGTGGCAACCGATGACCCATCGTCTGCTCTTCAAAAAGGAGCCGGTCGACTTGCAGATGTGGTTGTCGATGTCACCGCAAAGGCCCCTGCCGCATTGGCACAAGCCATTGGGCTGGCTCGTCCGGGGGGCACCATCGTCATTGCCGGTACCAGAGGTTCATCTGAAACGCCGGGCTTTTGGCCCGACATGATTGTCTACAAGGAGCTACGAATTATGGGTGCATTAGGAGTTGACGCGCCGGCCTACAAGGCGGCCCTTGACCTATTGGCAAGTGGCAAATATCCATTCGCCGATTTACCTCGTCGAATTGAGAAGCTCGATGGGGCGGCCGAGCTGTTGGCAACAATGGCCGGCGAAGGTGATGGTGCACCACCAGTTCATGGAGTGCTGGTGCCATGAGCAACGAAACCCCACGCATTGCTTTATTGTCGACCGAAGAAGCAAAGGCAGCGGCTGAGGCTGTTGGCCTGCCCGTCTTTATGGCAGACCTTGCAGTGTTTCAGATGATGTTGAACCATCCTCCGTTGGCCAAGGCTTTGAACGACTTGTTGTCAACGCTGTTATGGGGCTCAAAGCTCGAAGCTCATCTGCGTGAGCTGATCATCATGCGCCTTGGTTGGAAGTATTGCTCTGACTATGAGTGGACTCAACACTGGCGAGTAGCTCGTGGTATTGGAATGTCTGAAGAAGACATCTTGGGTGTGCGTGATTGGCATTCGTACGAAGCCTACGGACCAGCAGAGCGCGCCGTTCTCGCAGCAACCGACGAGACCATAGAAATTGGCACCATCACCGATGAAACATGGGAGCAATGTGTTGCTCACGTCGGTGGCACCGAGGCCTTGTTGGAGATGGTCGTTGCTATCGGTAACTGGCGTATGTTTGCTTCATTGCTACGCTCCCTCAAGGTTCCACTTGAAGAGGGAGTTGCATCTTGGCCACCGGACGGAAAGGTCCCTTCGATTCCGGGGTAATTCTTGGAGACCGGGCGGCCTCTCGTGATGAGATCATCGCGAGAGCCGCACGAGCAACCAGTGGGTTTTCCTCATTGGGGGTTGGCCCTG
>CAYGGL010000245.1:0-2035 GCA_964349215.1 uncultured Acidimicrobiaceae bacterium | reverse complement strand
TTTTTCAGCCTCCTTCATTTTGCCGTGCATGATGTCGATTGCGAGCTTGGGGAAGCGGGTTTTAAGATCACTCTCTAAGAGCTTCAGTGATTTTTTGGCATTTCCTTCTTCGTCCTCGGCTTCTTCAATAAGCGGGACCACTACAAAGACTTGGTTATCTTTGGTCGTAATTTCTTGTTTGATCCAGGTGTAGGCGCTTTCGCGTTTTTCTTCCTCAACCAGATAGGTTTTGATGGGAAGACGGCTCTTTGGCAGCTCATCAAGACGGGAGATATCCATGTTGGCAAAGATGGTCATGGCGAGCGTCCTTGGAATTGGCGTCGCCGTCATCATCAGGACGTGGGGAGCAGGCACAAGGCTCGCCAGATACTCACGTTGTTTGACGCCGAAGCGGTGCTGCTCGTCCACAATCACCAGTCCGACACCCTCAAACTTTTGTTTGGGTGAGAGGAGTGCCTGGGTTCCAACAACAATATCGGCACGCGGGTCCCCTTTCTGATTAGCCGTGATGAGTGAGACCGACACCTGGCTGCCTAAGAGTTTGGTGAAGGAGGTGTAGAGCTGTTCGGCGAGGATTTGGGTGGGTGCCATGACGAGCGTATGTTTGTCGGAGGTATGGGCAGCAAGACCAGAGGCGGCGGCCACGAGCGTTTTACCTGATCCCACTTCTCCGGCGAGCAAGCGGTGCATAGCAAGCGGTTTTCCAAGATCGGAGAGAATTTCAGTAACAACCCTTGTTTGAGCACCGGTTGGGGTAAAGGGCAAACCAGACAGGAACGCTTCAACCACTTTCGAGTCGTATTTCAACGCCTCGGTTTTGATGTGACTTAACTCACTGTTCCGAAGTGATTCTTGCTGCAGAACATAGAGTTCGTCAAAGGCAAGTCGCTTGATCGCCAGTTCGAGCTCTATTTGGTCGAGTGGACGGTGAATGATGGAGAGCGCCGAACCCAGATCAATAAGCTGGTGCTTGGCGCGAATACTTGGCTCTAGTGGATCTAGAATCTCTGGAGTAGCATCAAGCGTTGCTGAGATAATCTTGCGGATAGCACCTGATTTGAGCGTACCGAGCGTGGTATAGATGGGTTGTAGTTCGTCTTGGGTAACGTGACCATCCACTACCTTAAGGATTTGCGGAGAAATTATTTGACGAACTGTGCCGAAGATCGTCAACTGACCACGGATGAGGTAGGTAGCATCCGGGATCACCGAACGGGTGATGTAGGGCATGTTAAACCAGCGTAAGGTGAGGCTGCCCTCCCCATCTTTGAAGGTTGCTAGCTGGCTGGTGACGTGAGCACCGTGACGGCTGACGGGGCGCGACATTGTACCCACTAGACTCACCCAGTCGCCAATTTGGGCACTTCTACTTGTTGTGGCGTGGTACGTGCGATAGGTACGGGGATAGTATGTCAGCAGGTCCATAGGAGTTAGGATATTGTGACGAGTGAGTGCGGCTAGCGTTTTTTCACCAATACCCGAGATATCTTTGAGCTCCATAGCTCCAGTGTACCTTAGAGCGCGAAAAAGGGCGCGAACGACATGGCAAGCAGCGCGACTGTTGCGATAGCCGTGATTACAGTCCAGAGTTTACGTTGGCGTCTCGTGAGACTCATATGATGATTTTCCTAAAGGTTCTTTTGCCGAACTTGAGCATGCCAGCCTTCACCGGTGTGGAGGGATCAGTTAGGCGCTCGCCGTCGATCTCTACCCCACCCTGCTCAATGGTACGCTTGATGTCTGAATTGCTCACATCTAGATTTGCGGATTTGAGCGCGTCAAGAAGGGTTGTGCCTAGGCCCACTTTGACGCTAGGAGTGTCGGTTGGGGCGGTTTTAGTTTGAACGACTGTCTCAAAATATGCTTGACCTTGATTGGCACCTGTCTCGCCGTGGAATTGGCGCGTGATGTCGTAGGCTAAGCGTTTTTTGTTTTCGACAGGTTTGTTTGGGTCGAGTGCCGCAATTTCTGTCAACGGAATATCGGTGAGGAGTTCGTAGTACGTGTTGACCATGCTGTCCGACATAGCCATAAT
>CAYGGL010000244.1:0-2063 GCA_964349215.1 uncultured Acidimicrobiaceae bacterium | reverse complement strand
CGCCGCGCTCGAACGTCTATTCCAAATACATCAAGTGCTGCGTCAAGCTTCAAGCCTCCCCTGCCCACAAAACGAGAAGGGGGACCTTGTATCTCTATGGGTTCGTCGACACCGACAAGGCGAGCGGGTTTGGCCGCCAGCGCACCCTTGACGAGAACCAGACCGTCTGCGACCTGAGCCTGAGCCTGTTCTCGACTCGCTGAAAGCCCACGGCGCACCATCTCAAGATCAAGCCTGCGGCGGGACGTCACAACCTCCCAAGGCTAGTGGTCCAGCTATGATCTCGTGGGTGATTCCACTTAGGGACCGCAATCCCACTCGTAAAACCCCAATCATCACCCTCGTCTTAATTGCCATCAATGTCGGCGTGTACCTATTTATTCAGCCTCAAGGCTTGGAGCTCTTAGGCAAGAGCGCACCAGATTCGCTCGAATCATCAGTTGCCAAGTTCAACTACAACTACGCTGCTATACCTTGTGAAATCACCTCGGGAAAGGCTCTTTCGCCCGAGGAGATTGCACTCGCATTCAATCCAGATCTAGCTGACATACCCGCATGTGAGCCGCCTGGTGAAAGCCCACCGGTCTTTCCAGATAAGCCTGTGTTTCTGTCGGTGCTGTTCTCTATGTTCTTTCACGGCAGCATCTTGCATCTGGGCGGCAACATGTTGTTCTTATGGATTTTCGGCAACAACATCGAAGATCGACTTGGGATCTTGCGATACATCGGGTTCTATCTGATGGCTGGCCTCATAGCGACACTTGCCCATGTTGGCCTGCAGCCCGACAGCACCATCCCACTTGTTGGAGCTTCGGGTGCTGTTGCGGGTGTCATGGGCGCATATCTGATCTGGTTCCCTAATGCCCCGGTATTAACGGCCTTCATGTTTATGTTCATTTTCCTACGTGAGATAGCCGCCAAATGGCTTTTGGCGTTTTGGTTCCTGTCGCAGTTCTTCATCAACCCCAACTCAGGCGTCGCATGGGCAGCTCACGTAGGAGGCTTCATATTTGGCGCTTTAGCCGCCCTAATAGCCAAGGCCAGCACTTGGCGGCAAACATCAATGCCAACATGAAGAGGGCGAGTCAGTAAAACTCATAGATATGGATTTGTACATCAAATGAATGAAATTCATAATCGCTCGGACAAGAAGTCATCAACACGGTTATTCCTAGGTGTCATAACACAGTGCCCGTGAGGGCTACGTTGCCACACTGCGCCCAGCATCAACGTAGCCAATCAACAACAAGCATGCCAATACCCAAGAGCACTGCAACAACACCGGGTAATCGCATCAATACCGGGTGTTTATACGTCATTCGGTCCATCCACATGTACTCATGATCTTTGGCATATAAGATGCTAAGTAGTTCTTTCTTTAACCTCTCTTCCAGGATAAATCTCTCTGTGAACTCGTCTTCATTCTTGAACGAGAACAGAGTGGCAAACAGCCAGAAGAGCCCCCCTACAATAAAGCCAAAAGCCTCATCACCTAGCATGAACGCTTTGATGTGCCAGCACTAACCGCTACTGATCCGCCGCTGATCGTCCCCGTATACCTTCATTGGATCGGCCATCTGGCCAGCTCGGCTCGCACCTCTGGTCAGGCCAGACCCCACACCCCCCGTGACTGACGGGATTGCTCCCGTCAGTACACCTCTTCCGTCTCCTCGCTGGATGCTTCTCCCTACTTGAATGGCACCCACGCCCAAAGAAACCCATCCTGCACCAGGTACACCAAACATCCCCAGAATCCCTGCGGTTGCCCCCGTCCAACCAATGGCGATCGGCGCCATCGTAAAGGGCCCCAAAGGCCACTCCGCTCTGATCGATAGTTGCTAACATCCCTTACCTTTCAGTCCAGATGCATCGAGCCAACGTGAAGAGGGCGAGTCAGCAAGACTCGGTTGACGCTGCGCCTAGCAATCAAATGATGATGATCAGCAGTCCTGCTGTCAGGAAAGCGGGGGCTCCGGGCCAATCAGTCGACACAATCGCCGGTTAAACGAAGGGCGAGAACCGTGTAGTGGTTCCCTGTTTCACTCCTATCTCATTAGCAACAG
>CAYGGL010000243.1:0-2069 GCA_964349215.1 uncultured Acidimicrobiaceae bacterium | reverse complement strand
CCCAAGCAGTTTTGGCCCAGACTGGAATCGAGCTAGATCGTCGCAAGTTGCATCTTGAAGATGCCATCAAAGAGGTTGGCACATTCCGCGTGGTTGCTCGCTTGCATGCCGAAGTTGAGTTCCCGGTAACTGTCGAGGTTTCTGGATAATGAAATTGAGCTGGTCAATAGCCAGCTCAATTTCTAATTACGAATTCCCGTCCTGGGCTTTGGCGCGCCATATTTCCTCTGCTTCATCCACAGGCATTGGACTTATTCACCTTTTATCCACCCGAAATTCACAGGGTTGTTCCCCTAGCACCCCACAGGCATCTCAAGGGAAGCTAAAGCTATGGCACTAACTGAACTCGCTACGCGCCGCGGCAGTGATTTAACTCGTATCCCCCCTCATAATCTCGAAGCCGAGGAGTCGCTCCTGGGGGCGATGTTGCTCAGCCGTGATGCTGTTGTTGCAGCCGCAGAAGTTGGTCTGAATAGCAACGATTTTTATAAGCCTGCTCATGGCCATATTCACGATGCCATCAACAGTCTTTATGGCGCAGGTGAGCCGGCCGACCCGATTACCGTTGCCGAAGAACTTCGTCGAGCAGGGCTACTCGATGCCGTGGGAGGGCCGGCATTTCTTGTCAATTTGCAGGGTCGTACTCCCGCTACATCAAATGCTGCTCGTTACGCCCGCATCATCGAAGAACACGCTTTATTAAGACGTTTGATTGGTGTTGCCGGCGAAATTGCCGAGATGAGCTATCAGCTCCCCGAAGATGTATCCGGGGCAGTAGATAGGGCGGAAGCCTTAGTGTTTGACGTAGCGCAACGCCGAGTGACCGATTCACTCGCACCGATTCGAGATCTGCTCGATGCGAGTCTCACGCGTTTGGAAATGCTCTATGAAAAAGGTGACAGCATCACCGGTGTGGCAACTGGCTACCACGATCTCGATGAGTTGCTATCAGGCTTGCAGCCGTCGTCTTTGGTCATAGTTGGAGCAAGGCCTGCCACAGGAAAGACGGCATTTGCTCTTGGCATGGCAGCGCATGCTGCTTTAGAGAGCCAGCGCCCGGTACTTTTGTTTTCGCTCGAAATGAGCCATCTTGAGATCACTCAACGCATGCTTGGTGCCGAAGCCAGAGTCGACAGCACACGACTGCGCAACGGCCGTTTGACCGAGTCAGACTGGACCAAAATCAGCCATGCCATCGGACGACTGGCCGAAGCACCCTTATACATAGATGACAACCCTCAAATTTCTATCATGGAGATTAGGGCCAAAGCTCGGCGATTGAAGTCGAAGGTGGGCGACTTAGGCATGGTGGTAGTTGATTACCTACAACTCATGACTGGGCGAACAAACGCAGAGAATCGCCAAGTTGAGGTTTCGGAAATTAGCCGCGGGCTCAAGATCCTCGCTCGGGAGCTCGAGACTCCAGTGGTTGCTCTTTCGCAGCTTTCTCGTCAACTCGAGAGTCGAGCCGACAAACGACCCATGCTTTCTGATCTTCGTGAATCAGGCTCGCTCGAACAAGATGCAGATGTGGTGATGTTTTTATATCGAGACGAGCTTTATAACAGTGAGTCTCCCGATCGAGGCACTGCCGAAGTCTTGGTAACTAAGCATCGCAGCGGACCAACCGGTATGGTGCGTCTGGCTTTTCTTGACCACCACACTCGTTTCGCAAATATGGCCAAGGGTCTTTAAGAACCTGTCGTTTTGGGGCTTACCCCTGACGGGGGAGTGGAGGCTGTGGAGGGCCCCAGTGCCGAAGCACTAGGTCGATGCAGTGGCAGGAGATACCAGCCCCCACTCCTATCCCGTCGATGTCGGCGACGAGCGACTATCGCCAACGTTTATCTATCGGCACCTCTAAGACTCAACTTGAAGAAATATCACTCTATGTGTTAGTACTCCCCTTATATGGGACTGACATAAACTTAGAGCTGGCCTTCGACCGTAGGTTGGCGCAGATGCTTCTAGTATGAAGCCGTGTTCTTAGGCGAAGACTTGTTGCCCTTGCTGGTGCTTGCGTTAGGTGCAGCGATGGCTTTAGGAAATATTGCAGCGCTTGTTCGTCC
>CAYGGL010000242.1:0-2071 GCA_964349215.1 uncultured Acidimicrobiaceae bacterium | reverse complement strand
CTTTGTCGCAGAACTGTTCCCGATCTCGGGGGCAATAAATCCGGCCTTCGACAATGCCTCGCTCGTAGCTACAGCTTCGCCTTTTCTACCCGAACCATTGAGAACTCGAACTCGAACATCGCTTGGCACATAGTTTTTCGGGGCGTTGGGATCTATGCCACGGAAAATGTCTAAAATCTTGTCTGCTTCTGACCTATTGGTGATCTCCACTACGGATGCGCCACCTTTTCGAACGGGAGCGACGGGAAGACTGCGTCGTTGGATAGCGTCAGGGCTCAGTGACTTGAACTGCTTGCCAATGGCCACCATCTCGTCAAACTTCAAACCTTTGTCGACATTTACGTTTTTAGATGCCACTTTGACCAAGCGATTGAGTTTGCGAGGGTCGCTAAGTCCTTCCGAAAGAGCCTGTTTTGCAACACGGCTTACGAAATCTTGTTGACGCAGGATTCGACCAAAGTCACCAGTCAGATCGGTCTTCCACTTCCCATCTATCATCGTTTGGAAGTGGCGGCTGCGTACATATCCCAACGCTTGTTTTCCACTGAGATGCACGCATCCTGTGGTCAGTATTTCCAAACCAGTCATACTTCTTGCAGGACCACCATCAGCGGGATTTGGGTCCCAATCCCTGACTGGAGATGAGAAATAGAAATCCACACCTCCGATGGCGTCGACCAAAGATTGGAAACCGGCGAAGTCAATTTGAACATAGTGATCGATGGGGACTTTAAAGTTCTCTTTAATCGTATTGATCAGTCTCTGTGCGCCGGCGGCTGGGTCTTGCGAGGCTGAATTGAACGCGACATTGATCCGGTTGTTCTGATTGAGTTCGGCAACCTTGACCCACAGGTCACGAGGAAACGACAGCATTGAGACTGTCGCTGCTTTAACATCCACTCGCACCAACATGATGGTGTCCGACTTTGGAGCGCCTGTTTGCGTAGTCCCGAACCTGTCTTCTTCATCAGCGCTATTCACGAACTCCCGTGAATCGCTGCCAACCAACAAGATGTTCATGGGCGCATCTGGAAGGCGATCCCGGTCGATTATTACATCGAGGCGACCCAGCTTTCCCAAGTTCAGATAGAAATACCCCAAACTCCCACCGCCGACTAGGCCACCCAGCAACAAAAGTGCATTCACACTGATCAACAGTCGCTGCGGCCAGGTTCGCGACTGCACAGGCACCTGAGCGTCAAACGAAGTCATAGCTCCGAAAATCTAGCAGTGGGCCCTATGAAACGCTGTTCGCCCCATGGTTCTAGGCTTAATGCGTGCCTCACTCGCCTGCTCCAATAGCTGCCGTCGGGGGCAGCGTGGCAAGCGAACTACTTGATGTCACTAGCGATCTGTCCGCCCTTGAGAGCACAGGCTATTGGGTAGTGATGTTGCCATTTGAAGGAACCCCGCTGTGCGCCCGCTTTGGACAACGACGCCCAATGACAGGAAGACCCGCGCGGCACTGGATAGGACCCGCTCTTGAGGCTTGGACAACCAATCTTGACCAACAAGGTTTTTGCGAGCGTGTTGAAATCATTCGAGCAGCAATAGCCGCGGGCGATGTCTACCAAGTAAATCTCACCCGTCGCCTCTCGGCTCCCCTTCCCCATGACGCGGACATCCTTGCCTTAACCCGAGCGCTTGCCGGTGGTAACCCTTCTCCTTATGCCGCTGTTATCCGCCTGCCAGATCACGGCATTCACGTTGCCTCGGCATCACCAGAGCGCTTCTTGCAACGCAGCGGCAAAATGGTCATGTCACAGCCGATAAAGGGAACTGCGGCCACACCTGATGGATTCCTCGATAAGGATCGAGCGGAAAATGTGATGATTGTCGACCTCGTCCGAAATGACTTGGGCAGAGTTTGTGAATGGGGCTCTATTCAAGTTCCCGATTTATGTGTGCCAGAAGAACACCCCGGCCTTATTCATCTCGTCAGCACGATAAAAGGACGGCTCCGAGCCGACGTGGGCTGGCCCGAATTGATTAGCGCAACATTTCCTGCTGGATCAGTTACCGGAGCGCCAAAAGTGGCAGCCCTATCCATGATTGAAAAATTGGAAACACT
>CAYGGL010000241.1:0-2101 GCA_964349215.1 uncultured Acidimicrobiaceae bacterium | reverse complement strand
AGATGCTTAGTCTTGAAATTATTGACCGCGCTCGGCAACTGCATTGCCTTGGCTTGCAGTGGCCCTAGCACCTCGGGACGGACAGAGATTCCCCAATTGGGGTTTGCTTTGACTAATGATTCTTCGCTAGTCCAATCGTCGCCATCGTCCAGCCCGTAGATGATGCCGAACTGAGTGTCGTCTTCAAAGACGCCATCGAGAAGTTTCGAGACAAAGGTTCTGACTTCATAGCAAATGCCCGCGCGATTGCTGCCTGCTGTTGTGATCACCCAAAGCAGTGAGTTATCGCGTTTGCCAGTACCCGTCTCGACGACGTCGTAGACAGTGCGGGTCTTATGCGCATGCAATTCGTCCACACAACCGAAATGAATGTTCAGGCCATCAAGGGTTGAGCCTTCTGCTGATAGCGCCTCGAATTTTGATCCAGAGGCTAGGACATGCATATTGTGTGCACCGACCTCTACTGAAAAGCGATGTCGAAAGCCTGGACTTCTCCGAGCCATGGTCTGGGCATCACCAAAGACGATCCTCGCCTGGTCACGCGTGGTTGCTAGCGAATAAACCTCGGCGCCGCCTTCTCGGTCAGCAGCGAGCATATAGAGCGCCACCGCTGAGGACAGGGTGGACTTGGCATTGCCCCGTGGAACCTCGATATACGAGCGCCGAAAGCGTCGTTTGCCATCATCTTTCACCCACCCGAAAACCGTCGTCAGAATGAAGACTTGCCAGGGTTCGAGCTGGATGGGTTCCCCAGCCAACGGGCCCTTCACGTGAGGCAGGCGCTCAATGAAGGCGCATAAGTTATCCGCTGGATAGAAGGACCTGCCATCGCGGTCAGTCAATTTGGGGTTGAACCGAAATGGGGTGGCCTTACCCCTTAATCTTGCCAGATCATTAAGCTGTCTCTGACAGGCCAATTTCACCCAACGGCAGGCTGGGATTTCTCCGGCGACCACTTGTTCGGCATATTGTTTGGCAGCGGCGGCATAGGAAAGTTTTGCCACTATGGAAATTCTCAGACTATTCCTGTTTGACGTTATTAACGCAACTCAGTAATATTAGGTATGCCGATCCAATCCTTCCGATGTGCCGACACGGCCGCTCTCTACCGTGGCGAGCGCGTTGCTCGTTGGGTCAACATTGAGCGGGCAGCGCTGCGCAAGCTCACTCAACTGGCGGTGTCTTCGCGCTTGGAGGATCTTCGGGTTCCCCCAGGCAATCGCTTGGAATCCTTGCGAGGAGATCGGGCGGGGCAGTACAGCATCCGTATCAACGATCAGTGGCGGGTCTGTTTCGTGTGGGCTGACGATGGTGCCCACGATGTGGAAATCATCGATTACCACTAAAGGAGTTTGATCATGACCAAAATTGCACCGGTATCTCCCGGCGAAATGTTGCAGGAAGAATTCCTCAAACCTTTGGGGTTGACCCCGTATCGACTGGCGAAAGACATTGATGTGCCTGCAACACGCGTCTACGACATTGTGTCGGGCAAACGCGCTGTGACAGCGGAAACAGATTTGTTGCTATGCCGGTATTTCGGGCTGAGTGATGGATGGTGGTTAGCCGTGCAATCGCACCACGATACGCAGGTCGCTCGTCGAGAATTAGGTAAGCGACTTGACTCCATCCGTCGCTGCTCCCTATTGGATGAGGCTGCGGCACACTGAGTGCTCACCCAACGATTTCAGCCCACGGATCGTCGGCGTCCGGCCGATCTGGCGTTATCTGAACCTTTGATCGAGACGCTGGCGTAAACCCCATCTCAGACTCGTAGCCTTTCATCTCTAACGCCAGATCCCGAATGACATCCATCAGCGGCGAGCGACGCAAGATGCCGCTGGGGGTTTTGATGATCATCCCACTGACACCTGATCGATTGATCTTGGCCAGCGCCTCACGGTAAAGGCCGGCACAGTTTGCCCAGCGCTCCAAAACAGTTGCATCGAGCGACGACAGCAGACCAGGCGGCGCATTTTGAACGGCATAAGTCCACGCCTCCTTGGCGATCTCGGACATGTATTCGGGTGGCTCTCCCAATCGCCCTTGTGGGCGCGGCTCCTTCGAGTTCGTGCGACATTTCTGCAACGTCCCTTTGATC
>CAYGGL010000240.1:0-2108 GCA_964349215.1 uncultured Acidimicrobiaceae bacterium | reverse complement strand
CACAAAATACCCTCAATCTTCTCCATGATACCGTAGTCGATAGCGATCTTGGGCAGGGCTGCAAAAACTTCTGGCAGATTTGAAAGTTCGGCGTCAAGCTCGTTGATCTTCTGCCACAGCTCAGGCAAGTGCGTAGCGAAATGCTCAGCCATGACCTTGGCTGGAAAGAAAAACATACCGGCATTCCAAGCCACGTTGCCCTTGGCGAGCAAAGCTTGGGCACTCGCGAGATCAGGCTTTTCAATAAAACGAGCCACGCGCTTGCTCGTGGTTAGTTCAGCGTCATCAAGGAGATCGAGATAACCGTAAGCCGTTGAGGGGAAAGTCGGTTGAATCGCAATAGTAACCACCGTTTGCTTGCTCTCAGCTAAACCGTAAGCTATCTCCGCAGCCTCGCGGAAAGCCTCGGTGTCGGCCATGACGTGATCAGCATGAAATGAACCGACGATTATCTCGGGATCCTGACGAAGAGCGATCAAAGTCAGAAGCGCCACAGCCGCAGCGGTGTCGCGAGCCACCGGCTCACCAACCACGCTCGCCTGTTTTGCAAAACGAGACAACATCGTACGTGTACTGTCTTGGTGCTGAGCACCAGTAATAATCACGATCGGCACCTGCAAGAGCTCGATGCGACTCATCGTGTCGATCAGAAGCGGCTGACCGGTACCAGCTAAGTCATGAAATTGTTTGGGGAATTTTTCGCGTGACAACGGCCACAAACGGGTGCCGTTACCGCCACACAAAATGCCTGCAATACGTGATGCCATACGCCACAAAAATTAGCACGGTTCTGCTTTGCTCGCAATGGTCAGATATAATGAATGCATATGGCTACGACCGTTTATCTCGGAGCTGATCACGCTGGCTTCGCCCTTAAGAACAGCCTGAAGGAACATCTTGAGATGAAAGGTTTTGTGGTTGAAGACTTGGGGGCTCACGAGCTCGACGCTGACGACGACTACCCTCAGTACGCCACCTCCGTAGCTCAAGCGGTTCGCAAACATGCGGGCTCGTTCGGAATTTTGTCATGCGGAAATGCTGAAGGCATCGCCATTGCCGCCAATAAGTTTCAGGACATTCGGGCCGGCATCGGCTACTCCATTGAGGCAGCCCGCACCATGCGCAACGACGACAACGCCAATGTCATTGCTATTCCGGGCCGACTGCCGATCAATGATGATCCACTTGAGATTGCCGAAACCTTCTTAGCTACCCCATTCTCAAAAGCCGAACGTCATCAACGCCGCTTGCAACAGGTGGAGGAACTCGAAAGCTAATATGGAAATCCTACCTGGCGTTTTAGCTTACGATGAAACTGATTTCCGTAAACGCTTGCTCCATCCCGAGCTCTGCAAGGTCGCGTCGACCTTTCACGTCGACGTACTCGACGGTTCACTCTTTGGAGCAACCTGTTGGGCCGATTCCGAAGTCGTTGGTCGTTGGAAAAATCTTCCCAACATCGAGCTCCACTGCATGGTGCAAAATCCTTTAACAGTAGTGCAGTCCTGGTTCGAGCATGTTCCCAGTTTAAAACGCGTCATCGTTCATAGAGAGATCGGGCGACCCCTTGCAAATGTCATTGCCAAGTTGCGCAGCCTACAACTCGAAGTAGTCGTGGCCGTAAATCCAGAAACTCCTGTTGATGAGATCGCCAGGCTCCCAATTGATGGCCTCATGATCATGGGCGTGGTGCCGGGAGCGAGTGGTCAAGCCTTCCTGGGCGAGCCGATTCTTTCCAAGCTGCGTCGAGCGCGAGCCCTCTTCCCCAATCTGCTGCTCGCCGTTGACGGTGGTGTTTCCGAGCATACACTTGGGTCACTTGTGGATGCAGGAGCAGAGCGTTGCGTAGCCAGTTCAGCGCTATGGAAAGCGGAGAATCCCGCCTCTGTATATAAAGATTTGCTGGACAAAACACGTTGAGTACTTTTTGTCCCCAGGGTCTTTGTGCTATACTTCCCTCACGTTGTTTGGGCACCGAGTGGTTCTTTTTTTCTTACGAAATTTATCATTAATTTAGGCTATGACACTGACCCGTACCCGTCTTACCCTGAGCGCGGCCGCAATTCTGTGTGCCATTGGCGCTGCCGTCTTGGCACTCGCCGTTCCCC
>CAYGGL010000239.1:0-2109 GCA_964349215.1 uncultured Acidimicrobiaceae bacterium | reverse complement strand
GGGTTGGGGTTATTCTTTCGAAAACCCGGTGTCCGTCAAATGGCAGGAAGATCAAGGATATTGATCAGGTCAACTGGCCAGGCGTCATTCTGTTGAAAGCCCAGATGAACACCGACTTGCTGACTGAGGATCTGAAGAAGAATCGGTCGAGCAATGAGTCGTTCTGGCTTATGGGGCAACCTGAGGTCGAGGTACGGAAGTTGAAGGACGGCAATTATCAGGTCGAGGTCAAAGGCTTCGATTACTTCGACACCGCCAAAGGTGAGTTGGTCTCCGGTGGCAAGAACAAGATCGCCATGTGGCTGCTCGATACCGACTACGACGAGCGTTCGCTGTTGCCGCGTCAGGTGTTCTTCCCGATGGCGGGCGACAAGGATGGCTGGCAGAAGTTGAAGAAGGACATCAAGGCGGAACTCAACGAGGAACTGCTGGGCCGGTACCATGGCACGGTATCCCTGCCATTTGGGGCAGGAGATAACCGCAAAATCGCGGTCAAAGTGGTGGATGACCGGGGTATTGAGTCCCTGAAAATCGTGCCGCTGGACTGACACGTACTCCCACGGATTGACCTAAGGATAGGCCCTAACCATAATGGTTACTCCGCCCAAGCATGAAGAGCGAGCCGGCCCCCCGGAATACAACCTCGACACAATCAGGCAGTGGGCGGCCGAGAGACGGGTGGTTTACGCCTCGCCCCGTGTCCTCAAGCACATCGACAACTTTGGCTATGACCTGGATAAGGTATGCGAATGTCTGGCTGGACTTGCTGCAACCGACTACCACGAGAGCGTCCGCTATCCCGACAGCAAGCTCTGGATGGACGTCTACCTGACAACGCACATTTATTCTGAGTCTCGTACGGACGAGTTGTACGTGAAACTACAACTATCCACTCGGCAACTGGTGATTACCTTGTGCTCCTTTCACCCCGAAGGTGCTCTATGAACAACAATAATGAAATGATCTGCCCGCTTTGCGAGGAGGGCGAGCTTCGCCCCGTCGTGTATGCGGACAACTATCGTCATGGCAATGGCACAGTCTTGGTTGAAGGGCTGGAAGGGTGTGAGTGCCCGGTTTGTGGGGGCCAGCCAGTTCTGACCGAGCAGATCCGTCGCAATCAGGTTCGAGTTGCGGATGCTCGCCGCGCTGTGGATGGCTTGCTTGTGAGCAGCGAGATTCGCGGCTTGCGTGAGTATTTTGGAATTTCTCAGCAAGACGCTGCGCTGTTGTTTGGTGGAGGCGCCAATGCTTTTTCGAAGTATGAGCGTGGCGAAGTTTTCCAAAGTGTTGCGATGGATAGGCTCTTACGCCTGGTTCTTGCGAATCCATTTTTGCTGGATGATGTAAAGGCGTTGGCGGGGATGAGTGTTCAGCAGGTCGATCTGTCCAGTTCTGGATATGTGACGACCAGCGACTTTCATGTCACAAATCCTTCAACGCACTTTGATGCAAATTTCCAGCGAATTGTTGATCAACCGTGGGCGCCAACGGAGCGTGCGGCATGACGGATCAGGTTGATCTCGCTAGGCAGGCCGCCGGCAGTCTTCGATTGCTTGATCTGGTGTTGCATACGAGCAAATTTGAGCGGCCATTTGATCAGGCCGTTGAGACTGCAATTGATGCTCTTCAGCAGTTCAAGAGACAGGTCGATTACGCCCTTGCTGACAAGGTTGAAGGTGAGACAACCACGCGTGTTCTTATTGTCTTTGTTCGTCTCGGCCTTAGAGTTGTTAATCAGGATGCACTTGAGGGGCAGATCATATACTACGCGATAGAGGCTGATTATCGCGTTGAATATGCGCTGACCAGTGATGCCGAAGGGGATGCACTTGCTGCGTTTGCACAGATCAATGCTGTGCACAATGTTTGGCCATTCTGGCGTCAGCACGTTTTTGACATCGTACAGCGTGGCAGGCTGCCGCAGCTTGAGGTTCCTCTTTATTCCGTTAAGGTTTAACTCCCTGTGGCAGCTTCGCCAAAGTCCCTGATCATCAACACGCCCTACCGGGTTCCCGAGCATCATTGGGGGAAAGGCAAGGCGGGTGCGCTGACGCTGGCAGAAGGCCGACGCACTGCTGGCTACGAAATTTTTGACACGCGTGCGAACAC
>CAYGGL010000238.1:0-2137 GCA_964349215.1 uncultured Acidimicrobiaceae bacterium | reverse complement strand
TCCCAAGACAGCTGTGCCCTTGGCTGTACGATGTGGCATACGTTTTGCAACCTTGGTCAACACAAAGCCTG
Source organism: uncultured Acidimicrobiaceae bacterium (assembly GCA_964349215.1). Classification (GTDB taxonomy): domain Bacteria; phylum Actinomycetota; class Acidimicrobiia; order Acidimicrobiales; family CADCSY01; genus JACOTK01. The sequence goes on along the minus strand of CAYGGL010000238.1, from coordinate 2,066 downwards.
CGAAAATAATGGGAATAGGAATTAGCCCAAGGCCAGTGAATATGGCCGCCAGCACCGTTGCGCCAATACCGCCAAGTACGACCAACCAGCCGATTACATTCCATCGCCTGCGAGTTTTATCAGGGTCTTCTGTAAACCAGCCTTTGGCGACCACATCTTTGTGCATCGCGCTTGCAACCTTGGCAAGACGAGCGGCAAATCGGGTTCGAAGCTCTGACAGCTGAACTTCATCGCCCGACTCGAAAAGTCCATTGAGCAAAATGCGTTCATACTCCAACAGGTCATCAGGCTCTTTGAGTTTGGTCAGTTTCCAGTCGCCCTTCTTGAACCAACCACGCTCTTGTGTTTCCTCAATGCATAACCCGCCCCGCACTGCGAGATCAACAATGGTGGCAGTTGCATCCAACGGGTGTGCTCGTTCATCTATAAGCACCCCGATTTGTCCTGGACGAATTCCATCTGGGGGTTCGAACTCAACTGGCGTTTCTGTGCGCGACATGAACGGCACTCGTTCATGGTCTTCATTACCTGTCGAAAATGCTGCATCGATATGAGAGCCGATCGCACGCCGATCACGGCCTCTGGTGTATCCAAGCCATCCAACAAATATCAAAAGGCCCAACATCAACGCTGAGCTGATGCCCACGGTTGCGGGAGTAGCCGCAAAGGCCTGATCAAAGGTCCAGTGTTTGCGAAGAATCGGCGCAGGTTCGGGTGAGATAACCCCTTTGTTTATAGCTACGACAATGGTTGTTGCCTCAAATGGATTGAGACGAGGCTGAGCAAAGGAGGCCTCTTTGCCCGTAGCGCCGGCCGAGCCACAACCGAGGCGGCTTCCGCTCGGGCCCGCGTAACACGCAACTTGGGTAATGTCACCGGGGGAGTGCACACGCACGTTTATGTTTGAAATCGGCGAAGACCATTCATCGCCAATGGCATTCCAAAACAACTCGTCATGGTCGCCAAACGCATTCAAAGCACCACGGACAAAATAGGTGATGGCATAAGTATGCGTACCGGTGATGGTCGTATCGGGGTCACCTATCCTTATTCGTTTCTCAGTCTCGCTGTAATCAGAAACTTCATACTGAGAAGGTGTTGCGTTCGAGGCGGTGACCGATTCAACCTCTAGTGGATAGATGCGATCATTGTGTTTGTCGTATCGAGAGACGACCGGGATGATGCGATCGATGCCGTGGCGCTCTTGGCTGCCAAAGTCATATGAGATCGTTTCGACAATGCTCAGATCGCCATTTGTTTCGATCGTTATGTCAACGTCATAGCCAAGGATCTGCTCAAAGCCATTTGGAAGCCCAACTTGTGCCGCAGCCGGTACGGCCGAGGTGCCCGTAAAAAGCAGGATGACCGGTAAGAGAAAACCAACACCTAAGGCGAGCAACTTACGACGAAACATGGACCGACACTAGTCGGCGGCTAAGTGATACGGCCTCGCCAGAGAGCCTCGATCGGCATGGCGGCAAGTCGATCTCCCAATGGCAAGGCCTCTTGACCTGTATAGAGAACCACGCCCGCAACAAAGCGGCTTCCGAGACGATCACGTAACAGTGAAAGCCATTTTGTGGGCTTGTTCCCAAGGCTCATCCCTGCCTTTACCTCGATCGCGACAACCCGCCCGTCTGCGTGTTCAATCACGACGTCTACTTCGGGACCCGTCCGGTCTCGATAGTGATAGATGCTGCATTGCTCGTTACCCCAACCTTGTTGCTGGTGGAGTTCGTTAACGACAAAGGCTTCCAGCAGCGGTCCCGCTCTGGTCGGGTCAACCGTCGAGGACATCGACGATGGAGACAGACCCAGGAGATGAGCGGCAAGTCCGCAGTCGGTGAGGTAGATCTTGGGCCGACCGACCACTCGTGTCGTGAGATTTGTCGACCACGAGGGGACTCGTCGCAGCAGGTATAGATATTCAATGATGTCGAGGTAACGAGGCAAGGTCGATGCCGGGAAGCCCGCATCGGATGCCAGGTCTGCTTGGTTTAGTTCGGTGGCGTTGCGTGCTGCGATGAGTCTCAAGAGTTTGGGAAGATCGCCCAGACGTTGGCGAT
>CAYGGL010000237.1:0-2138 GCA_964349215.1 uncultured Acidimicrobiaceae bacterium | reverse complement strand
TTCCAGGGTTTGGGTTGGGTTTTATGTGCCTCGGCTGCTCAACGCCAGCAGTACAAGCCCAATATAGGATGGGGAAGTTGGGCAACCAGTGTTGGTGGGTTGGCTTCTCAGGTTGGTCCTTGGGTTGATGGAATCTGGGGTGGCGCACAAGGTGATCAGCCCAATGGTGCGCCTCGTCAGAAAACGCCGGCGCATGACGAGTATGTCAACAGCATCACCCGTTACCATCCAAAGATTGCTACTTTCAACCACTTCGAGTCGCCTGTGACCATTGGTTATTGGGTTGGGGCGAAACTTCTTGTCGCAGCCTTGGAGGCCCAAGGTAAAGGCATTACCAAGGCAGGACTGAACGATTGGATCGGCAAGGTCGAGAACTTCGACGTGGGTATCAGTCCACCGGTAATTTCGATGGCACCAAACTGCAAGACGGGTTCGGAAGTCGTATGGATTGGGCGCTGGAAATGGGATGGCGCCAAGAAGGAAGCCACCCGCGTGCCTGAAACTGGCTATTTCAGCAGCCCCCAAAAGGACAAGTACGGAGGCAAGTGCTTCCTCTCAAAAATCAGCGAGCAATTTGGGTAGTTCAATGAGCTAGTTGAGGGCCGAGCCGATACGGCGAGACTCACGTTGTCGAAAAGCAATATTTACTCGCAGCCTCTCAAGATGCTGCTCGATTGTCTTTGACGCTTGAGGAACAGGGTGGGCATGTAGGAATGCCTCCACGTCGCTCGCCAGCTCTTCGGTTGAAAGGGCAACGACGCCACCAAGCATGCGAGGGATGGCGTTATCAGGGTATTGCTCACACATGATGTCCCAGTTCTGCTTAACAAAATTCCAAGATGTTTGACCGAGATCTCTATTGGCGAGCAAAGTCATAACCAAGAATGGGGCATTCTGCGTCCGCACATCTTTTGAAAGACACATGGCGAGCGTTCTTTCACCCAGCTCAATCTGAGGGAAATTGCCCAGCGCATGTAAATAGCGAAGCGATTCTTGTGGCGAGGGAGAGGTTTTATAGCGATTGAGAAAAATCTCGTAATCCTCATCAGAACCTATTGTCGAAACGACCCCAAGTGCGGCGGCGGCAACGTTTGGGTCGACGCTGGCTGGGTTGGCCAAATATGCATCGTGTGCTTCTCTGGCTTGGAGCTGCACTGACTGGTTATCTCCTGTAACGCCGAGGATTGTAATGAGTGTTCCCCTCAGCTGTCGTGTGAGTTCGTCTTCATCGGCTGCCGGTTGCCATCCAAGACGTGAAAGTACCGGTCCTGCCAACTCAGTTACAAATGCATGGAATCGATTTCGAGTGCCGGTTTCAACAATGCGTTCAATGGCGGCAAGTGGACTGGCTAAGGTCGCCCATACGGTGCGATCAGTCTCGTCGGCGAATCTTCTTGCAAGCTCAATGAAGTCACCAGCCATGACGTCACCAGCCAAGGTGGCAGCCCAAGTGTCGTCAACCAAGATGGCACGCTCAACTGGAGATAAAACCTTCTGGGCCTCTTTAGCCAGTGAGTCAAGCATCGAGGGCGAATAGCGGGTGCGATAGAACCCATGTCCACCAGCATTGATTACTACTGAGTTGGCGGCACCAACTTCAAAAGTCGCGTTGCTTTCTTCAAGAAGAACTCGAGAACTGACTCCATCTACTTCAATCATGATGGGCACTTGCCAGATGGCTTCGCCACCGCCAGATTCATTCATAAATTGGAAACGCTGTTGGCTAATCGAAATTTCAGATCCATTTCTTTCGACGCTTATCAATGGGTATCCACCTTGGAAGATCCATGAATCCATAATTGCTCGCACGGGTTCGCCTGTTGCTTCTTCAATGACGTCCCAAAGATCGGTGGTTTCCGCATTGGCGTATGCGTGTTTGTTGAGGTAGAGACGAATACCCGAACGGAAACGCTCTGTGCCGAGATATTGCTCAAGCATGCGCAGAACGGATCCACCTTTTTGATAGGTGAGAACATCAAACATGCCCTCTGCGTCATCGGGTGATTCCACTGGAAACTCAATCGGGCGAGTGGATGAAAGAGAGTCGACGGCGAAAGCGGCAGCTCGTTCGTTGGTAAACGAAACCCAGCGTTTCCAAGCGGGTCGGAAGGCATCCACCGCTGCGAGTTCCATAAAAG
>CAYGGL010000236.1:0-2156 GCA_964349215.1 uncultured Acidimicrobiaceae bacterium | reverse complement strand
CGCAATCGGTGAACGCGAGGATGCTCTCGAACTTGGGCGAGTAATGGCAACGGAGGCCGGCCTTGACCCAGAGAATGTTGTTCTCGCTTCAAGTTCATATAAAGGCAGAGCTATTCCGAGCGAACGACGCATCAACGAAACAGGACTTGCACGCGAATTAGGAAACCGCTGGAGACATCAAGGCGAGACGCGAGTTATTGCCGTTGAAACATCGATGAGCGCCGCAGATACCATGTGGGCATTCCATGTGCTCGGCGCTCTTCAACCATCTGCTATTTGGGCAGCTGTAAACGCCGGCCATAAGAACGAAGATATAACGGCGTGGGCCGACCGACTCGGTGGAATAGATGCTCTCGCACTAACAAGCATTGAAGATACAGTGAGTCCAGCTGCACTCTTACAAACCGGTATACCTGTCGCACGACTTGATGGTCGTCCTGCTACAGCCGCTTTGTGGACCGCTTTGCTAACCGAACATATAACCATCTAGGGAGGGGCCATGGCCGATGGGAATTCAATCGAATGGCCAACAGTCAACACTTTGATTGAGATGTTAAGTCCTCATCATTCCGATTGGCTCTCGTCTCGCATAGAAGACATACATGACGGCGTGCTCACAGTTGCAGCGCCATCAACTCCAACTATCCCGATCTTATTTTCCGATTTGAATAAACCAGTTACCGTCCAATGGATTCACCATAGGGGATTATGTGACGTCTTAGGAACGGTTACGGCGATTGAAAGAACCCCATTGCCCCTATGGACCATCAGGGCAGACAGTAAACCAACTCTGCACCAACGCCGTAGTTTTGCCCGTCTCTCGATAACGCTCCCGGTAGTTCTTGATCGAGAGGGACTCAAAAATACGAGTGTTACCTTGGATATAAGTGAAGGCGGCATGAACTGCATTCTTCCCGAGGGTGAGTCTCTACAAATGGGAGATCGGATCGAGACCATGGTCGCAATCGACGATGAACCGTTCAGAACTGTTGCCGTGGTAGTTCGTACTGCTGTCGATAATACGGGTCACTTAACCGCAAGTTTTCGTTTTGATGATCTGAGAAGCAAAGATGCCGATCGTGTTCGTCACTTCATTTTCAATGAACAGCTTCGCCGTCGTGCTTTAGAACGCCAGAAATGATGGATCCCCACCTTTCCCTTACATTCAGTCTTCTCATCTCGCTTGGCCTCTGGTGGGGGTCGATGCGTGCCACACTGGAGGGAAATCTTGATTTACCCTCTTCAGGACTCCGATTCCTACTTGCCTTCCTGTTAGCCAGGGGTGCTGTCGGACTCATCAATTTATTGGTCAAGAATTACCGAGACGCGTCTATAAAGACACTTGTTGAAGAGACACTTAATGAAATGACCCGTCTCCACGCAATCCCAGATGACCAGACCGAAACAGGTCGTCGTAAGTCTGATGTAGCTCCTGTCGAGACACTTAAACCCGAACAGTTTGACCCCGGCCTAAATGCTGAAGTGCTTGCTAACGAATTGCTTGATACCAAAAGAAATGAGTTTGAGGCCTTTCAGGCCAGCAACAGGGAAACGTTTCCAGAGCCATAACCACTGATCGTTGCAACGAAATCACGTCGTAGCGATGGAGACTCCATCGCCTTCGATACGGCCTCGGGCAAATCACCTGGAACAGTATGTACTTTGCCCAAACGCAGATGTGGAGTCGTCGAACTATTAACCAGTCGAGACATAATATTGACCACCTCTGAGTAATTATCCAGAAGGTTCTCGGGAAGATCATTTCGCTTGATGCTCTCATTGGCTGCAGCTGCAGGAATCATCGACAGCGCTGCTCCTGCATAACAGGCAAACTTGATATCTGCCATACAAAGGGCGACCAATTGATCGTCATCACTGATGAATTCGCCTATAACTCCCTTGGAGTCTTCTTCTTCAAAGACCAAGGGCGATGTCTTATCTACAGCGACACCTGTCCCAACCAAATCGGACAAGAGGTCACGCACACCCTCCTGAATAGGCAGCGGTATCTCGTTACTCATGGATCTATCGTGTCACAGACTGAGACCACAGACACTTCTTACTTTACAGCCGAAGACAACACCTCTTGGAAGGATTCCACCGTAAAGGGCTTCGCGATAAGGAAGAGTGCCCCGTTGACAACAGCCTTCTCACGC
>CAYGGL010000235.1:0-2175 GCA_964349215.1 uncultured Acidimicrobiaceae bacterium | reverse complement strand
GTCGGCACCAGGCCAGAGACCCTAACGCCAACGCCACTTTCAGTCACGAATGAAACCCAATACAGATGTGTTCACGCGCCGATTTAGCTGTGTGGCTCGCCTATCGCCAGTTCTGGGGCCCATTCTTGCAGGCCATCACCAAATCGTTCGTCGATGGCGAACTCTTCGCCTTGATGCGTAGGTTGTCCCTCGACCCAACCGTGGGGCAACGCCATAGGGGCTGGTTGCCGGGTCCGGTCACCACCGTACCATCTGCAGCGAAGGATTCGCCATGTTGACCAAGAAACAGACGACGCTTCTGGTCCCAAATTAGGCGCTCCCCAAGGTGTGGGCTCCGAGCAAGAAGGACCACACTATTTCCTCCCATACGCACCACGAAAGCCGGAACACATCTCACGTCAGCAACATCGCCCTCCTTCAAGTTGGCAACTGCACTCAAGTCACCGCACTCTGGGTCGCCCCTCGACCAGAGAGCAATGGCACTGATCATCCCCGCCGCCATCAAGACGGCGAGGATGATCAGCAAACGAGGTCTTGCCATTTCCGATTTGGCCTTAGACAAGTTCATTGTGCCAGTCTCAATCCAGAGATGCTGCCATGGCCCTCAACGCGCCAGCAGCAGGGGTGCCCTCAACCGCATCCAGGCTGACAAGTACCCCATTGTCCAGACGACGGCTCAGGACGATATCAACCCAGTTCTGCCGCTCCATACGTAGCAGCATCCAAGTCTTCCCACCGATGATCTTTGGGGTGCCCTTCAGGGTTGGGTCATCGTTTGGACCCAAGGTTTCGGCTGGCAAGGACGTCTGCCAGATATGCAAATCTGTCCTACCATTGGCATCCTTGTACCAAAGGTCCATACTCGGTACGCCATCAGGATCTTCGGGGCGCCCATAATCAACCAGATCAAGGGCCAAGCCGGCCGGAATTCCGGTGGGAATGTTCGGGCGATACGGCAGGCCAGCCTGTGCCATTTTGAGTATGGCCTCCGGTGCAGGCAGGTGGGCGTTGTGGCCAACGACGGTGGGTGTTCCTGAAGCACCAGCCCATGAAGCAGCCAGCTGCGTTCCCACTACACCTGCGGATATTATCAAGGCACCTAAAGCCAGCCGTGTCCTATGAGGTTTCATCATCTTCAAAGTTCTCCTTAGTTTCAAGCCAAATGTAGTTGTCAGTGAACTGGAAAATATTTCGATACGTCAATTACGAGTGTTCCATAAGGAGTCCCGCCATTGTCAGCAAACTGCATGTATCCAGCGCAGGGTGTATTGACATTCTCACAGAAGTATACTTTTGATACAATCCGTACATACTGGTTTGAATAACCGCTTTGGAGCTTAGTATAACTGGTGGTTACCCCACCTGAAGTCCCATTCTGGTACCGGTTATAACGAGCCCTTCCTGTATAGCCTGGAACTATATAGGTATCCATCCCATAATAACCTGAGTGATTTGAATTTGGATCAATGTAAATATTCGCATAATTGCTTCGACTCGTTGCGCTGTTTGTCGACCAGTTACAATAAGGTGTTGAGCCGTTTTGGTACCAGTCACTGGCGGGGCCACCTCTGTAAAAATAGGGAGTTCCAGGAAGTGAACAGTCGTCATCCACTACCTGCCCCGAACTGTGAGAGGCTCCGGCTAATGACGCTTGGCCAAGACAGAGTGAAGCTAGAAGAATGACAGCCATCATACCTCTTGCGTGATTTGACCTCATAGTATCCTTTCAGACCAGATCCACATGGATTTCATGTTTTGGTCAGCGGCAACCTACTTGTCCCCTGATTGGGATGTCAAGGAATGGAGACCCCCTGAGATCGTGGAGGCATCGAGAAAACTGAGATTGCCATGCCGGAGAAGCGCAGAAAGTTCGAGAAGGACTTCAAGGATGGGGCGGTCGATATCGTCTTGACGACGGGTCGTGCGGTCGCTGAGGTCGCCCGAGCAAACGTTGTTCACGAAGGGACGCTGGGTAACTGGGTGGAGCTGCGCCGGCGGCCCCAGAAACCGGGTGCTGCGATGTCGCATCCCGTCGTTCGTGAAGCTCGCAAAGGCAATCACCAAGCACCGCACCGGATCGAAGCCGCGCTCACCCACCGCCTGTCGAATGCGCGCGTGGGGAGCGTCAACACCAAGCTGCGACTGCTCACTCGCATCGCGTTCGGGTTCCGCTCA
>CAYGGL010000234.1:0-2218 GCA_964349215.1 uncultured Acidimicrobiaceae bacterium | reverse complement strand
TACTGGCGTGCGCCCATCTCGATGGTGTTCAGGCCTGTTTGGTGTTCCAGTGGTCTTTGGTGTTTGCCCAACCAGGCGTAGTCCATCGTTCCCTCCTGGTTGTCGGCGAGTGCGGTGAGCGCCTGGCCGCAGGGGTCATAGGACATGGTGGTGCCGATCCTCGCACCGGTTCCATCGATCGAAAGGAGAGCCATGCTCGTTTGCGCCCCCGATACTCTGTACGCCCCTCGAGCCTCAAGGTCCTGAAGACGACTGATCGTGCCTCCATCGAAAATAGAGCGCCCATGGAAGACAAGCCAGCAATGATGCGCCCACATAGCTCAGAGCCATGATCTCGTGATCCGCCGCGCGCCGAAACATCTGCCCGATCACGAAAGCACACGCGATCGTGGTCAGGCGTGGCACGAGCGGCCCATCCTTCGATTGGAGCGGCACAAGCGGAAGTAGGGCGATGAGCGTCAGAACACCGAGGAGGATCACTGAACACCTCCGATTCGACAAACGATGTCAATCGCCGTGCCCCCGATAGTGATCCAGAACAACGTTCGTGACATGACGGCGGCTCCGCCGCGACGTTCCTGGAACTCCTCGCCCGTGTCAAAGAACCCTGACATATAGTCGTCTGGTGCCAACTCACTACGCCTGATCAATGAGAAGACCTCAGCACCGTCGACCACGTCGCCATCGATCATGTAGGACTGAGTAAAGTTGAGGTGGGTGATCTCGAGAACATTAGCGTAGTCCTTGGCCTCCTCCTCGGCTTGAGCGATGGCCTCATCAGCCGTGCCTGCCCGCCAAAGTGTGACCCGCTCTTCGTAAGCCGTAGCACCGTCGATCGTCATTTGGAATAGGCAGCGCACCGCAAACCAGCCGTGACCATTCGAAGTCTCGCTCATGGTGTGCAGGCCAGTCCACCAAGGGACACGATGGCACCCTTGGCGCTTGGAATGAAACATCCGCAGGTGGTGAGACCAAAGTTCCTGAACCCAATGCATCCATCAGTTTCCTCAGAGCCTCCCCGATCCGAGAGAAATTGCTCTGCCGCTTCCGCTGGTTTCGTTGCTTCCGGAACTTCTCGTTGAACACGTTCTTCTTGTCATCGTGCGCGGCACCCGCTTGACCGACCGCCGCCAAGCCAAGCTGTGGCCCGACTGGCGTCACTTCGGTGGATCGAGGATAAAGCGGCTTCCGCTGTAGCGCTGGACCCATGCGCTCCTGCGTCTCGACCCAACTGAAACTCACCGGGCGATTGCATAGACGGCCGCTGCCCACAGAGATGCCAAGCCCAGGCCGACCAGCAGTGCAGCCCCAACAACGTTCCGAACGTAGAAGAAGCCCGTGTTCCGGAAAGGGTCGGCGTTGCTTATGTAGCCACCCTTGCGGGAACGGGTGATGTGCCAGCGTCGGATTCCGTAGAGGAGCGAGCCGAGGCCGATCGCGAGCGATAGCGCAAAGTTTCCAGGGAACGAGTTCCAGCTCCGCACCTCGAAACCTACGTCGGCAGTCCGGGGATATACACGGAGGCTCCGCACATGACTGCACTTTGCAAGCCCGCTCCCGTGCTAATTGTGAATTCGGAATCAATTCCAGACTTCTCGAAGCCATCAGACTGAAGCCCAAGAGACCCTGTTCCCACAATGCCGATCCCGCCACCCACCGTAACTGAGCACGTCCGGCGTTGCGAAGCGCGCTGATTTGCGAGGCCAACGTATGGACCGCGAAGGGTGAAGCCACCGACCCCGAAGGACGCGCCAACACGTCCGCCCTGGAACTTCACGTCAATGCATGCGATTAGGCACCCGCTGTAGCCGACCGTGACGTGGCGGTACGACTTGCTAAAGGCGCCTCCTAGGAAGCCAGTTCTGCCCCGCTTGGCCCGCGCTTTGCTGCATTTCTTGAACGGGTTGCCGAAGGTTCCGCAAGTGCCTGAGAGATCGAACCGATTGGTCGGGTCCCCTGACACGTAGTCGTAGTCGTTCGAACTTCCCCCCTCGACGGGGTCGACCTCGAGGAATCTCCCGAGGCTTGGCACATACTGACGTGCACCCATCTCGATGGTGGCAAGGCCTGTTTGGTGTTCCAGTGGTCGTTGGTGTTTGCCCAACCAGGCGTAGTCCATGGTTCCCTCCTGGTTGTCGGCGAGTGCGGTGAGTGCCTGGCCGAAGGGGTCATAGGACATGGTGGTGCCGATCCTCGCACCGGTTCCATCGGCGGTGGC
>CAYGGL010000233.1:0-2232 GCA_964349215.1 uncultured Acidimicrobiaceae bacterium | reverse complement strand
GGCTACGACATGGCGCTGTTGAACGAGACCGGCACAGCGGCAAACCGGATCATGACCGGAACGGATTTGAGTCAGTATTGGACGCGTGAGGTCACGGTGACACTTCGATACAACGGCGGGCGGTCGCGGTGGATTCTTTCAGGCATCTCCGAGCCTCCGACGCAGCACGCGCAGCCAAACACGTTCTGGAGCGGCCCGGTGACCTCCGGGGCAGCCTACGCGACGAACGCGGCATTCAGGCAGGTGGACATTTCGACTTTTGATGTGGTTGGAAATCTGAACGTGACGAACCTGAACAGCGGGACGACCGCAAGCTCCTCGACCTTCTGGCGCGGTGATGGAACGTGGGCCACGCCTCCGAGCGCACTCGGAAACACGAACGTTTACAATTTCGAGAGCACTCAGTTTACGATTCAAAATAGCACGAACGTGCAGATTGTAAGCGGGGCGATCATTACCAATCTTGCAATCAACGGCTATATCACGTCATCAAGCGCAAACGCGAACCTGCTTCTTTCACCGAACGGCACCGGGAAAATCCAGATCAAAAACACGTCAGGACCGGCTGGGCCTCGCAAGATCATCACTGACGAAAGCGCCACGACAGCAACAAACCACATCTCAATTTACCCTGACGACGGGACAATAACTTACGGCTCTGGGATCAGCCTTTACGGCTACACGCACGGGAATGCGAACCAGAGGGGTGTGGCGTGGATTGGATACGGAAGCACAGGGTCAGAGCCTGGGGTTAAATTCGGACTTGGAGGAGATGCGTTAACAGGCACGGTGCGGGCAAAAATTGTTGATGCCGGTTTGAACGTGGTCACGACCACAACGTCAAGCAGCACGACGACCGGGTCAATCGTTGGGGCTGGTGGGCTTGGTATTGCTGGGGCTTCGTTCCTTGGCGGTGTCGTAACTGGAACGTCAACGACGGACTCCTCTTCAACCACCACCGGCGCGCTTATCACCGCTGGCGGGCTCGGGGTCGCGAAAAAGGCGTTTATCGGAACGACGCTCAATGTCGCTGGAGACGTCGTCCTTGCGCAGACCATAACCACACCGGGAACCACCGGGGCTCAAACTATAAATAAAACCACTGGCCGGGTAAACTTTGCAGCAGCAGCCACTTCACTCGTTGTCACTGACTCGCTTGTTACTGCAAATAGCATAATCATTGTCACCAAGGCTACCAATGACGCCACAGCTCGCCTCGGGGCTGCGGTAGCCGCTTCTGGATCATTTACGATCTACATGGACGTTGCTCCGGCAGGCGAGTGCGCGGTTAACTTTCTAGTCACAAACTAAGGCAAATCTATGGCATCAGAATCATTAGTTGACCGTTACATCACAGTCCCAACACCCACAACATGGGTTCCACTTTCTGCGACCACCACAAGTCAGGAGCGATACAAGAAAATCGTTCTGAGTGGATTCAAGTCCGCCAAGACCGCGAACGTCGGCCGCGTTTGGGTGCGTCCTGTCGGCGGCACCGGCGCTCTCCCTATCGACCCGGAGCAAGACCGCGTGTGGGAAGCCAAAAACTCGAACTATTTCAACCTGTCGGACATCGAGGTTGACGCGGTGACAGCTAACGACGGGGTTTACATCACCACATGAAAAAGACGATTCTTCTCACGTTGTTCGCGCTCAGTGCGCTTGTGTTTGCCCAGGAGTCAGGGCCTCCGCAGTTCACAACATTGACTCGATTGTTCAACCGGCAGAGCACAGCGTCGGGGGCTCGGGATGTGATTGGAGCTGCTTCAAGCGGTTCAGGTGGCGCACTCACGAACGCAGTCATCTACGGATCCACGTCCGGCAATGTCACTTTTGGAGCAACCGGGAGTTTCATCGGCACCGGGACTGCGAATGGATTGAACGTCGTAACTCCCGCAACCGAACTCCACGTCGGGAGCACGTCTACCTCTTCCCCTCGCGGTATCATGTCCGCTCAGTATTCAACGGACGCGCTGGGGGCGAGGCTCTACATTCGCAAGGCCCGCGGGACTGAAGCTTCACCCTTAACCGTGGCTGCTTCCGATGTCCTCGGCGATCTCTCCTTCGAGGGTTACGACTCAGCGAACTATCTCAGGATGGCTTCGATTCGAGCTGAAGTCCCTTCTTCTGCTACAGTCGCCGCTACCCGAGTCCCAACCCAAATCGTTTTCTCCACCGCGACCGATGCGACTCCGAGTGCATAATCGGCCGCCCATTTTTCGATGAGCGGTG
>CAYGGL010000232.1:0-2233 GCA_964349215.1 uncultured Acidimicrobiaceae bacterium | reverse complement strand
GGTATGGACTCCAAGCGTTAGTCACGGTGGTCACTTCGGTTGTTTTGGCGATATTTATTTTTAACCAGCCCGAATGGAATGCATACGCAATGGCAGCGTTTTTCTGGGTAGGATTTGTCGTGCCGACACAAGTCAGTGCGGTCATATTTGGAGGAACTGAGAAAAAATGGATCGTTAAGAAAATAGCGATTCAAGCATTTGGTTCGCTTGCGTGTTTGGAAGTCGCGGCAATTGTCTTTCAATTGTTTAAGTAAGGCGTTGAACCCGAGTGGGTTCGTAGAGATTGTTCATGTGTAAGTGCCGGTCAGGGAGGCCGGTGCAAAGCGGTGAAGCTTCGCCATGAACAATCTCTACGATTGTATCTTGTGTGTGAGAAGTTGACCGAGGTCAACAGTGCTAGGTACCGTCTCCGATGACACTAACGTGAAAAAACCCGACTTGCGTCAGATTACAGTGGTCCACCGATGGTGGACGGGTCGGCGAGCCAGCCCCAACTGCGCCCGACATTCAGGAGGTCGTATGCATAAATGCACAATTTCAGACCACCTTGGTTATAGAGCCATCTGACGGACTCGGCGTAACGAGGGTTGGAGAAGTACATCCCCACATCGTAGGCCGGGGCCTGAAGGTCGGCGTAGAAGTACTGCGCGACGCAGGGAGCGAAAGCCAGAGTGGCGATCGCAGGGTGGTCCCACGCAAGCGCGTGAACCACGGGCTCGTTGTCGTGCGCGGCTGCGACGACTTCGGCGAGGGTGGCAGGACGCCAGGCACTCGGTGGGTCGGTGAGGTTGCCGGAGACGTAGGAGACGCCCGTTGAACCGTCGATGCGGAACACGAGTCCTGACTTGAGGAACAAGATGTGGTAGTTACCCACGATCATGCTGGAGGGCAGAAAGCCCGTTGAGTCACGCTGCCACGAGACGTTGCCGTGCGTGTTGTAATAACCACGCATCCAACGATCATCGTCGGGGGTCGGGCTCGCAGCTCCTGCAGTGCCTGCGAGGGTGGTGAGCGCTAGCAAAGCCGCTAGAGCTCCTGATAGTAGCCGTTTCATGGATGTGATTCTCCTTGTCTAGGATTACTCTTACGAGAAGTTGAACGGAGAGTTCAACAGATATCGTCACGGGACGATGTGAGTGACAGGCAGTTTGCCAGTGTCGAGCCAGTACCGCGCGGTCGGGTACTTGCTGACCTCATTGTTTAGTGGCGGATTGATGCCTGCAAGGAAGCGCATGTCGTTGTGGAAGCTACTCGGGTGACCCGGGATTTCGGTATCGTCGTGCAACCACAGGGGGATGAACGGGTCGGTGTTCCATTGATTGAACCTGTCACCAGTGATTTCCTTCAGCTTCAGACGATAGTAGTACTTGATCAAGATCATGATGAATATAAGTATTAGACATATGATCAACAGCACCGCGATAAGGAGGAGGGGGTCCTGCCAGAGTTCGATCAGGATCCTCGCGATCTTCAATGCGATGTCGAGCGGTGTGAATGACCACCCCGTCGTCGGTCCGAAAGGATCGAGATGGGTGTCCCAGATGGCACCGTTTGCCTCGCTGATGGCGTATTTGCCACCGTTAAACTCGAACAAGGCATAGTGCATTCCGTCCTGTGCAAAGATGCGCGTCAGGCGGGGCTGATACTTAATACCTTCAAGTACGACACGGGGGCCTTCGATTGTGGCTCCGAGCATGTACAGGCTGGCGATCCACTCACGGGGTGTTGCTTGAGTGGCGGACGACACTTCTACGGTCGCAGTGTCGGTTGGGGTCGCGGCTGCTGGCGAACCATTCGCTGTTACTGCAATTGCAGCACAAACTGCGATGGCGGCCAAGAAGCGCCAATGACGATGAATCATTCTGTTATCTTCCTTTCAGATCGGATATCTATATCAAGAAGTTGAACGGAGAGTTCAACAGACACGCCCCCGTTGCTTTTTACAGCGTTGGCTGGGCAAAAGTCGTGATAACTTAGCTCACGGCCAGTACGGTTGACCCGTATCAAGCCAGTGTGTCACCACATCTCCGCCGGGAGCGGCTTGGATTGCGGCGCCAAAGTGCGGATACTGCTCTCGGAGCCAATTCATGTCGGCCCTAAGCACGGGCTTGGGTTTGGTGAGGTCTATACCCCAGCTGTTGTTCTTCATGTCTCCTTTCATCTTGGTTTCGGAAAAGATCGCCTTGAGGAGTGCTCCCAACAGAATGAGGATGCACATCACCCAGAATAGTAT
>CAYGGL010000231.1:0-2237 GCA_964349215.1 uncultured Acidimicrobiaceae bacterium | reverse complement strand
GGGTTCCAACTAGGGCAACTGCAACAACGAGACCTGAAAGGGCTTTGTGCACGGCGCTGTGATTTCGGTGAGTGTTTATGCGCTGTTCTTGGGAGTTCTCGTGGTCAGTTGGTGTCATGACAGGTTCCATATTACGAGGACTCCAGTACTAATAGGTGCGCGGCGGCGGCGTTGCCAGATTGAATGCAAGCTGGAATGCCTACTCCGCCAAGAGCGGCGCCTGCGAGAACCAACCCTGGCAAATCGTTGTGGAGCTTGGACTGAAGTGAATTCAGGCGTTCAAAATGTCCCGGGGCAAATTGAGGCAAAGCGTCAGGCCATCGACTGACCCGCACGTCAATAGGTTTTTCCACAAGTCCCATGAGTTGGACTAGCTCCTCCAGAATTTTCTCGACCAAGGTTTCGTTATCAAGTTCCATCCATCGTTTGTCGTCTACACGTCCAACGGAGACTCTAAAGATCACGCGATCGGGTGCTTGAGAATTGATGTGAGCCCACTTGCCAGATGACCATGAACAGGCGGTGGTTAAGAAGCCTTCATTTCGCGGTACAAGAAATCCGCTTCCCTCGAGTGAGGCAGGAAAGTCTTCGCGTGCGAAAGAAAGTGCAACGAGGGCAACCGAGGCGTACTCAATCGAAGCGAAAAACTCAGATACTGCAGGAGCTATAGATTTGACGAGTTGCGCAGTCGTAGGCGCCGGCGTTGCCACTATTACCCAGTCGGCAATCTGGGTTCCCTGGTTAGTCCTAACTTCAAACCCTGCTCCGCTGTCTAAAAGGGTGACGGCTTCAACCTGTGTCGATTCTTGTAGCTTTACTCCTGCCTTAGTCAGGCTTTCGATCAGTACTTCGACGAGGCGACTTATTCCTGTGGGGAATGCAAGAAAGATCGCCGGCCCAGGCTTATTTGGGTCAGGTTTGGGTGGACGATGCCCACGTGATCCAAGAATCAGACTTCTATGTCGTTCGGCAAGTTCTGATAACTGAGGCGCCACCGCTCGGATGCTCAGGTGGTCGGTATTGCCTGCATTGATTCCACCGACAAGTGGATCGACCAGGCGCTCAAGTACTTCGTTACCAAGGCGTTTTCTTACGACGGCTCCAAGTGAGAGATCGCCTGTGAGTGCTTTGCCGGGTAAGAGTGGCTCAACCAGGGCTCTCAATAGGCCGGCGAATGAGAGGATTCCCGACTTGGCCACCGCAATGAAATCGGTCGGCACTCCCAGCATCAATCCCGCAGGAAGGGCACGTAAACGTCCTCTCGACCATACGTAAGCTCCTGCATGATTTGGACTGACCAACTCGTTGTCTATGCCCAGTTCTTCACAAAGACGTATTGCTTCTGGGCGTCGGGCTAAAAAAGAGTCGGGCCCGGTATCGAGGGAGAGATTTCCAAACGGTTGGGTTTGTAGTTTGCCGCCAAATTGACTACTCGATTCGAAGATCGTCACTTCAAGATCTGGACGATCTGCCAGACGATGTGCGGCCGCAAGGGCACTGATGCCCCCACCGATGATCGCTACTTTGGGCATCTACGTGCTCCGGTCATGTATCTATCAGGTCGGGAATATTGGCTATTACCAATTCGGCCAGAGCAGCCAGAACCTCTTTGTTGTCGTTGAGCACTGATGTGCGACGAAAGGCCAGGCCGACATCTTGAGCTACTCCCGCTGCTTCAATGTCCAAGTCGTAAAGAACTTCAAGATGATCAGAGACGAACCCACACGGACAGACAAGAAGCCCGCCGGCTCGGCCGGTAGAGGCGAGGTCACGAATAACGTTGAGAATGTCTGGGCCAATCCAGGGTTCAGGCGTTCGCCCAGCGCTTTGCCAAGCTATTGACCACTCGCTCCAAGGGTTAAGTCCCAGCTTGTCGGCAACCGCTTCGCCAGTTGCTCGAAGTTGTTCGGGGTAGGGATCGCCTCCCTCGATGACGCTTTTGGGAAGGGAATGAGCAGTAAAGACGACCTTGGTGTTCGCCGGCATTTTGGAGAGATTGGCAGCGACCTGATCGACGAGGAAATCGATATAAGCAGGCTCGAGATGCCAATTCTCTACAGCCCCAATCGATATTTCAGATGAGTATTCTCCAACACGATCTTTCATTCGCTGAAGATATTTACCAACCGAAGCGCCGGCATAATGCGGTGCAAGAACGAGTCCGACAATTCGACTGGCGCCCGCTGTGATCAAGTGATCTATGGCGTCTTCAATGAACGGTGTTGCATGTTTGAGGC
>CAYGGL010000230.1:0-2243 GCA_964349215.1 uncultured Acidimicrobiaceae bacterium | reverse complement strand
TGAGGAGCGGACCAAACGAAATGGGCGAGGAGATTTGAGTGCGGATATCCGCATAGCCGGTTGATGCATCGCCGTCATAAGCAATGCCGGTTCCCGTGTGCGTTCCACAGCCGGTAATAAATCGATCCTCTGCATACAAGTTGGCGTTTGCCACGCCGTCGTGGCAGAGGTCATAGGTACCGCTTGGTGCATCGGTCAGATATACGCCGCCGTTGGTGACGAGAGACGAGTAATCCAAGCTCAGGTCGTCGTCGACCACCATCAAGAAATTGCCCAAGCTTGACGGGCGAATCTCCGCTTCGATTGCCTTTAGTCCTGTGGTCGCATCCACCTTTCTACCGGTGGCAACGACCTTTACCGTGGTCACCGGCCCTGCCGGCGGTGTCACCTGAATGTTGTATTCGTAGTCGTCGCCGAGTGTCTTCCAGTTGTCCTTGGTTGCCCCATAGGTCCAACCTGGGGTTGCGTCATCGGTCCAGCTTTTGTTGGTGCCAGTGGTTCCACCTATGCGGGTGCTCTCGGCATCGTGCACCCAGTGAGACCAGTAGGTTCTATCGTCGGCCAGCTTGGCCAAGTAATCACCGAGCCCTGCTTCTGCGGCTTGGTAAGCGCCACCGACCCTTACGGATTTAGAGCTGCTGTCGAGATTGAAGACGGTGTTCGTGATGAGAATTGCGCTAACCACGCTAAGGGTCGCTCCCATCAACATGACCGTGATCAAGGTTGATCCGCTCTCGTCTCTAACAAAGAATTTGGAGGCGATCCGACCACATTTTCGCTTCAGCAACATCATGACCTGTCCTCAGGTAGGGGTGACTCGCACATAGGCTTTGATCTCATAGTTTTGTGCGGCCGGTGATTTTGTTGGATCCGCGTCAAGGCTGATTTGTACCGTGACTGTGCGAATGGGCGAGCCTGTGCCGGTAAAGATTGCCGGAATGACGGGTGAGCCACCGGGTGGGCGCACATTTGTCAACACGGTTACCGCTGTTGGGGCTCCGCCTGGGATGGACCAAGGCGTTGTGGTGTTTGTGCTGAGTACTTCGCTTCTGGTCAAGGTTGTGCCTGTAAGTTGATAAGTGATTTTGCGAAGCTTGAAGGGGCTTTGGCGATCTGGGGAATAGAAGGTAATTGCAGTTGAAGAAATAGACTCGATTGGGTTGAGTCCAGCTTGGCCTGTATATGCCTGGCGTAGTTCGTCGTTAAGTATCTGCAGGACTGCACGGGCATCATTTTGAGAGATAATTTCTTGTTCAAGCTTGGCGGTGTGTTGCCATGCTGAGGTGAAATAGGTACTGGCAAACGCCAAAATGCCTATCGCCAGACCCATGGCAACGAGCAGCTCGATCATGCCAAGACCCTGTTCGTTATATGGCCTACTCGTCCGAATACCGCTCGTTGAGATACGGCTCATGGGAAGTTGACGTTCTGTGTGAAGTCGGTTGTGAACAGGGGATACCAGAGCGGCACAATTGTGACTGGCACTGGGCCGGCGACCTTTACCGGGCTGGAGCAATTGGCCTGGAGGCTATACCCCCCACCTGGGTGGAGCTTTTTACCGTTGATCGTGTCAAACAGTTTTGAGCTGCCGCTGATCGTGTAGGTCTGGGTTCCCCATGAAGGCGTAAGGGTGTGTGTCAGTGAGACGGTCTTTACACCGGGGCTGTTGCACGAGGTCCCTCCAACGGTTGCGAGTAGTCTTACCGGCACGTAAGCGCGAATGGTTCTCGTGACGTTATCGCCGGTTCCCAGCACGATTCTTCCCGCTCCACTTGTTCCGCCGGGGAGGTCTTCGGGCATTGTTGTCCACCTACGTATTCCAAACCAGATGCTCTTGGTGACGGTTATGTCGTAAGTCGCGTTTGAAAGGTTGTTGAAGACCACCGTTCCATTGCTTGGAGTGACAGCGGTTCGAATGATGGTTGAACCGATCTTCAGCGTGACTCTGGCATTTCGAAGAGCCGCTCCAGCGGGATACATGTCTTGGACGACGATAGTGATCGACTGAGTAGATGCCTGGGCTTCTTGGATCGGTGGCGCCACAAGAGTGGTGTAGCTGGCAAGTGGGGCCGCCGTTATAGAGCCGGCTGTTACTACGACCCCAACGCTTTTATAATGTTTGGTGAATCTGGAAGTTCCGGGTATGGGGTCATCAACCCAACCAACGGATCTATTAATCGTGTAAGTAATGCCTGAGAGCGAGACGGTACTGGTGGCAGCGAGTGTCCCGACAGGGTCGCCGG
>CAYGGL010000229.1:0-2272 GCA_964349215.1 uncultured Acidimicrobiaceae bacterium | reverse complement strand
GATAAATGGGGCGGATCGCATGGCTACTGATCAACAGATCGAAGTGGTTGCGTCTATGATGTTCGCCGCAGCCCTGGCCTATACCAATACGATTGGAAAGAAGGGGTGGGCTTGGGAGGCTTGTGACGAACAGAGCAAGCGGTACTGGCGTAATCTCGCGATGCTCGCGTGGAACGTTTTCAATCAGCGAGCAAGCTGTGATGGCCCGGACAAAACTTTGCCGAGGTAGAGAAGTCAGTGCTTCAGAAAAGCCAAAACGGATCCAAGACAATTCCGCTGGCAATTGTCGAACCGACGATAGCTTTGTTCTCAGCGCTTTCCGAAAACGATGCAAGTGTGGCTCCACGTGGAAAACCGTGGTCGAGTTGATTTTGCCAATACGTCTTGCCATCAGGGTCTGGCGTACGGCCGAGAACATTACTGTAGAGCACATCAAGGAATGCAGAATTAGAGAGGGTCATCGCGTCGCCGAAGTGGGAAACGAATTCCATCGATACGACGAAGGCGGTAGCCGCTGATAAAAGGTCTCCGCCATGATCGAGTGCATTGATCCAATAGGTCAGCCCAGCCGTATCAGGTGCTCGGTTGAAAGCTGCGTCGTACAAGCGATAAATCTGGCCCGCGCTCCCGTCGATATCGTATGCGATCAGCTTGTCGGAAAAGCTGACCCGCTCGACGGTCGCAGAATCAGTGCCATCGCGGCCGGCGACCTGATCGACAATGGAAAGCTGAAGTCCTGTTCGACTCACACTGTACTGACCAAAAGCGCCCGCGTAGATTGCGGTGTCGACACCTTGGCCGCCGTCCACCAAGTCATCGCCGGCGCCACCTTCAAGGCGATCGCTGCCAGCACCACCCATGACAATGTCGTTTCCATCGCCGGCTCTGATCGTGTCGGATCCTTCCCCGCCATGAACTATGTCATTTCCGTCTAGTGCATTGATCAGATCTCCACCATCACTCGAGACGGTATTGGGCGTCAATTTGAACAGACTCCCATTCAGGTCGATGAGATAGAGGTTACCTCTCGCATCTTCGCCAAAGGAGGTGGGAGTGCTGATTGTACCCGCCTCCAACGTGATCTGACTTGTACGATCGGTGGCGATCCATTCAGTCCCTTGCTGTTTCAAGGTAAAGATCTTGCGGTCAGCGAAGTCTGCAAAAAAATACTCTCCCTGAAGTCCATCGCTGTCGCTACCGCGATAAACATAACCTCCAATGACCGTGTGGCCGACATCGTGGCCATATGAGTGAATTGGATAGGTCAACGTACCGGGACCGAGAGCCCCACCCCGAAACCCCGCTGGGCCCTCGAACACGTTCCAGCCGTAGTTGGCGCCGGGTTGGCCTACATCGATTTCCTCAAAGGCATCTTGACCAACGTCTCCGATGTAGAACACGCCAAGGTCGCGGTCGAAGCTGGCACGAAAAGGATTTCGCAAACCCAGCGCCCAAATTTCGGGGGCGACCCCGGCTGCCCCTTTAAAGGGATTGCTGTCGGGTATCGCATAATTGCGTGTGACATCTTCAGGAAAATCGTCGGCATTTACATCGAGCCGGAGGATCTTGCCGAGCAAGCTGCTGCCATTCTGGGCGTTGCCATCGGGGTCACCACCTCCGCCGCCATCACCTAGCGTTGCATAGAGGTATCCGTCGGGGCCGAATCCGAGCCATCCAGCCTTGTGGTTTGTGCGTCCGGTGGGCTGATCAACTTCGACAATTAGTGTGGCAGAGCCGGCATCGGCTCTCAGACCACTGTCGAGTGACCGCTGATATCGAAGAATTTGAGTGTCATCGCTTGGATTGGTTAGTTCGACGTATAGCCGGCCAGTTTGGCGATAGCTGGGATCAAACGCGAGGCCAAGTAGTCCACCTTCACCAACCGTGGTGATGCGCGAAGATAGGTCAAGGAAGTCGCTTGTTTGGCCTGTCGCGAGATCTAGGACCTTGATCACGCCCCCACGTTCAACAATGAACAAGTGATTGTAGTCGCCTGGAGCGGACGTCGCGAAGACAGGTTGGTTCAGCCCAGTGGCGACTTGGCGCGCGGAAATTGACGAGACACTTGCGCTCGTCACGTCTGGATTGAAGCCGTAGATTAGATCTGCTGATGAACTGCCCTGCAGTACGTTGGCCCCATCATTGCCAAACAGGATATTTGTAGGAGGCATGCAACTATCCGAAGAGTGCTGCGTTACTTGAGTGGGAGTTTTGCGACGCGACGGGAGTGGAATTGGTCTGCACCCCTGAATTGATACCAATCTGCGAGTTA
>CAYGGL010000228.1:0-2275 GCA_964349215.1 uncultured Acidimicrobiaceae bacterium | reverse complement strand
CGCAGTGACACCGAACTTCTCTTCGAAGTCCTTAAGAAGCTCAGAAAGTTCGAGCACGGTCATATTTGAGATCGCTTCGAGGATCTCTTCCTTCGTTGACATGATAACTACGCCTCCTCAGGCGATTCGGTGGAAATATCCTCAGCTGCTGGTGCAGCCTCGGGGGTGGACACCTCAGCCGCTTCTGCAGCTTCGGCAACAGGGGTTACTTCTTCTTCAGCCGGGACATCTTCAGCCGGAACATCTTCGCTTGCAGGGGCGCCGGGGGCTCCGCCTTGGTCGATAAGGGCTTTTAGGCCATATGCAAAGTTTCGAGGCAGTGCCTGCAACAGGCCGGCAAATTGTTGCATTGGTGCAGCTATGCCGCCTGCAAGACAAGCCAGCAGTACTTCACGAGGTGCAATATCTGCGAGGGTCTTAACTTCGGCGGCGGTGAGAAACTTGTCGCCGAGGATGCCGCCCTTAAGTACAAGAGACGGGTTGCCCTTGGCATAGTCACGCAGAGCCTTGGCAACACCCACGGCATCACCATCGATAAACGCCAAGGCTGTGGGGCCAACCAGCAGTTCATCTACCCCATCAACGCCAAGGTCACTGACCGCTCGGCGCACTAACGTGTTCTTGTAAATCTTGTAGTCGCCCCCCACCTTCTTAAGAGAACGGCGCAACTCAGCGATTTCACTGACTTTAAGGCCACGATATTCAGTGAGCATTACGGCATCCGATGCTGCGAAGCGGTCGCGAACCTCTTGGACCACGGCGACCTTCTCTGGCCTGGGTTCTCTAGCCTCAGATGCATCAATGGTTGTAGTTGCCATGCAAACCTCGCTACCTGGAAAATAAAATATGGGGTTCACGCAGGCGTGAACCCCTTGAGAAATCTCGGGAGCTCACCTCGTCAGGCGGGCCTTAGGCCCTTTAAGTGACACCCCTATGGGGCTGTCACACCAGATGTCTGCGGTGAATAAATCTAAGTTGTGAACACACGCTATCTGCTTATCGGCCATTACGCCACATGCAGACCTATTGAACGGGAACTACCTTTACACGAGCCGGGTCAACACGGATGCCCGGCCCCATCGTTGAAGAGACCGCAATGCGCTTGACGTAGCGTCCCTTTGCCCCAGAGGGCTTAACACGAATTAGCTCGTCCATTACTGCATGGGCATTGGCCTGAAGTGCTGAAGCTTCGAAACTGGCCTTGCCGATAGGAATGTGGACGTTGGCGCCCTGACGCTCGGTTCGATACTCGACGCGTCCACCCTTGAACTCGGTGACTGCCTTTCCGACTTCCATAGTCACAGTGCCGGTCTTAGGGTTGGGCATCAGGCCTCGAGGACCTAAAGCACGACCCAACTTTGCCACCTGAGCCATAAGGTCAGGGGTGGCGATTGCTATATCAAAGTCGAGCATTCCGCCATCAACTGCAGCTATTAGGTCATCTGTACCGACATGATCGGCACCAGCGGCACGTGCTTCATTGGCAGCCTCACCCGCGGCGAATACTGCCACTCGTACGTTGGTACCAGTTCCCGAAGGAAGGGCGACTGTGCCGCGGACCTGCTGATCAGGCTTGCGAGGATCTACTCCAAGCTGAACAGCGAGTTCGATGGTTTCATCGAACTTTGCGCCGGCCAAAGTCCTGGCAAGCTCTACTGCCTCATCGAGTGAGTGCAGCTGTTCACGGTCGTAACGCTTGATCGCGTCTTTGTATTTCTTTCCTTGCGCCATTATGGCTCCCTCAAGTCAGAGGCACTTTGAGTGCCTGGATGAACCGCACGGGCGAGGTAGTCCCGATTGCGGCTGCCTACTGATGTAGGCAGGTTTTAATCGACGACTTTGATACCCATCGAACGAGCAGTGCCCACAACTTGCAGCTTGGCTGCCTCAATGTCATTGGCATTTAGATCTGGCATCTTGATGCTCGCAATTTCTTCCACTTGTTTCGAGCTGATCGTACCGGCCGGTTCCTTGCCCGGAGCTGAAGAGCCCTTCTCGATGCCAACAGCTTGGCGAATAAGAACAGGGGTGGGAGGTGTTTTGGTTACGAACGAGAACGAACGGTCTTCAAAGATCGATATCTCTACCGGAATGATCGTGCCACGCTGGGATTCGGTCTCAGCGTTATACGCCTTGCAAAAGTCCATGATGGCCACGCCGTGGGGTCCAAGAGCGGTACCAACGGGTGGAGCAGGGGTCGCCTGGCCTGCAGGAATTTGAATCTTGACGACGGCCAGAACCTTTTTCTTGGCCATGAGGCACTTCCTACTTCCTG
>CAYGGL010000227.1:0-2294 GCA_964349215.1 uncultured Acidimicrobiaceae bacterium | reverse complement strand
GGATGCTATCGGGCGAACCGCCGGGGGCGTCCGGTGAGCCAACTGAATCGACCGGAGCGGGTCATCAAAGAGGCTCGTGATTGGAGCCAGGTGCTGCCGTTCTGGCGGGAGTTGCTGGCGGTACACGACCGGGTAATGCAGCAGCCGAGGAGGGCTAGATGAACAAGGTAACAACAACAAGCACATGCGGTCGCTGTGGGACGACAGTGGTGCGCGAGGGAGATTTGAGTTACGAACGGCCAAAAGGCTGGGTGATAGCGGATGTCGGCAAATTTCAGGATTTCCTTTGCCCGCCGTGCCAGGACGCGGTGCTGGCGGTGCTGAAACCAGTTAGTAGCGGGTACTTAACGCCCTTCCCGGCTGGCTACGGGGATGAAGGCTATCAGGGTGAAGCGGAGGCTCCCGATGCCGATACTGGAGCCTACTTGGAGGCACAAGAATGACTGTCTCAAGTAATTACGAAGGGATGCCAATTCTGGACAGCCTAACAGGCGTTCACCAGCTAACACCGTGTTACTGCTGTGAGGCGGGCTGCAAGTATCCACGAGAAACAATGTGGGCTATCAAGGTCGGTGAGCCGCCGCTTTGCCCCCCGTGTCGAGGAGAGAACGATGCCGACTGACGAACGACCCAACGAGGAACTGAGCGCGGAGATTGCCGAGCGGCTGTTCCCCTGCCCAAGCCCTTCATGCCCCTATGCGTCGCATCAAGATCAGCCCTACGCCAGTGACCACAACGCCGCGCTGGGGCTGGTAGTGCCTGCGATGTTGGCTCGGCCTGGCATCGATTCATTTGAATGCGGAGTCACCAAGTCAGGCTCTTGGGCTGTGTTCAGGCGAGGACATGGGCCAGGGGTGGCTGGATATGCCGAAGCCGACGAAGGACTACCCCGCGCCATCTGTCTGGCGGCGCTGGCGGCGCTGGATGCCGAAAGGAAAGCAGAATGAACCACAGACTTGATACCGATGAGCGGGTGCTGTTCTACGAAAACGAGTTCTACCCGCTGTCTAGTTTCTCAGCATTTCAGGTCGTGATCTGGAATCTAAAATTTCCGACTGCTGAACACGCTTATCATTGGCGGAAGTTTATGCACCTTTCAGATACCAACGCGCAGGACTACATCCTCCGTGCACCTTCTGCACACGAGGCGTTCAAACTTGCTAAGAGCTTTGAGCGTGCCGGGTTGCTACCTCCAACATGGGAAGCAGAGCGCGTCGAAGTGATGCGGCAAATCCTCAAGGCGAAAGTATCTCAACACGAATACGTAAAGCGAAAGCTGCTTGAGACCGGCAACCGCGAACTCATCGAGGATTCGTGGCGTGACGACTTCTGGGGGTGGGGCGAGCATAAAGATGGCCAGAATCAGTTGGGCAAGCTCTGGATGGAACTTCGCGGCGAGCTGACGGCGAAACGCTGGATGCTGAAGAGGCACAAGGATGACTGATTGTGAGCACAACTGGCGCGTCTTGGGATGGGCCGTAACTGATTCATTGAGCAACCCGACCGGAACCGTTCCAATGGCATGGTTAGCCACGCACGTATTCTGCACAAAATGCCTCCTAACAAAGGAGTCTCCTTCGCCATGACTGACTGTACTCATATCTTGCCGAAGTGGCCCAACAATGATGCGTGGAAGGTAACTAAGTGCAGCAAGGGCATAGATACGGTTGAATGCAGCCTTTGCGGAGCCGTACGAACAAGGGCCTGTAATTTCGATGAGGAATACTCATGACTGACATCAACATCGCAGAGCTACGGGCCATCGCGAAGGGGGCGACACCGGGGCCGCGTGTAGTCATCTACGACCCCGACGACAATCACGACTCTAAGCCGCACCCGAATTGGTACGTGACGTTCGGTGAGGGATTTAATGCGTCCGACACCTCACTGATGAACGAAGCAGACGCCACGTTCTTCGCCACCTTCAATCCAGAGTTCTGCCTTGGGCTGCTGGATAAGCTGGAGCAGCTTACGGGGACGTGTCGCGAAGCCCTGATCGTCATTGCCGAGAGAAACTATGAGTTTCCCGAGGATGTGATGCAGGAGCTTATGGCTGCCAGCCAGGAGTGGGACTCTACGAACGCACCGGAGGCCAATGATGACTGACATCAACTTCGCAGAGCTACGGGAATTGGCAACGGCAGCCCTCACACACCGGCATACTGATGGGTGCTATCGGGATGGCTCTGGCCCGTGGTGCGTCTTTGAGCCTACTAACATTGACCATTGGACTGTACTACTTGGGCTGCTGGATCTGGCGGAGAAGGCGGAGCGGTACGAGATTCACGCAAGGG
>CAYGGL010000226.1:0-2295 GCA_964349215.1 uncultured Acidimicrobiaceae bacterium | reverse complement strand
GAATACTTCGCCATTGAAATATCCATTTTCGGCAATCGCCTTCACCAAATGTCCGTACTCAGCTGCATTGCCAAGACGTTTGGGAAATACTACATCTTTGGCCAACGCTGCACGTTGATCAGGAGGCAGTAGGCCCAGAAGTGGCGTGTCGAAAAGACCAGGCGCGATGGTGCAAACGCGGATACCGACAGGCGCAAGATCTCGAGCAGCCGGAAGAGTCATGGCGACCACTCCCCCCTTTGATGCCGAATAAGCCAGCTGTCCAATCTGTCCATCAAATGCGGCTACCGATGCGGTATTTACAATGACGCCTCGTTCGCCATCTTCCATGGGGTCAGTTGCTGAAATAGCAGACGCAGCAAGACGCATCATATTGAAGGTGCCAATCAGATTGACTTCAAGAACTTTTTGAAAAGGCCCAAGGGAATGAGGTGAACCATCACGACCTATGACTCTTGATGCCCAACCAATACCGGCACAGCTAACAGCTATTCGCAATGGAATGCCGGTCGCTACCGCAGCATCTACGGCACTAGAAACCGAAGATTCGTCCGAAACATCGGTCTTTACAAACTGACCGCCAATCTGGTCAGCTAGTGCCTTGCCCTTATCTTCATTGAGATCAGCGATGGTTACCTTTGCACCAGCGGCGGCCAAGGCCCGCGAAGTTGCTTCGCCCAGTCCTGAAGCGCCACCCGAAATAATTGCTCCTGCTCCGTTAATATCCATATGCGAACCATAGCCCCCGACGACTTATCAGTTGAAGCGCAGCCAGAGGAGTTATAAACCGAAGCTGGAACCTTTCTGAGTTCGTGCGGCCTCGATTGCAAGTCCGTCGACAAAATCGTTCATCATGTCGCCCGAATGTCCCTTGACCCAACGGAAACTGACGGTTCCACGAGTTCGCACCAACTCAATCAACGGCTCCCATAGGTCTCTGTTGGCAACGGGCTCTTTCTTTGAATTGGTCCATCCTCGACGCAACCAACCCTCCCACCAGCCATCACGAAAGCAGTTCACTACATAGGTTGAATCACTGACTATCTCGACTTCACCATCAATTTCTCTCAGCGCCTCAAGAACTGCGGTTAGTTCCATCCGCTGGTTGGTGCTGTGAGACTCGGCACCATTCGCCCAACACTCTTTACCAATCGCCCATGCCCATCCCCCTGGTCCTGGATTTCCAAGGCACGCTCCATCGGTATGAATAGTTTGAACAGACATTGTGCAAGGAGCGTATCGGTCGTTCGCTCTAGTGTTGGTGCTTATGAACGAGAACGATACGGATAACTCTGGCTCCAACAACCGGCTGCCTCGCAGCGTTGTTCCGCGACGCTATGGCCTCACACTTGAACCCGACCTGGAAGCATCGAGTTTTTGTGGAACCGAGGATGTGACCATCGAAGTACTGACTTCGGTAGAAGAGATCGTTCTCAACGCGGCAGAGCTCTCAATAGATGAGGTTCATCTGATCTCTCCAATTGGTGAACAATTTGATGTCATCCACGAGTTGGATGCAACGAAAGAACGTCTTGTTCTGAGATCTTCTGAACTAATTAACCCCGGCACTTGGACACTGCACGTTGAGTTCCGCGGGGAGCTCAACGACAAACTCCGTGGCTTCTATCGCAGCATGTTCACAGATGAAAGCGGCAACAACCATGTGATTGCCACCACACAGATGGAGCCTGCAGATGCCCGCCGAGCCTTCCCCTGCTGGGATGAGCCTGACCTTAAAGCCACATTTGCAATAACTCTTGTCGTACCACAAGCCTTGCCGGCCTTCTCGAATGGCCCTGTGGTTGATGAAACGCCAATTGGAGATGGCCGTAAGAAAGTGACTTTTGCAGAAACCATTGCAATGAGCACCTACCTGGTTGCCTTCATTGTCGGCCCGCTGGAAGCAACCGAGCCCATAGATGTCAACGGGGTGGCTCTAAGGGTGATCCATGTTCCGGGCAAGAGCCATCTCGCACCTTATGCGCTGGAAGTCGCAACGTTTTGCCTGAGATGGTTTAGCGATTATTACGACATTGCTTACCCAGAAAAAAAATGTGACCTCATTGCTATTCCCGATTTCGCCGCCGGCGCGATGGAGAACTTAGGAGCAATCACCTTTCGAGAAACCGCCCTTCTGGTTGATCCTGAATCTGTAACACGCCTAGAGCTCGAGCGCGTGGCTGATGTGGTGGCTCATGAACTCGCCCATATGTGGTTTGGCGATCTAGTAACCATGAAGTGGTGGAATGGGCTGTGGCTAAACGAAGCTTTTGCCACTTTTATGGAACTCGCAGC
>CAYGGL010000225.1:0-2299 GCA_964349215.1 uncultured Acidimicrobiaceae bacterium | reverse complement strand
CATTTTCTCCTTTGGTTGGTTTGGATTTCGTTGCTTAGAAAGGCTCTTCGTCGTATGAAGCGCCAGGCTTATTGGGTGCAGGCGCAGCGGGGCCGCTTCGTTCATTGCGGACCACTTCAGCGGTCGCCCACCGCATAGACGGGCCGACATCATCGGCAATGATCTTGACTGTGGATCGTTTATCGCCGTCGGGAGTCTCCCAACTCTGTTGCATAAGGCGGCCGGTGACAATCACACGGTTCCCCTTGGTCAGAGTTTCAGCGACGTTCTCGGCGAGTTCCGACCATGTAGTCACATCGAAGAATGACACTTCTTCTTTCATTTCATCGGTCGTTCTATCTTTCCACCGACGGTTCACAGCGATACCAAAGTTGGTGACTGCCGAGCCAGATGGGGTATACCGCAGTTCTGGGTCCCTCGATAGATTGCCGATAACGGTAACGGTATTGTCCATAGTTAATGTTCGCCTCTCTTGGTTATATTTAATTAATCGTTCTTATCTGTTTTATCTAATGGCACGACCTTAGCTGTGACTCTTGCAAGCTCTAAGCCCAGTCCTTCCACAAACTCGCCGGTCGTTGCATCTATGAGCGCCGTTGTGCCGTCCTTATCCACCTTTGTGATGTGCTTGGTTAGTTCGTCGGCTTTGATTGTTTCGGTTATCTGGATGACTTCGGGTGCAGCCGTTCGTGCCCACGCCAGGACTAACTCCTTGTCTCTCACCACGACACGATCATTAACGGCGCGAGTGCGCACTTCGCCTGACGGCAACACCAGAGTCTTGGCATTGGGGTCAAGCGCTCGTTGCGCCAAGGCATAACGGCGAAGATGTTCGGAGAAGAACTCAATGGTCTGTGTTGGTCGTTTGATCACTCTCTGGTGCCAAGCCTCTATTTCTTCGAGCCATTCGTTTGCTTGGGCATCAAAGGAATCAATCTTTTGTTGTGCGTCGGCGATCTTGCGCATGGCCCACTCCGCGCTTTTGAGGCCATCGACTGTCCATGTAGGCTCAACGCCAAACGCTTCGGACGAATCGTTGTCTATTGCTTCGTGTATCATCTATCTTTCTCCGCTTCTGTCTCTAATCTGTACTTCAGTTCGCTCATTATGTAACCTATGCTTATGGAGATATGGGATTGTTCGGATGGTCGAACGGTAGGTGTATTTTCAGAGTTGACGTGCTCTGTCCAGCTGTAGTCGATCCAATAGAAATCTTCTTGGGAAACAACTAAATACAAATTGATCGTGCCATCAATGGCATCATCTAAACCATCTATTACGGGTTTGATGCGACTCAATGGAAGCCCAAAGTCTCGCAATTCTTTGATTATTGACACCCCTATCAAGTCTAGATACGACCATTCCAGATTATTGCCGGTACCTGTGGGCAACGGCTTCACCACACGTCTGGTTACCCAATGATTAAGTTGGCGTTTTGTGGTGTTGGTAAGCGCACTTACTTCGGCAGTAGACCACCTAGATTTCATGAAACTCCAACCATGTCTGCCAATGGGCTGGGTTCCCCTTGACGAAGCGCTTCAAGCATTGTCAGAATCGAAAAGCGTTCTGCTGCTGTCAAGTCCTTGGTGGATGAGGCCCGATGATTGGTTACTTCATCCACGATTTCATTGCGACGATCCTTGTCAATCTTGCAATCATCTAGCATCGCAAAGAAACACTTACGCCATTCGTCATAGTCCATAGCTATCTCTGTGAACTTGGCGTCGTCGTCCTTAGGCGCAGTGGCGCGATTGTTCCATTCGGTTGCATCCATAGCCCATCCTTCGGTATCTAGGTGATTGTGAATTAACTTCACTTGGTCCTCGCTCAGCGATGCCAATATGGGCAGACCCTGGCGTTTCCACCAACCCAGCAATTCCAGGTTATGGCCCTCAGCCTTGACAATCGTGATGCGACCCAGGAGTTGGTCGCGCGACGATGCATCGGCTACTACGTGTGCGTCATTGGCAGCATCGGCGGGGATTGAAGCGCTATCGCCATCGTCTTGGCCATCGGAGATGCACAGAAGTTGCAAGAGAAGGTATTTATAGGCTTGAGTCATCGCCTTGTTAGCGCCTTTGTCTGCATTGTCACGACCAATGGCGATGATTGGGCCGGCCTCGATCGAGTCACCAGAGGGACCATATACCGTGTATCGCACACTTAGAATCGTGTCAGTCCAGGGTTTATTGGCCACGGTGATGTCTTTGTTGGCGATGAGTTCGGCATGTGGTGAGGTAACGATCCCGTGTTTGGCAAAGAGCGTCTGGGTAACGACGGTGATGTCTTCAATACCACG
>CAYGGL010000224.1:1676-2323 GCA_964349215.1 uncultured Acidimicrobiaceae bacterium | reverse complement strand
CAGAAGGTGGGGCTGAAAAACGGGACAGAGCAGGCCTCGCTCCTGGTTCCGGCCCGGGTGATGCTCGAGCTGTCGCGCCTTTCAAAAGATGAGCCAGTTCAGATAGGATACCTTCCCGAGTCTCATCAGCTGCTTTTTGCCAACAAGGAAGTGCTCTTGGTTTCTCAGCTGATTGACGGGAATTTTCCTGATTACACCAAAATTATGCCCAAGGAATTTGAGACGCAACTGACGGCTTCGCGAGAAGAGCTGTTGCAAGCCGTGAAGGCCGCCTATATTTTTGCCCGCGACAACTCCAACATGATGAAGTGGGCGGTTGGGGACAAGAAAATTGTGGTGACCTCAACCTCTCCCGAGCGGGGCGAGTGTAGTGTGGAACTCCCCGCCACAATTGAGGGGCCCGGAGGATCAATTGTCTTTAATGCCAAGTTTGTGATGGATTACTTATCGATCGTTTCTTCAGAGAGCATCCAGTTTGGGATGTCTTCCAACTTGGCTCCGGGGATGTTCTGGGAAGGGAAAGACGACTCAGGCAAGTACGTGGTGATGCCGATTAACGTTTAAACTTTTGTGGGAGAAGGTACTACTGGCGAGGCTTGTGGGGCAGCTCGTGGGACCTCGGTTGGCGTGGCTGCTAATGGTGGTGG
>CAYGGL010000224.1:0-1666 GCA_964349215.1 uncultured Acidimicrobiaceae bacterium | reverse complement strand
CGGCAGGCATGACTGGTTTCTGAGGGGATAAGGCTGAAGGGCGATTTTCCGCCATGCGCTTGGCGATTTCACGTGGGTCGGTCGTGATAAGTCCGTGCTCTTCAGGAGAGGCCACTACCCGCATGGCTACATGGTTTTGTCCGGCGAAGAAGAGGGCCTCGCCCACTTCGGCCGTTAAGAGCAGGTGACGCTCACCTTGAGAGAGGAAGAAGACACCCGCCAGCTTATCGATGGCGCTGGTTGACTGCTTCATCAAAACCTGAATACTGGCGTTGCTGACAATCGCCTTGCCGTGATCACTGCCAAGGAAGTCTTCAACGTCTTGGGTGATTGTGGTGAGTCCTAAGAAATATTTGCGGGCACGTTTGGCAATACCATAGAGGAAGGTGGCGGAGTCTTCGGACTTCATCAGATACCAGGCCTCATCGACAACGAGCAGGCGGCGCTTCAAATCCCGCTTAACCTTCGTCCAAATATAATCAAGAATAATAAAGATGGCGGTCGGGCGGAGTTCGTCCTGGAGGTTTTTAATACCAAAGACGGTAAGCTGATTGCCGAAGTTGACGTTGCTCTTTTGGGAGAAGATTCCCTGGAAGGAGCCCTTCACATATTTTTCAAGCCGGTCGGCTAGGCCGCGGGCGACCGCTTCTTCCATGCCAGTTAAGACTTTATAGAGATCTTCCATGAGGGGTGGCTCGTTGGCGTGGGTGGCGGGATCGCGGGTGATGCCTTTCATCTGATAGGTCATCACAAGGGCGCGGTCGAGGATCGCCTCTTCGGCGGCCGTGACGTCGCCCAACATGATTTTTAGGAGCGAGTGGATAGAGATAATCTTCATGGCGAGTTCATTTTCGTCAGGCTCGGCGAGCTGTGGAAGTTCGAAGGGGTTGATGCGGTTGGGGGAGGTGAAACTAAAGTCGATGTAGGTACCGCCAATTGTGCTTGTTAATTTGCGGTACTCGTCTTCTGGATCAATGACAATGACCTCAGTGTCAAAGAGGAGTGAGCGGAGGATTTCCAGTTTCACCATGTAGGACTTACCTGAGCCCGACTTGGCAAAGACCACCATGTTGGCATTTTCAAGCGAGAAGCGGTCAAAGACAACGAGGGAATCATTGTGTTCATTGATGCCGTACATCAGCCCTTCATTTTGAGTTAATTCGCTTGAGGTAAAGGGGAAGGTCGTGGCAAGACTGGTTGTATCCATGTTGCGGTTGATTTTGAGCTTGTCGAGCCCGGTGGGGAGGGTGGTTTTGAAGCCGTCCTCGATTTGGAGTGTCGCCGTTTTGGCCACAATCAGAAGCGCACCCAGGGTTGATTTGACGTGATTGGTAACCCGGTCAAGGATGTCTTTTTTGTCGTCGCGGATTGTGACGTAGAGCCCAAACTGGAAGAAGCGTTCGGCACCCTTGGCCAACTGTTCCTGGAGACTGCGCGCGTCTTCGAGCTTAACTTGTGTGTCGATGTTGATGATGCGCCCGCGCTGGATATCGCCCTGGAGCTCCGCCTCCATTTCGGCGATCTTGCGGCGCAAGTCCTCAATGACTCCTTTGCCGTCGACGGGGTAGATGAACATAGAAATAGTAAGTGAGTGAGTGAAGTTAATGAGTGCGCTTAACCAGTTGGCATTGACGAAGCGGGGGTAGCCGGCCACAAACAGGGTGCG
>CAYGGL010000223.1:0-2346 GCA_964349215.1 uncultured Acidimicrobiaceae bacterium | reverse complement strand
CGAGATGGAATCTCCTTTGTGATCCCCATCGCAGCGACGCCTTTCGGGTCTCACTTATCGGGAGAAGTCGAATTGCGAGCCGGGCGAGTCGGGCAAGAAACACCTGGAGTGCGTTATACGCACCACCTGCTGAACGATCGGAATGAGTCATACTTTCCCTACATCGACGTGTTGTGGCAGCAAAGGGCACACCCTACCTCACCGAGACTGGGCGCCGTACCAAGCGCTTGGCGGCACGTGATCCTCCGGCGACGTGGCGATGGCCTACCGGCCGGGACGCACCCGAGCCCGCGTGGCTACGCCCAATGGGCGTCTCCCATGGAGGGCGCCTCGCGGACTAACGTTCAACTCGATGCCTCGAATGCCCGATCACGCCGGCCGCTACCTGCCCAATATGTCGTTTGCCCTTCTGGGGTCAGGAGCGACGACGACCATCAACCTGGTCAACTACTACGACGAGATCCTCTTTGGGCGCGACTACGCATCGCCCGCCATCGCCGAGATCACGGTCTTCGACGCTGATGGCGGGAGCCTCTGCGAGACACGGGAGATGATGCAACCCCATGGCTCGCTTCACCTCGATATTGCCGAACACCTTGGGCGACAGGCACAGGCCTCCCGGACAGTTGCTTCGGTCTATTGTCGAATTGTCCCGATGACCGAGCCTGCCTCTTTACCGAAGACCCATATCTCGACCGAATATGTGACGGAAATAAGAACACCCGACGGATCGCGAACCCTTTTCCACAACACCCTTGGGCCAACTTTCGTTCCCTCGTTTGGCTTGACAGAATCCGGCCAGTTGTTTGCGGACCGATATACTGCTACTCGCACACTTGTCCTGGCCAATAACTATCTGGGGCCTCGCATTCCTTTCCTGTCGTCGGGTCGAGCGAGAGTCAACATCCTCAATGATCGTGGGGATCGTCGATCAGCTTATTCAGGGACTGTTCCTTACCGTGGCATTCGTCTTTTTTCTCTGGCGGACCATTTCCCGGACCTCACAGATTTTCTGGATGGAGCACCAGGGGTAATCGACCTGCGAACGTGCAATCTCCTGCGAAAACCCTGGGTATTGCTTGAATCCCCAGCTGAGACGGGAGCGACCAGCATCGAGCATCTTTGACCGAGTGCCTGACTGGACCGGACTCGATCAACGGATCGTCGGGTGCCACAGTATGACCGGAGGCTCGTAGGCGCTAACCTTGCCTCGTGCTCACCCAACCCACGTCGTTCTCCACTGAAACTCTGGGAACTGCAATCCCGTTCTTCGGCCCTCTGCCGGCGGAGAAGTGGCAACGGGTCTTGCTGTCGACCGCCTGTCTCCACCTCGATCCGGATATCGAATATGACGCTCTCTTTTGGATCTTCGACGCAGACGGTAGCATCCGACATGAAGCTCGGGTCCCGGGATGTTTCAGAAAGCAGCCCATTTCGGTCGACCTTTCGACGTTGATGCCCGGGTCATCAACAATTCGGGGCATGGTCGGCGCAGCACTTTGCCCGCAGAAGGTCGTCACGCCGCCCAAGGAATCGGAGGCGTGGACCGTCCGATTCCTAGCCGAGGGAGGACTTCAGGAGACCGTGGTATCCGAAGGACCCCCCCGCCTGAACCGGCAAGATCCTTCCGGGCGGCACTCGCGTTTTCGGCTCATCTCCGGGGCGCTGCTGTCGGATGCAACTTGGCGATCGCTCGTGGCCGTAAGCAATGCAAGTGTCAACCCTGACTATCAGGAAGAGCTTGAGATCGTCGTCACCGTCCGGAATGGCCAAGGCCGGGCACTGGAGCCCGTCACTCGAACCATCCCACCTTTCGGAACGCTATGGCTGGACCTTCAGGACACTTTCGGGCCTCCCTTGCACGAGCTTCTCGAGATCAGTGGAGGCCGAGGATCCTATGTTATTACCAGCGACGGCGGCGGAGCCATTGGATACCATTTCCTGTACCGGCCGGATACGGGAGAAATGGCAGGTGACCACACCCGAGCGATGCTTCCCTACCTGACCTCCGGTTACGGCACAAGCCGCTACTCGGTGGACAAATCGAAGTTGTTCTTCTCCGAGGCATTAGCCCAAAATATTATCGGCCGAATGACTCGACTGAATGTCTCCTTTGGCTCCATGAGGAAGTTCAAAAGGGAAGCTCCTTGAATGAAGAGCGAGCTTCCTCGGTGAGTCATGGAACCGATGAAGCATCCCAATTCAAGCCGGTGATATCGACCCATATTGCTGATGATGGGCGCGAGCACAGTTATGCACTTGTCCGGCACCCTTCCGCAACGAGGTTGGCGGTCCACTTCAGTGCTTTCTTCACGCGCGATGAGTCTTCGAAGCATGTGGGCGAAG
>CAYGGL010000222.1:0-2350 GCA_964349215.1 uncultured Acidimicrobiaceae bacterium | reverse complement strand
ATCTCGCTGACACCTGCCATCTTTGCTTTTTCGCAATACTGGGCGACTTGTTCGATAGTCGAATCGAGCGAACGAGGGCCGTGCTCCCATAAGTGAAGGTGATAATCGAGCACCCACCCATGTTAGAGGGCGAAGGTCTGTACCCAGGCTCAACGCCAGATTTGTTCACCCATACGGGCGAGGCCCGCAACGTCATAGATGTCATCGTCAAAGTAAGGAACCGAGACCATAACCTCAGGTGCGGTTGAAAGTTCAGCTCTTTGTTCAGCTTCACGTTTTCCAATTAGCTGAAAGTTTCTAAAGCTCATTCCAACTTCATTCAATACTCGTGCGATCGACTGCTCATCGCCGAGACTAGCCAAGCGCTCTTTGTCGATGGCGCTGAGCACATACTTTGGTTCACTGATGAGTTTCTCTGCAGCATCAGATACCTCTACGTCAAGTAAATAGCTTGGCAATACCTTGTTCAGAATCACTCCACCTAAATGCAAACCCTTGTCGTTCAAGGCCTTTATGAAAAATTCAGCTTCGCGCAATGGAGATGGCTCCAAGGTGGAGACCACGAGAAAGGTCGTACGACGGTCACTCAGTACCCGCTCGACAGCTTGTGCCCGTTCCACGAAACCATCGTGCATCGATTGGAACAACATGAAAAACTCTGCAATATCCTCAAGAAAAGCCGAACCCAAAATGCGGTCTGCTATTTGATAAAAGGGTTTTGAGGCCACGCTGATGATCCGGCTGCGATATGGGGCAAGCAACCAACGCAATAAACGGCTTGAGAAAAAGTCGGCCATTCGAGCTGGAGCCTCGAGAAAGTCAAGAGCGTTTCTAGTGGGAGGGGTATCTACCACGATCAGGTCGTATTCGCCTGAAGAATGCAATTCGTAAAGCCTCTCCATGGCTATGTAGTCATGACTTTGTACGAATCGACCAGTTACGTTTTGATACATCGGGTTTGCCAAGATCGCGTCTCTGGTCTTTACGTCTGGAGCGTGGCGAACGATGAGGTCATCCCAACTTTGCTTGGTATCCAACATGGCGGCCCAAAGTTCTCCGCGTGGCTCAATACCAGCTGAAACAAGGGCTTGTGAGCTAACCCTGGTTGCGACGTTTCCAAAGCTTTCCAAGCCCATGGCATTGGCCAAGCGTCGGGCCGGATCAACTGTTAACACCAACACCTTTCCGCCCAGATGGATGGCGGCCATAGTCGCAAGAGTGGCTGCGGTTGTGGTCTTGCCTACACCGCCAGAGCCACAGGTAACCACTATCTCTTTGCTGGCAAGGAGCTGTTCAAGGGAGACATTTGAACTCATCAGTAACCGATCTCCTCACCTAGCGCCTGGGCCAGTTGATTGGTTGCCCTAAGTCCGTCTGACCTGGTGAATAACTCAGGAATGTAAAACGTTGGAAGGGTCGGATCGATACCCTCACGCAGGCGAGTGAGATGAGCGGTTCGGGTGCGGCGTAATCGTACGGCCAGGCGTGCGGCTTCAAGTACCAGCCCAACCTTTTCGCCCGCTGTTTGACTCAGTGCTCCAACCATTTCGGGCTCTCGAAGAGCGTCAAATATCTCTTCTTCACCCCGACCGAACAGTTCAGGCAACACCCTGTTGACAACTACAGCGGCCACATCAACGTTTGTCTCACCGAGCGCCGCGAGCAGTTCCAGTGACTCGGTGACAGGCATCTCTTCAGGAGAAGTCACCACTACCACGCCCGTAGTTGCAGGGTCGCCTAGGAGTTCGAGCATCCAATCGGTTTGGTCACGAATCAGTCCTACTTTGACTAGCTCGTTGATGGCCTCGGGTGCTCTGAGCTGGCCAACAATATGGCCGGTTGCAACAGCGTCAACAACAACCAGGTCATAGTTCTGCTCGCGTACTTCATGAGCCAGCTTTCCGATCGTAAGTATTTCTTTAACACCAGGAGCCGCGTTGGCAATGAAGTCAAAGGTTCGTGCCAATGGTCCAACCCGAGCGACGAGAGGCAATTTGAGCTGCAAACTCAAATATTCTTTGAGCGATTCCTCGGTGTTCATAGACATCAGATGGAGCCGAGGCTGCACCTCGCGAGGCTGAAAACCTACGTCGGACACCTCGAAGAAATCAGGAAGGTTTCCTTTGGCATCTACCTCACAAGCCAATACCCGCTTGCCTTGTTGGGCACCGAGTAATGCCAGGCCGGCAGCGATTGCAGACTTTCCAACCCCACCTTTACCGGTGACAAATAACAGGCGTCGACTCAAAATGTCGTCGGCAGCCTCCCCCATCGGTCAGATGTCCTCAGACTATGCCGAAACCGATATGGCGTTCGCTGTCGGGACTTCCAATCTCGATGAATGAAACCT
>CAYGGL010000221.1:0-2361 GCA_964349215.1 uncultured Acidimicrobiaceae bacterium | reverse complement strand
CTTCGCCCACATGCTTCGAAGACTCATCGCGCGTGAAGAAAGCACTGAAGTGGACTGCCAACCTCGTTGCGGAAGGGTGCCTGACAAGCGCATAACTGTGCTCGCGCCCATCTTCAGCAGTATGGGTCGATATCACTGGTTTGAACTGGGATGCTTCATCGGTTCCATGACTCATCGAGGAAGCCCGCTCTTCATTCAAAGAGCTCCCCTTTTGAACTTCCTCATGGAGCCAAACGAAACATGAAGTCGAGTCATTCGGGCGATGACATTTTGGGCGAATGCTTCAAAGAAGAACAACTTCGATTTGTCCACCGAGTAGCGGCTGGTGCCGTAACCGGACGTCAGGTAGGGAAGCATTGCTCGGGTATGGTCACCTGCCATTTCTCCCGTATCCGGCCGATACAGGAAATGGTATCCGATGGCTCCGCCGCCATCGCTGGTAATGACATATGATCCTCGGCCTCCACTGCTCTCGAGAAGCTCCTGCAGGGGAGGCCCGAAAGTCTCCTGAAGGTCCAGCCATAGCGTTCCGAAAGGTGGGATGGTTCGAGTGACGGGCTCCAGTGCCCGGCCTTGGCCATTCCGGACGGTGACGACGATCTCAAGCTCTTCCTGATAGTCAGGGTTGACACTTGCATTGCTTACGGCCACGAGCGATCGCCAAGTTGCATCCGACAGCAGCGCCCCGGAGATGAGCCGAAAACGCGAGTGCCGCCCGGAAGGATCTTGCCGGTTCAGGCGGGGGGGTCCTTCGGATACCACGGTCTCCTGAAGTCCTCCCTCGGCTAGGAATCGGACGGTCCACGCCTCCGATTCCTTGGGCGGCGTGACGACCTTCTGCGGGCAAAGTGCTGCGCCGACCATGCCCCGAATTGTTGATGACCCGGGCATCAACGTCGAAAGGTCGACCGAAATGGGCTGCTTTCTGAAACATCCCGGGACCCGAGCTTCATGTCGGATGCTACCGTCTGCGTCGAAGATCCAAAAGAGAGCGTCATATTCGATATCCGGATCGAGGTGGAGACAGGCGGTCGACAGCAAGACCCGTTGCCACTTCTCCGCCGGCAGAGGGCCGAAGAACGGGATTGTCGTCCCCAGAACCTCAGCGGAGAACGATGTGGGCTGGGTGAGCACGAGGCAAGGTTAGCGCCTACGGTCTTCGGTCAAACTGGATACCCGACAATCCGATGATCGAGTCCGCTCCAGTCAGGCACTCGGTCAAAGATGCTCGACGCTGGTCGCTCCCGTCTCATCAGGGGATTCAAGCAATACCCACGGCTTTCGTAGGAGATTGCAGGTTCGCAGGTCGATGACCCCTGGTGCTCCATCAAGAAACTCTGTGAGGTCCGGG
Organism: uncultured Acidimicrobiaceae bacterium; assembly: GCA_964349215.1. GTDB lineage: Bacteria > Actinomycetota > Acidimicrobiia > Acidimicrobiales > CADCSY01 > JACOTK01. The sequence continues at coordinate 1,010 of CAYGGL010000221.1, read as the reverse complement.
AAATGCTCACCGAGAGAAAACAGACGAATACCACGGTAAGGAACAGCCCCTGAATATGCTGATCGGCGGTCTCCACGAGCATTGAGAATGTTGACTCTTGCTCGACCCGACGACAGGAAAGGAATGCGAGGCCCGAGATAGTTATTTGCCAGGACAAGTGTGCGAGTAGCTGTATGTCGGTCCGCAAACAGCTGGCCTGATTCTGTCAAGCCAAACGAGGGAACGAAAGTTGGCCCAAGGGTGTTGTGGAAAAGGGTTCGCGATCCGTCGGGTGTTCTTATTTCCGTCACATATTCGGTCGAGATATGGGTCTTCGGTAAAGAGGCAGGCTCGGTCATCGGGACAATTCGACAATAGACCGAAGCAACTGTCCGGGAGGCCTGTGCCTGTCGCCCAAGGTGTTCGGCAATATCGAGGTGAAGCGAGCCATGGGGTTGCATCATCTCCCGTGTCTCGCAGAGGCTCCCGCCATCAGCGTCGAAGACCGTGATCTCGGCGATGGCGGGCGATGCGTAGTCGCGCCCAAAGAGGATCTCGTCGTAGTAGTTGACCAGGTTGATGGTCGTCGTCGCTCCTGACCCCAGAAGGGCAAACGACATATTGGGCAGGTAGCGGCCGGCGTGATCGGGCATTCGAGGCATCGAGTTGAACGTTAGTTCGCGAGGTGCCCTCCATGGGAGATGTGATTGGGTGTAGCCACGCGGGATCAGGCGCATCCCAGTCTGTAGGCCATCGCAGCGTCGCCGGCGCCGTCACGCAGCCACAGGATTACGTGCCGCCAAGCGCTTGGTACGGGGCCGAGTCTCGGTGAGGTATGGTGTTCCCTTTGTTGCCACAACACGTCGATGTAGGGAAATCTATGACCCATTCCGATCGTTCGGCAGGTGGTGCGTACAACGCACGTCAGGTGTTTCTTGCCCGGCTGGCCCGGCTCGCAATTCGACTTCTCCCGATCAGTGAGACCCGAAAGGCGTCGCTGCGATGGGGATCACAAAGGAGATTCCATCTCG
>CAYGGL010000220.1:0-2381 GCA_964349215.1 uncultured Acidimicrobiaceae bacterium | reverse complement strand
ACACCATCGAGATGGGCGCACGCCAGTATGTGCCCTCGCTCGGCAGATTCCTCGAAGTCGACCCCGTGGAGGGTGGATCAGCGAACGACTACGACTACGTGTCGGGGGATCCGATCAATCGGTTCGATCTCGGGGGGGAGGAACCTGGGGACGTCACCTTCTCGGACTGGCAGTCGCGGCAAGTCGGCGACACCGGCTGGCTTGGCTACGGACCCCCGGCTGGCGCAGGGTGGTTCGGGCGGGTAACCGAAAATCGATTTGTCACCTACCGCATGGTGGCGGACATGTGGCAAGAGTTGTCTGATGGCACTTTCGAGGTGCAGAGAGTTGAGTTGATCTACACCCAGAAATGGAAACGTACGGCATGGGAACTTGGTCCACCAGGTGGGCCTACTGTCCACTCGGGACGCCACCTGAGTAGACGGTCGTACTCTGTGGTTTCGTATCTCAGCCCGGTGAGAAAGGCGACGAACTGTCGACAAGCCTGTTTTACCAGTCGGAGGAGGAGTCTCGGAACGATGCGTGCTCGACGATGACCAAGCATTTGCGAGCGATTGGGGCGCTGTTTGCAGCGTTTGCGGTGCTCTCTGCCCTTGCGTGCGGCTCGAACTCGAATTCAGCTGAGACAGCCTCATCAACAACTGGTTTGTTATTGCCTAACGACGACATCATGTTGCCGGACCTCTCGACTCTTGAGTTCACCCAATCCCTTGCGGGGGTTGCGAACCAAGTCCGTTGGGAGCTGTGGGCTGCTCCGAAAGATGACAAAACGACATGCTCCGCACTCGTTCTGCCCGACGGTGTGCCCAGCGAGGCGACTCAGGGGACTTATCGGGGGGCCATGATGGGATGTGGCTTCCGCGACCCAGGGGACCTGCCCGTGTATCCACTGGGGGCACGGCCCGACGGTGACTCCGGGATATCGTTTGTCGATGGATTCGCGCGCGAAGGGACAGAAATCTTGAGTGATCATTTTGTCGCAGCACCGGTCGTCAAGGACGGCATGTTTGTCATGTTCGTCCCGACGGCGGTTCTCGACGCGGGGTTGACCTTTGCAGTGAAGGAGGCCGGGCAGAGTTGGTCATGTAACCTTGATTCCTTTCCGGGAAGCCTCGACTGTACTGCTTCGAGCTGACCGCATCGCTCACTCGCCGCCAAGTCCCTGGGTCGGGAATGATCGTGCGGTGATCCGGCCGAGGTCGTCGCCTTCGATGTTGTGTCCCCTTGAATATAGGCGAGCCGAGTGTCGGACGCACGCCACCCCCGCGTGGTCTTCCCGGAGGTGTTATGTTCCAAGAACGAGGAGCAACCGACACCTGGTCGTATCCCAACGTTCATGGCGATGTGATGACCACTGCGGATCACACCGGAGCAAAGACCGGGTCTTATCGCTACGACCCCTATGGCCAGACACTGCCCTCAGGGGTGGACAACCAGGCAGGCAACATGGACTACGGCTGGCTCGGTCAACACCAACGAGGACTCGAACCCGCCCCAGGCCTCAACACCATCGAGATGGGTGCACGCCAGTATGTGCCAAGCCTCGGGAGATTCCTCGAAGTCGACCCCATCGAAGGGGGGACCACGACGAATGATTATGCCTATGTCCGCGACCCCATCAACCAATTTGATCTCAACGGCGAAGGCGGCAATGCCGGCATGTGCACTTCTGAGTCGACGTCCAGACGCTGCAGGGATCAGCTTCGGCGAGCAGCAAATCCAACACGTCAACCATGTCGGCCAAACGGCGGGACGCGGGGCGGCTCGACGGGGTACTGCGGTGGCGGCCGCAGAGCGGTCTTCGCTGATTTTGTCAGGGAACAGCTCACTCGTGACGCCCTCAGGTCTCGCTTGGCTGGAAAGGCGATGCATTTCTTGGTCATTACGACGTGTACCGCAGCTGTGATCGGGGTTACCGGAGGTATCGGCGCGGTGGGGGTGGTTGGTTGTTGGGCGGCGGCGACTGCGGCAGACCGTGCAACGCGGCAATTCGTTGAGGGATCCTCGTCCGGTGGCTGAGCCGCCGGACTTCCCGCGCGACCTCCCGGTGATCCGACGGGACGCCGGGTCGTTTTCTCTCAGAAAGAAGATATTCCTTGGGATGCTGTGTGCATCGGCGGGCTATCTAACGCTTGTGGTGATGGAGCTGACCGGAGGCGGTTCTTTGTCAGCGGCATTTCTGAATCCTGAGGCAATGCTTGCCGTTCCTGGAGGTTTGGCTGCATTTGCGATCATTCTCCGTGTCATGAGCAAAGGGAGCCCCTGACGCCCGTATCGGGCTCAGACTCGGGTTGATGAGGATTTTCGCCCACCTACGACGGATCCGATCGCCACCTGCAATCGAGCGTGGGCGACCAGGTCGTCACCTACAAACGTGACGC
>CAYGGL010000219.1:0-2384 GCA_964349215.1 uncultured Acidimicrobiaceae bacterium | reverse complement strand
CGGCTGATGCCTTTGTGGCAGCAACCTTGCTCTTGCCAATGGCTGCAATACCTTCTGCAGGTGCACGGCCGGTCTTTACCAGCCATACCCATAGTGCTGGGGTTGCTCCACCGATTGCGAAGATTTTCGCGCCGGTCTCGCCAAGTGCATATTCGAGCCAGAGGCGACCACATGCAGGATGTGGAGCCCAAGCAGAAATTGCCATGTTGTATGTCGAGCCAACCAGCGCTGGGGTGAACATCTTCCAGCTCTTTCCGGCCGCTGCCATCTGCTTCTGAACTCCGGCTTGTACGTAGCCGTTGTCAATGACAACTGGGGTTTGGCCAGATGCGATGGTTGCTTCAGTTGGGTTGACGTTGATGAAGTTTCCAAGGTCCTTCAATTTCTTGAAGAATGCAACGGCCTTTGAAACATCGTCAAATGTTCCGCCAAGTGCCTTGTTGATCATGAAAACGCCGTTCAGGCCGGTAGATGAACCCATTGGATCGCCGTTCAGAGCAATCTTGCCCTTGAACTTTGGAAGCAAGAGATCGTCAAGCTTCGTGATTGTCCCAAGTGATCCGTCGTAACCGATCGTCAGTGTTCCGGTGTAGTCCGGCGTGAACTCGCCTGTTGGTGATGTAGCTGCGGCACCAGTGAGGTAGTTCCACAACTTCACTTTGTAAGGGGCAAAAGTGCCTGTGCCTGCGTACTTATCAGCAATGGCGATACCGATGTCGAAAACGTCAGGTGATCGGCTGGTGCCCTTGTTGGTGTTTGCGGCATCGATTTCGTCCTGTGAAGAACCCTCTGGGTTTGCTTCATCGACCTTTACGCCGTAAGCATTCTTGAATCCTTCGATCATGTCGCCGTAGTTAGCCCAGTAGTGAGGCAGTGCGATGACGTTGAGTTGACCTTCCTTTTGACAGGCAGCAATAAGCTTGTTGATTCCGCCTGCGGCAGCAAGGTTCTTAACGGTGCCATAATTTGTAGCACCTGATGCTGCAGTAATGCTGAGCGCAGGGAGCGTGAGTGTTACAGCCAGAACTGCACCCACAGATCCCCGAGTGAACTTCGAGAACGTCACTATATTCCTCCTAATTGGTTATGTTGTTTCGATCAATTCGTTCGCTGCAGTACGCATAGTGACTGCAGACGAACGACTATTCGCACTGACTAATGCGTATCGCGCTCCTTCTCTCGCCCGTGATCGACCCCAGGCGAGGCTTAGTGCGGATAAACCTAGTCTTTGAAGCATGGTTCGTCTAGGAAAAGTTGACCGACAAGATAACTATTACATAACGGTGTAACAAGAGATCATCTGCGAAGGAGCCACCACCTGAACCTTTGGTGGATTTTTCGTGAACAACGAGGCGGGAGCCAAAGGCTAGTACTCGCGTGCTTTACTTCGATTTCTGTATTCGTAGGATAACGTTTCGCGCGCTGGGCAGACCTTCAGCCCAATTAAAGGCGTGTTTGGCTCCTAATTCTTCACGTTTCTGCCAGACATTGGCGCTGAGCGTGCGAGAAAGTCCGGCAATTTCAATTGGAGTCGTTGCCACCCCGTAATCCCTCTCGCCTTTGTGGTCGACAACTGTGAGTCCAATGTAAATGTCGCCCTTTTCATCTTGGACAACTTCTACTGTCCGACTCTGTTGGGGCCAGTCAATATGCGAAGCTGTTTCGACGAGCCAGAAGCCATCCGTTCCTTCTTTGCTTTCCTTACCGTCCATACCAGTGGCTGCGCCGATCCATTCCACATGGTGGCGATGCTCATGTCCAGCGAGCCAGAGAATAACCTGGGGGTAGCGCAATAACATCTCGCGGATTTCCTCACGGCACACTCTTCGAGAGTGTTCGGTATCTGGCCTGTAGTCGTTGAACATCAACATGAGTGGATGGTGAGATGCAAGGACGACAGGTCTGTCCGAACGTGCGATTTCCTTTTCCAACCACTCAAATTGCTCCACGTCGAGAGATCCTTGCCAGCCGCCGAATTGGTTGACCGTATCTAAGACGAGCAACTTCACGGCTCCTACGTAAGTGGAGTAGTACATCTGGCGCTCGCGAACATTTTTCTCTGTAAAACCGTGACCTTTGGGCAAGCCAGGTGATGTCAGATGCATCGCAGCGAACTCACCGCGCTCAATTGCTTTTCGTTCAATATCTGGGGTGACGAGCACGTAGGGAGCATCGCTTGAAGTCGGAAAATCCGCGGGACCAACTTCATTGAAGGCTCCCAAAGTTTCTTCGAGAGTCAATGTCGATGGCAGAGTTTCGTATCTTCTCTCCGCCGCCATTTCTGCTCGCATTTCTTCATTCGGAGTTACTGTGCCTTGCACAAGTGCATCGTGATTTCCATGAATTGCAAACCAGGGAAAGTTAAGGCCCGTGGCATTGAATGG
>CAYGGL010000218.1:0-2404 GCA_964349215.1 uncultured Acidimicrobiaceae bacterium | reverse complement strand
TGTGGATAAGGGCGGTCCCGCGGAGCCACCCGGATTCCGCTCGACGCCTAATCATTAGTCCTCGATGAACGGGTCTTTAAATCCATCCATCCGAGGATGAGCGGCGCAGGAACTGCGAAAATCGGAGTTAGAAACAGGTTCAATCCCGCCTGCCCGTCATTGCTGGATGACGCTGCCACCAAACCCAGCAAGGACGACCCGCATAACAACAGTAAGCCGATCAGGAAGAGAACAACTCTCCGGACGAGAGCCAATAGAATCACTATTCCTGGGAGCATGAGGAAAGTCGAAATAAATACGACAGTGACGGGCACCCCAAAGTTCCATGCGCCCTGTTCGATCCGTCTCATGACGAATACCGCCATACTCTGGAAAGCAACTGGAACCGGCATCGTGGCAATACGCACAGTTCGAGAGAACTTGCGACGGTGATGGGCAATGTCGGTCATTACGGCGCACCATATTGGAACGATGTCCATAGATTGAGTGCGTTGTAGAAGTCGAATCTTGCTATTTGGCAGGTCGTCTTATCCCACTTCAACCCAAGATATCCGGTGTTCCCACACACCGATCCCATCATCTCGTTAAGAACCCCATCAGCTTGCAATCGTTCGAAGTCGCTGGCACTCGCCACCACGAAGACGCCCCAGTCTTCATTCTCGCTGTCCACCACAACGACCCATGCTTTAGTCTCCAATAAATACAAGGTAAGCGTGAGGTTCGAGTGCCGCCCGTTCGGCAAGTCTCCGCAAAGCAGTCAGATCACACCTGAATATCGACTCCGCCTGGGTTATCTCGGCTACTAGGGCTTGGCATTGCCCTCGGTTGAAAACTGTGTCACCCCACGGGTCAATCCACTTCAGAAGTTCGAAACGGAGATCGCCGAATAACTGGCCTGGAAGGCCAATGCCGACTAAACGTTCCTCTGGCTCATGATTTGCGAATTCTGTCCGAAGCTCCACAGTAATCGGCATGGCTATGGACCTCCGGGATACATAGTTACGAGATCACCAGCTGATGTAGTGATCACGACATAAACTGACGTTGGCTTACCAGTGACAACGTCGAATCCTATAGTGCGGCCAGCGTTTACGACTCGGACTAGATTTGAATTAGCTTGAGCCATCGGTGCTATACCCCTGGCAGCTCCAATCAGGTTGCTTATGGATTCTCCAGCATTGAAGACACTCTTACCTGCGGTTGCCGAAAAATACAGAGTTAGCGGCGAAGAGCAATTAAAAGTTCAGATTAAAGATTTGTTCAATAATGTCAATAGCCCAATATGACTAGGCTCAGAACTAGTCCGGGTAACTTCGACCTGCCGCAACCATTTCAAACGCTGTGCTTGCCAGGGGACAATGTCGCAAGACCCAATTCACGTGCAACTTCGCTCATCCGGTCGTCATAGGTGACCACACCGACGAGTTCGGTGCTTACCGCAGATGCCGAGGTCAAGTGGATAGCGTCGAGCGAGCGCATTTTCAGCGGCTCAAGTTGTCCGGCAGCCAATACAAGGTCACGGTCGACTGTGAGATGCTCAAGAGAGTCAATGTGGGCGAGCGCAACATCGAGGTCGCCCCCGACACGACTTACTGCACGCACTACTTCGGTGATGGACAGTTCAGATGTAATGCAGACATCATCTGGGCCCAAATTGCTTCGCCAGGCACTTAGCGCAGAACTCTCGGGTTCAGCTACAGCGAATTTAACGATCGCCGACGAGTCGAGATACCAAGCTTTCATCGTTCAAAGGAACGCATCTCGGCGAGTGCTTCAGACGCGGAGCGTCGGGTCTTGACGGGCGCAGGTAGCGGGTCGGTGAATGTGGCTGCTTTCAATCGTCCCGATTCACGAAGTCGCACAAGTCCTCCACTGCTTGGTGGAGGAGCCAGGACGGCCACGATCCGACCCCTATTCGTTACCTCAATGTGTTCACCTGCACTTGCCCGACGTACCCATTCACTGGCGTGTTGTCGAAGCTCACGAATACCTATCCGTTCCATGTGTACACATGGTAGCACCTCATTGCCGAGATGTGTCTGCATCACTACATCATTAAATTTGATGCTATGATGCAGGTATATGAGAACCACAGTCACCCTTGATCCAGATGTTGCTGCTGTCGTCCGAAAGGCCATGCAACAACGGGGGAAAACGTTTAAAGAGGTCGTCAACGAAGCGCTGAGGGCCGGACTTTCTCAGCGTCCTGCGGAACCTTTCCAAACGCCTACCTTCAATACCGGAAAGCCCCTCGTTGATCTTGACAAGGCCTTGAAGATTTCAAGCATCCTTGAAGACGACGCACTGCGACGCAAGATTCGTGTTGGAAAGTGAACGTTGTTGACGTCAACGTCCTTATCTATGCGATAAGCGAAGACTCCCAACATCACGATCGCTCTCGACG
>CAYGGL010000217.1:0-2413 GCA_964349215.1 uncultured Acidimicrobiaceae bacterium | reverse complement strand
CGTCTCGCCCGCCGTACTTTCCCCGCCCGGTCGACGAACGTCAAATCGTAAGGCAGAAGACTTTCGCCGTCGGCGAGATGACCCCCGATGAAGCAGCTTTCGATCTTGAGCTGCTCGACCACGACTTCTACCTGTTCGTCAATCTCGAGACAGGCGAAGACAACGTGATCACCCGTGCCGGCGGCGCCGGATACGAACTACTCGAACCTTCGGCCACCTGCTCATTGGCCGACACGACCGCAGCCATCACCCACAGCCCAATACGGCCGACAGCAATCGCAGTTGAGGGAGCGATCGAAATGCTCGATATTGCTGGCGAGCAATTCGTCTTTTTCATCGACCCCAATACCCATAGAGGCAGGGTTCTATATCGTCGCTACGACGGACATTACGGCCTCATCGTGGCGGCCGACGATGATTCGGAAAGCTAGCAGCCGATCCGAAAGGAAGCGAGCCGTCTTGGGGCTAAGTGGTCTGGCGTTCGAGGTTCAATAGGGCCTGTTTGCGATCGAGGCCGCCGCCAAAGCCGGTAAGTGAGCCGTTTGCTCCGATTACCCGATGGCACGGCACGATAATTGCTATCGGGTTGCGTCCAATTGCAAGGCCTACCGCACGCGATGCCGCTGGGTTGCCGATATGAGCTGCGAGCTTTCCATATGACCAGGTCTCGCCATAGGGAATCTCGCCGAGCGCTTGCCAAACCTGTTGTTGAAATGGTGTGCCTTCGAGATGAAGTTTGAAATCGAAGTCAACCCGCTCGCCACCAAAATATGCATCGAGCCATTCGACAACGTCACCAAATGATCGATCGTCCTGTGGCCATTGCCCAATACCGACAGGAGCATGGGCCCCATCTTGCATTCGTAGTTGCGTCAAGAACTCGTCAGTACCGCCGAGAGTAAGTGGCCCGATCGGAGACTCGACAATGCGAGAACGAGTGACTCTTGTAGCCATCGCCCGACCCTAACCCATCTGTGATGTGTGTTCGGGCTTTACCTTTACGACCACTCGTTCATCTGTGGGTGCGTGCCAAGGGTAGACATCTTCGTTCAGGTAACGCTTTGCCTGACGATTTATAAATGCAAGATCAGGGTCAGGGTCAATACTTGCCACTGTTCCACGGACCTCGATGTAGCGATAGGGATTAGATGGATCAACTATCGAAAAAGCCACCTTGGGCGAACTCTTGAGATTGCGATATTTCTGTCGTCCAGTGGTTTGGCTGAACTTGATGAACTCTCCGTCATATTCGAACCAGACTGGGTTGTTCTGTGGCTCACCGTTGGGACCAATCGTCGCAACATGTGCAACCACAACTTGGTCGAGAATATCTGCGTGGGATTCTGGGATCACGCTCATATTGCACTCTCTTTCCTTTTTTCTTAACCGGACTCTGTCATTGCGATACTAACCGACACATGCTGGGGCCTATTCCATCCTCGATAGCCACGTCATTATCTGGTTTTACTTCCTTTATCCGTATAGTAATATATGGTTTATGAAAGTCTCTGCTCCATCTCTCGCCCCTATGTTGCGCTCCGATACCCAGGGCCGCATGTTGGCGCGCATTTTCGCCGACCCAGCCAAGGAGTACAACCTCACCGAACTCGTCGCCTGGACCGGCTCGAGCATGCCAACCGTGTCGCGCGAGGTCGACCGAGCTGAGCAGGCTGGGATTGTCCGTTCCCACAAGACCGGACCCACCCGCTTGGTAAGCGCCAACGAGGACCACCCTCTCTACCCTGCCATTCACCAACTAATTCTCGGGACCTACGGCCCACCTGTCGTTATTGCCGAAACTTTCGCCACCCTAACGGGTGCCGAAGCCGTCATGATCTTCGGTTCCTGGGCAGAGCGCTACCTCGGCCGGGCTGGACGCGCTCCGAACGATATCGACATTCTCGTCATTGGCGAGGTCGACCTCGACGCCATGCACGATGCGGCCGATGCAGCCGAACGCAGGCTCGGACTACCGGTGCAAGCAACGGCTCGAAGCCGCAATGCTTGGCTCGACGCGGAAGAGAGTTTCATCCGTGAGGTACGCTCCCGACCGCTCATTCCAGTCCTCATCGACGACCGAGCCGACACGCTGGTCGCCGATCTGGGGCACCTGCACACGTATGAGGAACCGAGGCCATGACCTGGGCACGCGGACGCGACGAAGTCCAACGACTAATCGACGACAACGAAATAGAACGCGTCGAAGCATCCACAGAAGTCGCCGCCGCAAACGCAACGACACCGAGTACCCCTCACTCACCACACCGGGCGTGACTACCAACGAGGCAACCCAGGCGCTCGGCATCGGACGCGAGACCATAGACGCCGCCAAGAAGCTTCTCGACAGCGGGAGACTCGACGAGTTCCACTGACTTGCAGACTTGCGAGTTTCACCCCGGTTGCCCGTCTACTC
>CAYGGL010000216.1:0-2431 GCA_964349215.1 uncultured Acidimicrobiaceae bacterium | reverse complement strand
CTTCCGCTGCGGATCGGTGCACCAAATGTAAAGCCCTCGGGCAGTGGAAATGTTCTTGCGGTAGCTTCCATCTCAGCCCAGGGGACAGCGGGATGTTCCCAGGGTGCAACGAGGTTTCCCCTCGTGAAACCGAGGTAGAGACCTCCGCAGGCAGCCACAACTAAGAACACAAGAACTATCGCAAACCTTTGGTGCCTACTGCAACGCGGTAGGCGGTCGATATTGTGCTCCGAACTCGCTTTTCTCACGACGGCACCGCACCCTCGATAGCGGTCCAGGCCTTGAGTGCCTCATAGAACGCCCGCCGTGCTACCTGGCATCTTGCTTTGTCCCACCTGAGCCCAAAGTAGCCTGTCTTGCCGCACACGGAACCTGCCATCTCATTAAAGACGCCGTCAGCAATCTTCCTCTGCCTCAGAATGTTCGAATGCCAGACACCGGCAAAATCTGAATACCGTAGGAGGTCATATGCATAGTCATGGGAGTCACAGGCGTCGCCAAAGTTCTTGTTGGCCTGGTATGCAAGGTCCACTCCTACTTCAGGATACGGCATAGTTAGTCCTGGGAAAACTATATATTTGATAACATCACCGGAACACTCACCGTATGGGTTTGCAGCAAGTTTTGGTGCCGCCTTCGTACCATAACGAGTTATAGGTTTGTACCACTTTGGATCCTCAAATCCGCATGGCGCCCCCACAGCAGCCCTCATCGCGTCCTCAATTTGCAACACAGTCATTTCATAAAAGAGATTGTCGCAAGGCTGTGCGCTGGGAGGTTTGTAGGCCCGGTCATTTGCTGGCCGCAGTCCCAAGGGATCGACCTGGTTCAGGGGGTCGTTGGCACCATAGCGGTAGGGGTTTGCAACTGTGACGGTTCCGTCTACGCCGTCGAGTGGATCGGTGGTGGTGAACCGACCGGGCCTCTGTCGCTAGTTTTGTAAGCGCTTCGGTTGAGTTATCACAACCAGCGCGATATTTCGGTTCATCGTCTCAAATACACTCTAACTAACGGGGCACTTGATAAGGCTGTTTGGTCCATAGGAGCCGCGCTGATAGGTGACCATCCACCGGTCGTTGGTGTGTCTCGCGTTGGATGCGAGTGCGCTCGTCGTTCACCTACGAAATATGTTGAACAGTAACAACGAAGCTCAGGCTGCCTCAACGCGCTTGGGTTCGCTGCGGCGGTGCTTTGGTGGTGGAGCTTGGTGAATAGACCAGCCGACCTTCACGCCGAGCGCAGCTGCATATCGGGCAACGGTCGATAGTCGCGTGTCGGCACCGGACTCGAAACGGGCGACCTGGCCCTGGCTGGTGCCCATTCGCGAGGCGATCTCAGTCTGCGTGAGCCCAGCGTCGCGCCGATGTCCGGCGAGGTTGCGGGCAAGCTCTCGACGTTCAAGAGCCGCAGTGACACGCAGGTCCAACCCAGGGTCATCCTGGGATAGTTCATCAATCAGCGAATCAAGATCGTCACGAGCGGACACAGGACACCTCCTCCACTTAGAGTATCTCATATATAGAATATCGACAACAGAGTTGAAAGGGATAAATCAGCCCAATCGAGCACGAGCGCGCCAGTCCCGCAGCCTACGCTCGGCCAACACAATCTCATCCGGAGGGGTCTTTTGGGTTTTCTTCGAGAAGCCGGAAAGACCGAGCAACACCTGGCTTCTCTTCCCCTCCGCAGCAAAAAGCACCCGGTAAGTTGCCTGACGCCCGTCAGCACGGACTTCGTAAATGTCGCCGCGCAAATGACGAGCAACCTCTAAGCCATTGACCTCCACGTCCTTCATGGCGGCAAGGATTTCGTCACGATCACCGACCGGCAAGCGATCGGCGACAAGGAACTCGCGAACAGGATTCCTACCGGCACTCGTTGTATAGAAGCGCCACCGCCGACGAACCATCACTCGCGAATCCTATTATCGGCGTTTTGGTTTAGGTTCGTTTTAGTTAGGTTGTGGCTGTTTCTGGATCTGGGTCTGTGGTTACGAGGACCAACATGAGTTGTAGCCGGTCCAGGGCCTTTCGGTCTAGAACGCCACCAAGAATCATCCTGAGTAATTCAGGCTCGCCCAAGATGTTTATATCAGGAGCAATCAGCTTTGCGTAGCGCTCAAAGTAGATCGCTTGTTTTACAAAGAGAATCAGTTCGTTGGGCAACTGCAATCGGTACCTGAGCGCAATGCGAATGATCGCTGTCAAAATCGATCCGTAGGAGACTTCTGCAAGCGGTCGATTTAATTCAACTCTTACGAGTTGGCGCACCTCATTAGCAAGTACTTCGTATTCCATTTCTCCTTCGCCGGAACGTACGCCCAGATCGTCGATGATGTTGGCGACCCGGTCGTAATCGTCTTGCAAGAGGATGGCCGGCAGGTCATCGGACAATATTCTTTGTATGACCTCTCTCATGGTGGGCTCTAGAC
>CAYGGL010000215.1:0-2433 GCA_964349215.1 uncultured Acidimicrobiaceae bacterium | reverse complement strand
AAAAAGCTGGTGACAGCAGGAGTTCCGACTCATGCCTCTTGCAGTGTCACGCCGTTCAATCTCGATCAGGTTGAAGGAATGTCTCGCCTGTTCAAGGATCTTGGAGTCAAGAAGTTCGGCTTCAATTTTCTTCGCGGACAGAAACTTGTCGATCTGGTCGGAAAAGATGGTGTGGAAGCGTACTACCGGCAAGCATCCAAAGCAATTATCCGTCATGCCCGAAACCAGGTTGAACCTGGTTTCGAGTTCCAGATGGAAAAGAAGGCTTTGGCATACTCGCGGGGAGACTTTTTCCCGCTTGACTGCACATGCTACGGAAGTCAGTTGGTCATCCAACCAGATGGGCAAGTGTCAAACTGTCCATTCTTCAAGGCACGACTTGGAGATGTTCAGTCGCTTGGAACCGATTTTCGAATCGGCAATCAATCGATTGTTCATGAATGGAGAAAACGTCTACCGATCTACCATCCAAGTGATGCGAAAGCATTGTCTGGTGGTGGTTGTGCGTGGGGAATGGTCGACCAAAATCTCAGTCCGTCGGTAACCGATATTGGGAGCCGCATTTTTGCAGAGGAGGTGCTCGATGAGTTCATCTGGAATACCTACCGTGCACGCTCATGAGCGGCCCCGGTTGGCAATCATCGGTGGTTCGGGGATGTGTACCTTCCCCGAACTGACCGAACTGTACCGCGTAAGGCCTGAGACCAGGTACGGTCTACCTTCTGACGACATCAAGATCTGTCGTTATGAAGGTCAATTGGTAGCCTTCTTGCCACGTCACGGTGAGAATCACTCGATTGCTCCACATAAAGTTCCGTACAAAGCCAACTTGGCTGCGTTGCGTGACTTGGGAGTTGAGACAGTTGTGGCTACTTGTATTGCAGGCAGTCTCAAGGAAGAAATTCCACCCGGAAGCTTCGTTGTACCCGATCAATTTGTGAACCTCACATGGGGCCGGGATAACTACAACGAAGCAGATGGAGGGAAGTTCATCCATCTTCCGATGGCAGATCCGTATTGCGCAAAAACCAGACAGGTGATTGTAGAGGCGGTGAAAGCTAGTGAAATCGTACCAGTAACGAATGCAACTGTGGCAGTGATTCAAGGTCCACGTTTCTCGACGAGGGCTGAGAGTCAAATGTTCATTCGTAACGGCTGGGACATCGTGAACATGACCCAGTATCCCGAGTGTTACTTCGCTCGTGAGATTGGTCTGTGTTACGGAGTTCTTTCCGCCATCACCGATTTTGATGTGGGGGTAGCCTCATGTCTGTCGATGAGTCCCGAACATATGCATGACGTCCTCGCGATATTTCGGGACAATATCGCAAAGACAAAAAAGATCTTGTTGTATCTGCTCGAGCAATCGACAGGTGCTCAGATCAAGTGCGGATGCTCACGAGCAATCGTGAGAACGTACTATGAGCAGGAGTAAGCTCTTGCACCCCGTTGGTCAACGACCGACGGGGTGCTTTTCATTGCCAAACAACGTTTTTTATTGTACTATTGCGACCAGAGACAAGTACCTTTGACAGTGGTACAGTCGCCCACAAACAATAGGAGTATGAGCATGTTTAAAGTCAACAATCTTCATAAGAGCTACGGTGCCACTGTCGTGATCTCTGACATTTCTTTTTCGCTTGAGCGAGGACAGAGAGTGGCATTAGTCGGCAATAATGGTAGCGGAAAATCAACGCTACTGCGTCTAATTGCTGGCGTTGAGGAGAAGGATGGTGGAGACATCACTTTCTCGAAAAACGCCTGCGTTGGATATCTGCCGCAGGACACGAGTACCATCGAAGACATGCCGATCCGTGAGTACTTGCGGAAAGTGGCTGGCATCGATGTGATTGAACGTCGCATGAGTGAACTCTCAGATAAGCTTAGCGATCGGGCTGCGGCTACTGAGTATGGTGACCTTCAGGATGTGTACCTTCGTCTTGATGGGTACACCTTTGATCACCGCATGGAAATGGTGTTGGCTGGCTTCGGTTTGTCTGACATTAGTTTGGAGCGTCGTGCGTCGCAATTAAGCAGCGGGCAGAAGTCGAAGGTAACTTTGGCTGGCATTCTTCTCAAGGGTGTCGATGTTCTGCTTCTCGATGAACCGACGAATAATCTCGATCTACCGGCCTTGGTCTGGCTCGAAGACTACGTGCGTAAGTCTGATGCGACGGTGATGATCGTGTCTCACGATCGCCGCTTTCTCGATCGGACTGTGCGGAGAATATTTGAACTTGATGCACGTAGCCACACACTCACTATTTCAGGAGGTACCTACAGCGATTATCTTGCAATGAAGTCGAAGCGTTTTACCCGACAGCTTCAAGAGTTTGAACAACAAGAAGAAGAAGTTGGCAGACTCTCGGAACGTGCTGGTCGCCTACGAGCTAGTTCAGAAAAGGGTTCTAACTGGAAAGGTTCCGACAACGA
>CAYGGL010000214.1:0-2469 GCA_964349215.1 uncultured Acidimicrobiaceae bacterium | reverse complement strand
CCCTGCACCTTGGGATTAAAAGTCCCCTGCTCTACCCGATGAGCTAGCGGCCCGAAATGACTCACATACGGTACCTCCCAGGAGCCACAAAGTTACTCTTTGGGCTATAGCGCCCAGATGGCTAAGGTCACTGGTGTGGATAAACCCATCGATGAAGATCAGCTGGCAAGGGTTGAGAATGAAGTAGCCGACGTCGAGCAGGCGCTTAGTCGTCTCGACCAGGGAACTTATGAGAATTGCGAAGTATGCGGGACTAATATCGGCGAGGAACGCTTGGGTAAGAGTCCGATTACTCGTACTTGTTCACAGCATTCTTGAGATGGCACTATACAAATAAAATTTCTCGGTCGCTTCCTCGCTATGAGTATTGAGCCAGTACTCTGCCAGGGATGAGTGAACACCCACTTCGTGAGCGGATTGAAGATTTAGCCAAGCGCAAGGAAGAAGCGTTGCACGCTGGTTCTGAGCGATCTGTCGAACGCCAACACGCCAAGGGCAAGCTGTTGGCCCGTGAGCGTATCGAGTACCTGTTCGATGAAGGGTCTTTTCATGAACTCGACATGCTTGCACGCCATCGAGCGCATGGCCTTGGCCTTGATGATGAGCGACCCTATACCGACGGAGTAATTACCGGTTGGGGCACTATCGATGGCCGTAAGGTATTCGTGTTCTCCCAGGACTTCACGGTCTTCGGTGGTGCTTTGGGCGAGGTCTTTGCCGAAAAGATTCACAAGGTCATGGACCTGGCTGCCTCCGTAGGAGCGCCGATGATCGGGTTGAACGACGGAGCCGGGGCCCGCATTCAAGAGGGGGTCGTATCGCTTGCCTCCTATGGCGGAATTTTCCGTCGAAATGTGGCAAGTTCAGGCGTTATTCCCCAGATCAGCGTGATCCTCGGCCCATGTGCGGGGGGAGCGGTTTATAGCCCTGCGCTGACTGACTTCATCTTTATGGTGCGCGATACCTCGCACATGTTCATCACGGGCCCTGACGTGGTCAAGACAGTGACAGGCGAAGACGTGACTCTTGAAGAACTGGGTGGAGCCATGACTCACGCAGGAAAGTCTGGTGTTGCCACATTTGTTGCCCCCGATGAGAAGACCTGCCTCGATCAGGTACGCCATTTGCTGAGCTTCTTGCCGGCCAACAACCTCGAAGCACCTCCTTCTTTCCAGCCTTATGACGACCCCCAGCGGCTTTGCACCGAGCTGGTTGATCTCATGCCAGACAGCCCAAACAAGCCTTATGACATGGTCAAGGTGATCTCCGCAGTTGTTGATGATGGTGAGTTCTTCGAGTACTTCCATCATTGGGCTCGCAGCATTGTGTGCGGCTTTGCCCGCCTCGACGGTCATGTTGTCGGCATTGTCGGCAATCAGCCGGCAGTGTTGGCCGGAGTCCTCGATATCGAATCTGCCGAGAAGGCAGCTCGGTTCGTACGTACCTGTGATGCCTTCAATATTCCTATCGTTACTTTCGTTGACGTTCCAGGCTTCTTGCCTGGCGTCGATCAGGAATATGGCGGCATCATCCGCCATGGCGCAAAGCTTCTCTATGCCTATTGCGAGGCTTCGGTGCCGTGCATTCAGGTCATTACCCGCAAGGCCTATGGCGGTGCCTATGTAGTTATGAGTTCGAAGTCGATTGGCGCCGATCTGGCATTTGCATGGCCATCGGCTGAGCTTGCCGTAATGGGTCCTTCGGGGGCAGTCGAGATCATCTATCGCCGTGAGCTGCTGGAAGCTGTAGACCCGGTGACCAGACGCAGTGAACTGATCGAGGATTACACCGAGCGTTACGCCAACCCTTATGTTGCTGCCGAGCGTGGGTATGTAGATGATGTGATCGACCCATCAGAAACTCGGATTAAACTCATTGCCGGCTTTGAGATGTTGCGGTCCAAGCGTGAGGAATTGCCAAAGCGCAAGCACGGGAACGTTCCACTTTGAGCGACAAGGTCATCACCGGCGTATCTTCTGTCAGTGGCCGTGTGTCGGCCACACCCGAGGAGACCGCAGCCATAGTTGCGGCGCTTGAAGTCCTATGGCCCAAGCCCGCTGAGGTGTATGAAGAAAATCCCAAGGGCAATGACAACTCTTGGCGGTTTTCAGGTCGTTGGTGGTCAAAGCCGATAGCGAGTAGAAGAGCAAGGCCCTGGTGAGTACCACGGATAACAACTTGCCTCTTGAGCTGCACGATGAGCACAAGGTCGAGCTGACGACAGTCGCCGACGACGAGGCAGTTTTATTTGTAGGGCCCGAAGTCTTTCACTACCTAGATCTCACTCCCGATACAGAATATGTCTTTGATGACATTGAGACCCGCACGCTTCCTCGGCCATCTGGCGAGCTGCTTTCGGTCGTGGCGACAGTCAACGACGTGCACTTTGGCGAGACCGAATGCGGCGTTGTTGAAGGAGCGGATGTCGGACCCATTCTTTTTGTAGAAGAGGGGGAAACTCCTTATTAC
>CAYGGL010000213.1:0-2583 GCA_964349215.1 uncultured Acidimicrobiaceae bacterium | reverse complement strand
CTTACACAGAGAATCGGACACCCTCGCAACCAGTGCCGCAACGGCGAACGCCATCAGTCATCTCCTTGCGCTCAGGCCCAAGGTCAAGACCACGACTATCCGATACAGCCACAGCGCAGGAGGCGATTCCGCGGATCTCACCTTGGACTCAGCCAATGCCGTGTCGAACGTACAATCGGCCTCGTGGGTGGAGTGCTCATCACCAAGCGCACATCCGGCGATGTCTACTCCTATGACCACTGGAGCACCAAACAGGCCTTGCCCCCATCGAGATGGGTGCACGCCAATATGTGCGAAGCCTGGGCAGATTCCTCCAGGTTGACCCCATCGAGGAGGAAAGTGCGAACGACGACGACTACGTCGAAGTGGGCATACAACCAGCGGAATGCGCAGTGACAACGAAGGTGACTCGGGGGGATATCTTGGGCCTTGGGCTCATTGCTCTTGTGACGGCGATCTTCGCCTATGTCCAGCTCGCTTGGGGAGAAGGGGCGGCGGTCCTTGACGCCGCTTTGGGTGCCGGCGGGACGGTTGGCGGTGTTGTGGTGTCCAGCGGTATCTGGATTCGAGCAGGGCGCCCTGTGGTCGATCGACTGCCACGCGACCATCCCGGTTTAGCACTGGCGATTTTCGTAACGTTCCTGATTGGATATGTACCGCTCGTCATCTTGAGTGAGTAGCGACGGCGGGGGAGGTGATATCAACACCAGTGCCGATGTTATGAATGAATGGAGTGATGTTGATGAGTGATGAGGCCGATGGGAGCAACGAGCGGCGTCCTGTGGCGGAGGTACTGAGTGGCTTAGAGGTCCACCCCCTTGAACAGGGGTGGACCGCCATAGAGGCGTTTTTGCTCATAAAGTGTTTTGATGATTCTGGGGCGGCGTCATGGGCATACCGGACAACGAACCGGCTGAATCGCGAAGAGTTACTTGGGGCTCTTATCGTGCATAATGATGTCCTTCGCAAAGAATTGGCCTCCGAATGGGATGATGATTGATCACCAGAGCTCCTACTGGAAATTACTCTGGTGCTAACCGCGAGGGATCAACCGTCGATATAGATGGAAATATTCACCGTGAGTGAAATCGTGGCACCGAGAGCTCGCATATTTGCCTCGTTTTATCTACATCCAACGAATCTGACTGCCTCCGCCATGTGTCCGAGTACTATTAGGAGTTTAGGGGAGAAAGTATCTGGGATGGTCCACCCTGAGGTAATTGGCGTTACCGTCACCCTGCAAAGTCAATCACTCTGGCCCCCAGATGCCTGATTTTGCAAAGAATCTTGACAATGTAAAGTGTATCGAAAAGGCTATTCTTCGTATGGAAATGAGTTCCGGCATGAAGGGTTCGGATACCTGACGCTTCGTGAAGGCGGCGACGCGGGGTGAGGCGTGTCGGGGGATCCGGTCAACACCCTCGACTTGGACGGACAGATCTGCTGGAGCTGCGCCGCCAAGGCCGTTGGCTGCTCGGCCCGCTGAGTATATAGGAACACCGAGTTCTCGGTTTCCGCCTGTCTCGGAAAGTGCATTGGAATCGGCATGCAGGGGCGGTACTCTCCACACAAATAAGGGTTGCCGTTTCGGAGGTTGGAGCGCCAGGCTCGCGCGTAGCGAATATCGGCAGCGAGCGTGTACCGCCTCGGGGGCAACTGGGCTTGCAGGGAAAGGCTTGTAGGGAAAGGCTTGACGGCGAGATTGGCAGGTATAAGTCAAAGACGAAGCGCGCGACGCGGGGGCTCTTTGGTGCGCTGGCTAACGCACTTGGCGCCGACTTTGCGGTTGGCTACCGCGAAGGGGCCGGATTTGGCGCGTACTCGATCTCGACCCATGACTTTCTTGGCAAGCGAGTTTGCGCGTGAGTATCGCCCGCGGATCGGTGGTGAGGTTCGCTATGGAAAGCGGGCTTGCGTGGGCTATGCGGTCTCAACCTCCCGCGAGAACAGGTCCTGGAAGGGGTACGCCCAATACACCATGAACCCCATCAACAGGTACCGCTGGTGACCGGGGCTGAGCAGGATGACAGCGAATCGGTGGCGGCTCTCGGGCACGTGGCAGGGTTTCTCCTGCCACTACTGGGACCCGCTGTGCTGCTCATCGTAAATCGATCTGGGAGCACGTTCGTTCGAGCTCACCTAGCGGCTTCCCTTGTTGTCTCGACCGCCTGGCTTGCACTTGCAGTCCTGGTCATCTCTATTGACGTCGGCCGGCTCTCGGTCGATGAGCAACAGACGTCCGGCTTCGGGCTCGCGGGGCTGCTTGCCATCGCAGGCTTCACGTTGGTGCTGATCGTTCTCAACGTCCAGCGGGTGAAGCGATATCAGCTCCCGGTCGGCTGGCGTCGCCCTTGATCCGGACACCGGGCTCGCAGTTCAACGCCACCCGCACGACGTGGTCGCGGAACTCCGTCGGATAGGACTTGGGCATGGTGAACATCCTTCCAGCGGCGCCTCCCGGCACCACTGATCAGATGACCACCTCCGCGCGCGGCAGCCCCCTCGCCTCATCGGTGGATCGAGGCTACGGGATCGGCGGTGCCTGAACGTCGCTCGATTCCCGAAGACCGCGCCAACCCACGG
>CAYGGL010000212.1:0-2597 GCA_964349215.1 uncultured Acidimicrobiaceae bacterium | reverse complement strand
CGAGTGGATGGTAGCGTCGTCCATCAACACCAGCGGTTCATCGGAAAGTACGGTGGCGAGCGCTACTTCCCGTCCGAGTGGAGCCGACCTTTCATCAATTGGCCATGAATCGCCACGACGAGGATGACATCGAGCGGGCTCTCACGGACGGTCTGCTCGAGGTGTCGCAGCCGGCGGGCTCACGGAGATCGTGAAGGGTCACCAGGTGAGTTTCGCATTAGTGCTCGAGGATGGTCGAACATCTCGGGTAGGTCGATATTCGTAGGAAGCCATCCGCGAGAGTCGCCTTCCCGGATTGAGTACGGCCCCTACATAGCCGAGTGAAGTGGCGTGGCTTGATCGACCGAGTCCGAGTCCTAGATCGAACCGTCCTAGTTCCGCTGAGAACATGTGTAGGTAATAGATGAATGCATCAGCATCTCGTGGCTGGCTACTAGAAGTGCTTTGGTCTTGGGACCCAATTGGCATTGGAGAGTTCCGTTATGAAGCTTCGACGGAGTACGACGATCTTTGCTCACGAATCCTCAGCATCCTGAAAAACGGAGGAACGCCAGAAGAGGTCGAGGCGGTCAGCCTCGAATACCTGAAGGACCTCGGTGTGAATCCCGTGGGTGTGGATGGCTTTATGCAGCGGATCCGAGATAGCTACTGATCGACTCCAGGCGCTCGCAGTCGACGTTGGCTGATGCCGCCAGTGCCACCTGGCCACAGGCCAGTTCCTCAATCGGGACCCGATCGAGGCCATATCTGTCTGTTCGAGCCTTAGTCGGACGGTTTCGTTGACAGGACGGGCTGTTTGGAAGTAGACGGGTGGAATGAGTATTGATCCGTCCCGTACCCCGGTCATTGTTGGAATAGGCCAATCCATTGAACGTGATGAGATTGTTTCGCCAGCTGATATGGCCGCTCGTGCCGCTCGTGCAGCGTTTGATGATGCACCTGGGCTTTCTAAAACTGTTCAGCGCTTAACCATGGTCGGCGTCTTGTTCTCACACGCTGGGCGTACTCCGGCAACCGATGTTGCCAACCAGCTAGATCTTGCGGGTGTTTCAGTCGAGACGACAACCACCGGCGGCAACACTCCCCAGTGGTTGGTCACAAGAGCCGCCAAGGAAATTGCCGAGGGAAAACTTGAGTCGACTCTGATTCTGGGAGCAGAGGCAACTCGTTCTCAGAGGGCTTCGGGCAAAGCTTCCGGTGGGCTTTTCCAATCTGACATGGGCCCAGGTTCTACCGGAGAAGATAGAGACCCAATGGTGGGATCGCCCGACGACGATTTCATGGGTGCAGCCGAAATGAATGGCGGGCTCATGATGCCCTCGGCCATGTATCCGGTATTCGAAAGCGCCATTGCCGCAGCCGCCAGCCGTAGTTTCTCTGAACAACGTGCGTTTCTCGGGCGCCTTTATGCCAAGTTCAGCGAGGTGGCATCTCGTCATCCTTATGCATGGTTCCAAGATGTTCTCAGTGCCGATGACATAGCTAACCCCAGCGCCTCCAATCGGATGATTGCTGATCCGTACACCAAACGAATGAACGCATTTCCCAACGTTGACCAAGGTTCTGCATTGCTTGTCACCTCTCTTGCTGTCGCCCAAGAAGCAGAGTTGGCCGGGCGTTGTGTTTTCATTTGGTCAGGCGCAGATACCGCCGAAGTGCGCCATCCGGCTGCTCGTCCCGAGCTTGGTCGTTCTCCTGCCATTGCTGCTGCTGCAAAACGTTCGTTTGAGGCAGCAAACATAGGCGTGGACGACGTCTCGGCATTCGATTTCTATTCTTGTTTCCCTTCGGCTGTAGAAGCGGGAGCCGAGGCGGTGGGCTTGGCTCTTGATGACCCACGGGGTTTGACTGTCACCGGTGGGCTTTCATACTTCGGCGGTCCCGGCAATAACTACGTGGGACATTCGATTGCAACGATGGTTGACAGATTGCGTGGCGAGGCGGGCATTGGTCTCATAACCGGCCTGGGAGGTTTCATCACCAAACACAGTGTCGGTATCTATGGAAGTGAGCCACCACCACAGGGATTCAAGGCAGGAGATACAACCAGCGATCAAAAAGCTATTGACGCTTCTGCACTGACCGTTGCAACCACTGGAGAAGGCACAGCATTGGTCGAAGGTGCAACCATCACTTATGACAAAGATGGCGAGACCCCAACAGGTGCCCCGGTAATCGCTCGACTCGATGACGGCACGCGTATTGTTGCGGTCGCCGAGCCTGAGTTGTTGAACAAAATGCCCGGACGAAACCTTGTAGGTGAGCGTGTAACAGTCAGCTCTTCTACACCGCCCGTCTATCGGTTGGAATAATGGCTACGGTGTTTTGATGTCCACTCGTGCAGCGACCATCGCCCAACTTCGTGAGTCTGGTTGGGTATCTCGTTCGATCAAAGATGAACTCCGCTTAAACGCGGTAGAGCGCATCAGGTCGGCAGAGCCCTTGTTCCCTGGTGTTCTGGGTTATGAGAACACGGTTTTGCCTCAACTTGAGAACGCTTTGCTCGCCGGCCATGACGTTATTTTCTTGGGTGAAAGAGGCCAAGCAAAGACTCGAATGATTCGTGGCCTTGTAGAGCTCTTAGACGAGTGGATGCC
>CAYGGL010000211.1:0-2597 GCA_964349215.1 uncultured Acidimicrobiaceae bacterium | reverse complement strand
ACCCCACCACCGAGATCACGACGGGCAGCATAGGAATCTCGGTAGTCCTCATAGGTATGCCACGACGGCAGGTACTCACCCTGCTCGACGTGAACGGCGATGGTTTGTCCGACCCTCTCCTCGGCGAGGCACAACTTAAGCCGTTGCAGGGCTGGGTGAAACCGAAGCTGACACCCCACTGCCACCAACACGGCATGATCCCTGGCTGCGCACAGGAGCCGCTCGGCATCAGCCATGTCATCGGAAACCGGCTTCTCGAGAAAGACAGCGGCCCCCCTCTCGATCGCCGCCATCGCCACCGGAACATGGAGTCGGGTTGGATTGCATACGAAGACCATGTCGGGCTTGTGGCGCAGAGCATCATCGAGATCATTGAACACCCCACCGTTGCAGTCGGCCTCGGGGTCTCCTTCGACAACACCGAGGTCGTCGCTTACAACCTGCGAACGCCGACGGGATCGAAGCGCCGAAAGCTCAAGGTCGTCTCCAAGCAGCATTCGAAGATTGCGCGCGTGTCTTTGACCGATGGCCCCGAGACCTACAACGAGGGCTCGCATGGACATCATCGACCTTCCAGCGGGGGCAACAGGTTCTCGGAAAACTCTTCGCGGGAAAGGAGAGGAGACAGATCTTCGAGAGCACGAGACCTCATGCCACCATCCTCGGTAGCCTCACTCATCTGCACCGGCTCGCGTGGCTCATCCGGCGGCGAAGGCACTTCGCATATCACGGGTCCCGACTGTTCCAGCACCGCAGCGACCTGTGGGCCAATGGGCCGGCAAGCATCGATCAATACATAGGGAATGCGATACGTTGCGGCCACATATCGCAAGGGTGGCAGGGTGACGCCACTTGCCATGTCCGCGCCAACCGTCCGCCCGAACCATCGACTCTGGGATGCCCGAATCGAGGCGTACCCGTCATTTGCAAGGATGAACAGCTTGATGGGCAGGTTGAGACGCCTGATCGTCTCCAACTCCTGCATGTTGAGCTGAAGGCCCCCGTCACCGTCGACGCAGATCGTCCTTTGTCTCCCCGAAGCAAGACATGCGCCGATCGCAGCAGGCGGTCCGTATCCCATCGCCCCCAGGGCGGTCGTGTACAGCGCTCGCTGGCCGGTGTGAAGACGGAGAGCCAGGAGGAAGATCTCCAATCCCAGACCCGAACTTCCCGTGGCCAGGACATCGTCGGGAGCGAGCAGATCAGAGATGACCTCGGCGAAGTAATAGGTTGAGACACGTCCGTCGAGCTCTCGGTGCTCGTCGAGCACCAGGGGGTAGCGTTCCTTCCAGCCCCGGCATTGTTCCCGCCAGTTCAGTTCGTCACGATGCGACTTCAGGCAGGGATGGCCCAGCATTGCTTCGGTGATGTCCGCGACATCAGCGCATACACGTCGTTCGGCCACTCCTTCGAGCTTGGCCAACTCCGTTGGATCGATGTCGACCACGAACTTTCGAGCGTTGCGTCCGAACAGGCTCGGGTCATACCCTGTGGTGACAAGATCAAGTCGGGCACCCAGTGTCAGCAGGACATCTGCATTCTGCAGCGCAAAGTTGGCACCTCGAGGTGCTAGAGGCCCTGGCCGACCGACAAAGAGCGGATGCTCGTCACCGATCACACCCTGTGCCGGCCAGGTCAAGAGCACCGGTATACCGAGTTTCTCCACGAGCTCTCGCACCCTGGTCTCGGAACCGGAGAGACGAACGCCTGCGCCCAAGAGCACGAGCGGTCGACGTGCATTGTTCAGGGCCTCAAGGATCTGGCCGGCGACGTCATCAAGGACAGGCCCCGGATGCGCTTGGAGCGAGCTTCGCCCAGGCTTCTCAAAACCGGGAAGAGACCCCGGGTCGATCATTGCTGCCTGGATGTCAAGGGGAATGTCAATCCATACCGGTCCAGGTCTTCCGGATCCGGCGAGATGGATGGCCCGTTCCATTTCGAATCGGATCAACAACGGGTCATCAAGGAGAACGGCGTGCTTGGTGATCGGTGTCACCATCGAGATGATGTCCACCTCCTGAACCCCACGCTGTCGCACACCCGTGTTGCCAACCAGATCAGCGCGTTTCACCTGTCCGGAGATGATGATCATCGGAGTCGAGTCCAACCAGGCACCGGCGACCCCGGTAATGGCATTCGTGCTGCCGGGGCCTGACGTCACGAGACACAATGTCGGACGGGATGATGCCTTGGTATACGTCTCCGCTGCGATTGCTGCCGCCTGTTCATGCAAGGTGCACACGGTCGTCAACGATGGGTGGTTGCCTGCGGCATCGTTGAGATGCATGGCTCCACCACCCGCCAGCATGAATACATGCCTCACCCCGACCCGAGCCAAACAGTCCATGATCCAGTCAGAAGCCCGAACGAGTTGGGTCACCTCACGGTCCCTAAGGGGATCCGGGGTGACCGCGGGACCGTAAAGTTCCGGAGCGGAGGAGTTTCCGATCAAAACCATCGCTCGAGCCGCTCCAGACCTATCCAAAATCCCTGGCCATCATTGACGTGGCCTTGCCATATCTCCGGAATAAAAGAAGCGCGTGGGGCTGACACGTCCAGCTGGTGCGCCAGGTACGGCCAATCAACGTCGCCATCAC
>CAYGGL010000210.1:0-2645 GCA_964349215.1 uncultured Acidimicrobiaceae bacterium | reverse complement strand
CGGCCACCTTAGAACGACTCCGTCGTGCAGTTCCTGAAGATCCAAATCTGGCTGAGTTTCTTTTGCAGGCAAATGGGATAGCAGAGGACTCTGGAGTCGACTGGCTCAATGTTGCACCCTTGCCGCCGGCGGTCAGCGAAACCCCTACCCTGCCTGCCAAGATCGGACTCAACATCACAATTGAAGGGGGTTATTTTCAGGTTCTTGATTATCTCAACCGTCTTGCCGAGTTGCCTCGCATCGTTGTGATCGATTCTCTCAGCCTTACCCCTGGTGAAGCCGAGGCCAGCGGCGCGCCTCGCATGACCGCTGTATTGACGGGTCGCATGTTTTCGACCAAGGCCGGTGTGGCCGCAGCCGAGGCAGCAGGAACGGTGGGGGCAGGATCGACAACAACCACTTCAGTGCCTGCAACAACGACTCCTGTAACGACGACTCCTGCATCGAGTGGAGCTCGCTAATGGCAAAATTAAGGGACACCAAAGACAAGGATGTAGAGAAAAGCCAAGGCGGTGACCGTCGGCGAGTGATGATTTTGTTGGGTATCGGCGTAGGCCTTCTTCTTGCCGCATTTCTTTTGCCCAAGGTGCTTTTCGGTGGAAGTGACGAACCCGCGACTTTTGATAGTTCTACCCCTCCAGTGGCCAGTTCAACTCCTGGCGCCGTGGTGAGTCCAGGTGGGAGTCCTACAGGTGGGAGTTCTACCACTACGGTTCCTTCTGATCCGTTGCCTGAGTCATATGAGGTATTTGCCACTCGCAATCCGTTTACTCCACTGGTTGCTCCAGCAACGGGAGGGGAAACTGACACAACGGTTCCTGGAGGAAGCGGAGGCACCACGAACCCTCCTCCGCCCGGCAGTGGCACCGAACCTCGTGTGCAACAAAATATTGCACTGCTCGATACTTCTAAGGGCAGTGATGGGGCGGCGGTGGCTACGGTGACCGTTGATGGTGTGGTCTATCCGGTACGAGTGGACCAGGTCTTCGCAACCAACTACAAGGTTGTCTCTATTGATACGGCTGGGCGCTGTGCTTCGTTCTTGTTAGGGGATGACCCCTTCACTCTTTGTGCAGGTGAAGAGATCAAGAAGTAACACTGAGTATGGTGATGCCATGAGCAGTGAATCCATCAGTCTTGACATCAAGTCGTTCGAATCAGCCATTGCCCGCTTGCAAGAGGGACTGACCCGTTATGAGAGTGACATAACAGATACCCAGATTCGCGACGGGCTGATTCAGCGATTTGAGTTTACCTATGAGATCAGCCACAAGATGTTGAAGCGTTACCTGGAAGCAGTCTCGCCAAACCCCGAGCAATACGATCAGATGTCCTTTCAAGACCTGATTCGTTCAGGTAATGAACAAGCATTGTTGCTCAGTGATTGGTCCAAGTGGAAGACCTATCGAGAGATGCGTGCCAAATCGAGCCATACCTATGCGGAAACGGTTGCTCAAGAAGTTGTCACCGCCATTCCTGAGTTTCTTGCAGAAGCAATGTATCTGGCGGACAAACTTAAACAGCACACAACATGACCACTGTTCCAGAGATTGATATCAGTGCAGAGCATTGGGAAATCGTGAGTGACATTTTGCGAAGGCATGTTCCCCAACGCGAGGTTTGGGCATTTGGTTCTCGCTCCAAGTGGAAAGCGAAGACCTATTCCGATCTTGATTTGGTGGTTATTGGCGACGAGCCTTTGTCACTGGAGACAAAAGCTAATCTGGCGGAAGATTTTTCTGAATCCGATTTGCCGTGGAAGGTCGATGTTGTCGATTGGGCAACCACCGACGAGTCGTTCAAGAAGATTATCGAAAGTGAAAAAGTGCTTGTGCAAAAGGCGACGAGACCATCGGGCTCGACGACAAGATCAGATGGTTGCTGCTCGTAGGACTAGTGCGGCGAGGGCCAAGATGCCAAGCATGACCGGCGCCACGATCGCCTTGTCGTCCGCCCGGAGGTGGGTGATGACGGCTCCCACGAAGTAGACCACGACGCCCGCCGCAGCCGCGATGCCGATCGCGGGGACGGCCAAACCGACCAACAGGCCGATGCCACCGGCCAACTCGGCGGCGGCCAACCTCGGCAACCATGACGACGGCACGCCAAGACCCGACAACATGTCGACCACGGAGGGCTGTTTCGCCAGCTTCCCTCCCGCCGAGCCCATGAGCGCTAGCGCCAACAGCGTCGAGACGATGACTGTAGCGATGAACATGTGTCTCCTTTGATCAGGTTGGTTACTTATTGTTCCTGCATCCATCATGGTCCATGATGGAGTTCGAGGACGACCGCAGGAACTACTACAGTATGTAGTGATGAATAACGAGTGGATGAGAAGAGGTCCGGGGTGCCGATGACCAGTGGTTCGGGTTGGACCCGTCGTCGGTTCCTGGTGGCATCCGGGGCGAGCGCTCTGGGAGTTATGGCCGCGGGGTGTGGCTCGGACAGGCAACGTGAGGCGATCAGCGCATCCGATCCGGCGGTGGCGAAGCGCGAGGCGCAGCGTCGAGTCGCGGGAGCCGGACGAAAGGTCGTCGATCTCGTCGCCGGCTCGGTCAGTCTCGATCTGGCAGGACGGGTCGTTCAAACCGTGGGATACGGGGGCACGGTTCCAGGCCCCGAGATCCGTGTTCGTGCAGGTG
>CAYGGL010000209.1:0-2651 GCA_964349215.1 uncultured Acidimicrobiaceae bacterium | reverse complement strand
GCATAACCACCGCCTGGAGGAGGGGGAGGAGGGAATCCACCACTTGGTGGTTGTTCGGGAGGGGGAGGAAATGTGCTCATGGTTGTCTATCTCCTAGCAGACGCCTAAGGGCGAATTAGTTGATCAGTTCATATTGGACAGTTCAGAATGCTTAGGCACCCTAACTCAGATCAAGTCTGGTATCGGGGAACTGGATATTTCAGTCGAGCAGGTCGGGTTCGGCTCTTACAATCCAGTCGTAGGAGGGTTGGAAGCTGAACCATCCGCCAAGGTGTGAGCCAACCTGGGTTGCGGTTAGAGCAGCGTCTTCTTTGTCGATCAGCACAGGAGTTCCTGCCGCCTCGGCCAGAAGTTGCGCGTGGCAGCTTCGGTCCATCGAAATGAACCACCACGCTGCTTCATCAACCGTATGCCCAACTGTCAACAGGCCGTGGTTTCGCAAAATAACGGCCTTGTTGTCCCCCAAGGCCACACCAATGCGCTTGCCTTCAGAGGGGTCCAACACCACACCGGTGTAATCGTCAAACAGCCCGTGGTCTTGGTAGAACGAGCACGAATCTTGGGTAATAGGGTCGAGGAGACGGCCTAATGCAGACCAGGCTTTGCCATACATTGAGTGCGTGTGAGCCGCGGCAACAACGTCTGGGCGGGATTCATGAATCTGTGAATGGATGGCAAACGCAGCTCGGTTAACCGCGTAGTTGCCCTCAACAACGTCTCCTTGTCCGTTGACCAAGATCAGGTCAGACACTTTGATGTGGCCGAAGTACATTCCAAACGGGTTGACCCAAAAATGGTCAAGGCGTTCGGGGTCACGAGCTGTTATGTGTCCTGCAATGCCTTCGTCATATCCGTAACGGGCAAATAAACGAAATGACGCAGCCAGGCGCTGCTTTCGATGTAAACGTTCTTCCTCCGGGGTGTCGAACGTGGGTGGCATCGGAAACTGAACCGGCATAGCAGACTCCTATCAGATGGAATTCTCTAAGTAACGATAACTGACCCGACCGCGTCATGTTTGGCGCAAGTCCCGACTAATACCAAAGTATCCGATTCGGAGACGTTGGTGAGCGAGAGGATGGTTCGTGACTCTACTTGAGTGACGGAAGGGGTTGACTCGTGAGAGAAGGCGAGGTGGCCGGATTCGAGGCCTTCGCTCGTGACGCGCGCCCTCGGCTCATCCGTGCTCTCGCTCCGACCCGAGGCGATCGTGCTGCCGATGGTGCGGCAGGCTTTGGCTTATGCATGGGAGCACTGGTCGGACGTCCGCGACCTCGCAAACCCCGTTGGCTACCTCTACCGCGTCGGCCAGTCCCGAACGCGCACGCGCCGGGTGCCCCAACTTCCGGAGCCCGAGGCCATTGGGCTGCCTGATATCGAGCCGCTGCTGATCCCTGCACTGCTTCGCCTGCCCGATACCCAACGGGCTGCCCTGTGGCTCGTGCACGCGTGCCAGTGGCGCTATGCCGAGGTTGCCGAGGCGCTCAACACAACTACGTCGATGGTCGGCAACCACGTCGCCCGCGGGATGGCCCGCCTACGAGAAGAACTGGGGGTGCACACCCGTGCTTGATCTTGAAGACCAGCTCCGACGCTACGGCGAGGCCCTCGAGCACGACCTGTTTGACGACGCGTATACGAACCTGCGGTCAGCCGCAGCCACACGCCGTCCTTGGCGGCGTACTCTCTCCGTGGCGGCAGCGGTTGCGGTGCTCGTCGGCGGAACTGCTGCCATCCTCGTCCACACGACAAGAGATGAGGACTCGGTTGTCACCGCTGATACAACCAAACCATCAGACGGACGCCGCTCCGGGGTGTTCAGCAGCCCGACCGACACCGTCCTCTTGTTCAGCGACGGAATCGACGGCGCGACCGCCATCGACCTCGATCGCCGCCTCGCCGGCCGCCGAGTGATCGATGGCGAGCGTGCCGGCGACCAGCAGTTCCGGTTGACGCTCACGGGCGACAACCTCGTCGTGGGTTGGGGCGAGATCTACGCCTCGCCCCTCGCCGGTGGGCCTTCCAAGAAGATCGCCGATGCCACGATTTATCTCCCCGCATCCGAGGATGGCGAGGTGTGGACCCTCACCTGGGAAGGCGGCAGCATCGGCTCCGGTTCCGCCATCCTGCGACGAGTCCAGATCGACGGAACCACGGTGTTCGAATCAACCAGCTTCGACCCCGCGGTCCTCGAGCCCGTCCAGGGAGTGCCAGGCGGTCTGCTCGTCAACTCTCCAGAGGGCGTCGCCGTATGGGATGCCAACACCGAGACCACCGGACCCGTGCTTGGCCCCGGCCGCGCCGTCAGCGCTACAACGGACGGCCAGACTGTGGCCTGGTGCGCAGACAGCTGCAATGAGATCCACACCGCGTCACTCCAGCGCAAAGGGGCACCGACCGCTGCTCATGCATCCGGGGCCCAGCAGATCGTGCTCTTGTCCGGCGGGAACTTGGCCGTTCTCCGCCCGGATGGCGAGCTGACGTTGACTTCGTCATCGACCTCAACGGAGGGGGAGGTTGTGGCGCGCGGGCTGGATCCGCTCGGAACACTGGTGCGTAGTCACGATGGAGAGCAGCTGTTCTACACCGAGAATTCCTACGGAGCTTCGTCCATGCGAGTCGGGCGCTACGGCCTGGAATCCCTTCAGTGG
>CAYGGL010000208.1:0-2666 GCA_964349215.1 uncultured Acidimicrobiaceae bacterium | reverse complement strand
CTCTTTTGTCATGGCGTCCGGCTCGCATCGCAGGCTTGTCGAGCGAGCATGGTGGTCCAGTGGTTCCCGGCAGAACTGCAAACTTGTGCGTGATAGACCCAAACGCGACATGGGTGGTCGATCCCTCGACCTCGGCATCACGTAGCCGCAACAATCCGTTTGCCGGCCGCACTCTAAAAGCCCGAGTGCGCCACACCCTGTTGAGGGGCGAAGTAGTTGTTCAAGATGGAGAGGCAAGACGATGAGTGTGCAAGGCGAACAAATGCGACCGGCATTATTGGTTCTTTCTGATGGAGAGGTGTTTGAGGGCGAGGCAGTCGGCGCAGAACCGCCCAACGGGGTGGCCACTGGTGAGGTCGTGTTCAACACCGTCTTGAGTGGATATCAAGAGGTCATCACTGACCCTTCTTATGCGGGTCAACTTATTGCCTTTACCTATCCACACATTGGAAACTACGGCGCTACGGCATTGGACAATGAGTCGAGACGACCATTTTGTCGTGGAATTATCGTGCGCGAGATGGCCCGCAGGCGCAGCAGCTGGCGGGGCGAAGAAGACCTCAATGAGTTGTTGGTCAGACACGGGGTTCCCGGCATTGCCGGCATCGACACTCGTCGTTTGACCCGCCATATTCGTGAGGCCGGCTCGATGCCCGCTGCCCTAGGCACGACAGATGAACAAACGCTGCTTGCGGCAGCACGCGCCGAGAGGGGCACTGACGGTTTGGATATGGTCGCCGAAGTGACGACAACCGATTCCTATACCGTTGGACATGGCCCGAGGCGAGTTGTTGCTTATGACTTGGGTATCAAGACAACGATCTTGAGCCATCTGAGTGAGATAGCAACTGTAGAAGTTGTGCCTGCATCAACTACGGCAGCCGATGTGCTCGCACGCAAACCCGATGGCGTGTTCTTATCTAACGGTCCGGGTGATCCTGCGGCTGTCGCAGGAGTAAGCGATGCCATCAAAGAGATGCTCGGCAAGGTGCCTATCTTTGGCATCTGCCTCGGCCATCAACTCTTGGCCACCGCACTTGGTGCTCAGACATACAAGCTGGCCTTTGGTCACCACGGAGGAAACCACCCTGTTCGTCGTCTATCGACGAATCAGGTTGAAATCACCAGTCAGAATCACAACTTTGCGGTCGCCGATGGAACTTTGGCCACCGCAGACGTCACTCACATCAACCTCAACGATGGAGTGATCGAGGGCATCCGAAGCCGTGAGGTGCCTGCCTTTAGCGTGCAGTATCACCCCGAGGCCGGCCCTGGTCCTCACGATGCCCGTTATCTATTTGATGAGTTTTCGATCTTGATGGACAGGGGAGCCTGATGCCTCGCCGCGATGACATTCACACGATTTTGCTTATTGGCTCAGGCCCAATAGTTATCGGACAAGCCTGTGAGTTTGACTACTCGGGCACTCAAGCCTGTCGAGTTTTGCGTGAAGAGGGATACAGGGTTGTGCTGGCCAACTCGAATCCGGCGACGATCATGACCGACCCGGATTTTGCCGACCGTACTTACATTGAGCCGCTTGACGTTGAAGTGCTGACCGCGATTATTGAGCGAGAGCGTCCAGACGCAGTACTGCCTACATTGGGCGGACAAACTGCGCTGAACCTTGCCATGCAACTAAGCGATCAGGGAATTCTCGATCGCTTCGGGGTTGAGCTAATAGGTGCTGACGCAAAGGCAATTGCGACTGCTGAAGATCGCTATCTGTTCAAAATTGCGATGCAAGAAATTGGCCTTGGCGTTCCTATGTCAGCGATTGCTCATGATCTTAATGAAGCAATGGATGTGGTTGGCCAAGTTGGCCTGCCGGTGGTCATTCGTCCCGCGTACATTCTCGGCGGCAAAGGCACGGGCATTGCCACGACCCCTGAAACCTTCGCCAAGATGGCAGCTCATGGTCTTGATTCCAGTCCGATCTCCGAGATTCTTATCGAGCGTTCTATTGCCGGTTGGAAGGAATACGAGCTGGAGGTAATGCGAGATCGGGCCGACAACTGCGTGGTCATTTGTTCGATAGAAAATCTCGACCCCATGGGCGTTCATACTGGTGACTCGATAACAGTGGCGCCTGCTCAAACACTGTCTGATGTTGAGTATCAGATGATGCGCGATGCCGCCTTCGCATGTATCCGCCGTGTTGGTGTTGAGACTGGTGGATCAAATGTTCAGTTCGCTATTAATCCCGAGAACGGGGAGATGGTCGTAATCGAGATGAACCCACGGGTGAGTCGTTCATCGGCTTTGGCGTCAAAGGCGACAGGTTTTCCAATAGCAAAGATCGCTGCACGTCTTGCTGTTGGTTACACGCTCGATGAGATTCCAAACGACATCACAGAAAAGACTCCGGCTTGTTTCGAACCAAGCATTGATTATGTGGTGACCAAGATTCCTCGTTGGGCTTTCGAGAAATTTCCGGGAACACCAGATGTGCTGGGAACCCAGATGCAATCAGTCGGCGAAGCAATGGCTATTGGCCGAACATTTCCCGAATCGTTGCAGAAAGGTTTGCGCTCGCTTGAGTTGGGCCGCTTAGGTCTCAATTGCGACCCCGCCGAGGCTCAATTCGATGAGTTAGATGATGATGAACTCGTTCGTCGCGCTGCAGTTGGTACACCACACGCAGTTTGCGCGCTGGCGGCTGGCCG
>CAYGGL010000207.1:0-2672 GCA_964349215.1 uncultured Acidimicrobiaceae bacterium | reverse complement strand
AGTTCCAGAAGAGACACTTAATGTTTTGGTGACAGTTATGGCTGAGCTCGAACTACACGTTCCGCGCCTGGGACGCATTGGCGCAGCGCCAGGGTTTCGTCTCGTCGCTGCCATGAACCCTTTTGATGCCGTTGGAACCGCCCGCATCAGTTCGGCCATCTATGACAGAACTTGTCGAGTAACCATGGGATATCAAGATGCTCCTGACGAGCTGGAAATCTTGATGCGCGCAACCTCGAAGGCCGGCATTGAAACTCTCGATGAAGCCTGGATGCATAAGGTGGTTGAACTCACTCGATCTACCCGAGCTCACAGCGATATTCGAGTCGGCTCATCGGTACGTGGTGCAATCGATATGGTGCTCGTGGCTTATAACTTGGCCGGCTTAAGAGGTGTTCCATTGAGTGATAACTCTGTTGGACTCGACGCCGCCCTGGCAGCCCTAAGTGGACGCATCCGTATTCACGAGGGTTGCGGTAAAAGCGCAGATGATTTAGTTCGAGAACTTTGGGCATCAATCTTTTTGACTTCCGATGAAACGCAGGAGCCCGATAAGGGAAAAGCAATAGGCCCGGTCACAACGACACCGGGCCCGGCAAAGGCCTGATCAAAGAAGACGACCAGGCACGCAAGGCAGTCGCGGATGCACAGCGACAAACCACAGCTCGTCAATCTCTGGCAAAGAACCCCGAGTTTGAAAAAATTTCACCTGAAGTCGGCGAGATAGATGAAGCAGCGCTTAACGATCTATTAGCTCGTGACCCTGACAAAGCACTCACAACGCTAGGTGAACTGACAGGAGCGACTGACCCTGCCCTCCGCCAGCTTGCTCGGCGACTTGCCGGACGTATCATGGTCGATGTTGCGCGAACTGGCCGCGCCGATCAGCGGGGCATAGGACGTCTCGCAAGATCCAAGGCAACCAATGGCGGCGACCTCGATCTCGATGCAAATATCGAACTCCTTGCCAATTCGAGGTCTTCAAAGGAACCTCCCTCACTCGATGACCTCTACGTTCGAAATTGGGCAAAGCCCAATACTGCTTTGTGCTTGTTGGTAGATCGAAGTGGATCAATGGCCGGACAACGCCTGGCGACAATGGCTGTGGCAGCTGCCGCTGTTGCGTTTGCTCAAGGAAACGATGACTACAGCGTTATCTCTTTCGCCCGTGATGCAGTCGTTGTCAAAGCCCAGGGCGAACATAGATCGGTTGAACAAGTTGTTGACGACATACTCGTGTTGAGAGGAAGAGGCGTAACTGACTTATCGCTTGCTCTTCAGGCGGCCCGTGGCCAACTCGATCGATCAAATGCTTCAAACAAAGTGGTTGTCGTTTTGTCAGATGCAAGAGCCACTGCAGGAGATGACCCAAAGGACCAAGCTCGTCAGCTCAACGTGGTTCATGTGCTCGCACCAACAGGTGACCATGAAGAAGCGTTGCTACTTGCGAGAGCAGGAAATGGCACTTGTGTAGAGATAACCGCTCCAACAGATGCGCCGGCCGCTATTGCCTCGTTGTTGAGCTAGTGGTCTAGTCGCGCAAGTCAGTCGGGGTTGTCCTGGAACGATGCACTAGTAGCGCCAAAAGCGTAACGCCGCTGCTCGCCACATTTCGCCCGGGACGAAACGGTTCGGGAGGGCGGAGACGGGTCTTCGAAGAGCCCGATGGTCGTTTGGCTGCGCGTGCCATAACTTGTTCATTCACCTCTGCCGGCTGTTCATCCTGCCTTAACACCCAACTACTGGCCACAAAGAGTGAATTTGTTAGGATCTATGCATATGGCTTCTATCCGCCTCCCAGCCGACATCCGTCGGCGCCAACTTCTCGAAGTTGCACTCGAGTTGTTCGCTGCCAACGGATACCACGAGACGGTCATGGAACAAGTCGCAGAATCAGCTGGAGTAACCAAGCCGGTCTTGTACCAACATTTTTCCTCAAAGCGAGATTTATACCTGAGCGTTTTGGCTGATGTCGGTGCCGAACTGCAAAACCGCATTGCGAAGGCCACCGCTAATGCCGAGTCACCTCGTCACCAGGTTGTCGCAGGATTCTCCGCCTACTTCAGATTCGTAAAAGAACATCAAAGTGCAATGACCTTGCTGATTGCCAGCCAAGACCATAAAGACCCCGAGTTCGCAGCAACCGCAATGGCCATTGAGTCAGCAATGGCAACCACGGTGGCAGAGCTGATAGATGCAGATATCGAGCCAAGCCATCGCCGGTTACTGGCCTATGGAATTGTCGGAATGGGAACCAGCACTGGCAGGTTCTGGATAACCAATGGGCTCGACCTTGACCCCGACCAGGCGGCTGTCCAAGTTGCTGATCTGGCTTGGGCAGGGCTAAGGGGAGTCAAATAGTTCTTTGCGCTCAGTCCGATGTCACACGTCCGACGATCCGGGCAGGGTTCCCCGCGACGATGGCGTAGTCCGGGACCTCGAAATCGACAACGGTGGCTGCGCCGACGATGGCGCCGACCCCGATCACCGTACCCGCCAAGAGGATGGCGCGAGCGCCGATCCACGAATCCGATTTCAGAACGATCGGGGTGCCCACATCATGGGTCGCATAGGGGGTCGTATCGGGCGACCCCGTCGGGGTCCCCCACGGCGAGTGGCTGATGACGACCTCGTGGCTGACGAAGCAGTGGTCACCGATGCTGACACGAGTA
>CAYGGL010000206.1:0-2701 GCA_964349215.1 uncultured Acidimicrobiaceae bacterium | reverse complement strand
GATCTTCGGGGTGTACCAACCTGCCCGATGATCCGGTGGCGACGCTCCGAGTGTCTCAGCCTTCGTGTTGGATTGTGGCCCTCAGGGGAAGCTCGTATGAACAGGCAAGGTACTCAGCGGGGCCATCAACCACGCGGGCGACAACATGAGCCCGGGTTGGGGATCCTTCGGGCCATGAAGCGACCTCTATCGGCGTCAAGCCACTTGAGTGGCACCAGTCGACGAGACATGGCGTGGTCGGGGCGAACCAGTTGCTCCCGTCATTTCCAAGCTCATTGAGACGGTAATACCTGGCAACGCTCATGGATGCCTGTTCCCCCATCTCATGATCGGCGACAGCGGTTTCGATGTAGACCAGGTCGCGGGAGACACTTCGGAGGTTGTCAAGAGCAAGGATGGGGTGGCGCAGGTGGTACAGGACCCCCCAGAAGAAGACAACGTCAAATTGCTCCTCGAGCACCTGAGGCAGCTCATAGATGCTGGCGCAGACGAACTCGGCTTGTGAGCCCAAGGCTTTCTTCAGTGCTCCGAAACCAAAACGATCCTGATCGTAGACATCGACTGCAACGACGCGTTTTGCGCCTCGCCGCTCTGCCATGAACGCGGTCGCTCCATTGGTCGTGCCGATGTCGAGCACGGTCTTGCCGGTAAGGTCGTCGGACACGCCGGCCTTCTCCCACAGCCAGGGCATGTTGGAGACACCTGGGCTGAACACTCCCTCGCCCAGGTCAAAGCGTTGGTGCCAGATGAAGTCGTTGCGTGCAGCCATGCGCTCAGCTTCGACCTGATTGAGGTACATGGGGGTGATTGTAGTCCGGGTCAGGCCCGCCTCGGAGTAAAGGGGTACGACTTGTCACGGCCACTGGAGCTACTGCCTCCACCGCCACGGCCACTCACTTCATTGCCCCTCCGGCTCGCTGCCCCACCGGCCCTTGCCCCGGCGAGCGAGGGGTACGTCCCGTGATGATCAGGTCGGCCACCTCCCGGAAGGCCCCGTGGCCACCCTTCGTTCTGCAGTGGTAGACAGCGGCTGCCAGGGCGGTGGCGGTTGCGTCCGCGGGGCATGCCGAAAGGCCGACGATAGAGAGCAGATCGAGGTCCTGAACGTCGTCGCCGAGAAAAGCGACTTGGTCCCATTCGAGCTGGTGCCGGCGTCGGACGAGATCAGCGTCCCGTACCTTGTCCGACGAAGCCATGCCAAGGTGATCGACCTGAAGCTTTGCCGCCCTTCGCTCGATGGTCGGGCCGGTTTCCGACGTGAGCATCATGGTGATGATGCCGTTGGTGCGGAGCAGCTCGAATCCCTTGCCGTCACGCGCACTGAATCGCTTGGTCTCGTTTCCTGAATTGCCGTAGTACATCCCGTTGTCGGTGAGGCACCCGTCAACGTCGGTGATGACGAGCCGAATCGCTGCGACGCGGGCAAGGAGTGACGGCGGGGTTGCCGGCGGGGCCATCCGGGACCGGAGCAACTGGTCGATCACGACCACATCGGAGATTTCGTCCAGCTCGAAATAGGTATCCTCCGACATCTCATGGAGACCGACCCGCCCGTTCACGCGACACCCGGTCTCCATGAACCCCGTCCGCGTCGTTGCGTAGAGAGCGCCATTCTCGACAAGGAAGCCTTCGTGGTCCTGCCGGCGGGGACGTCGTATGGGGTCGAACCCCACCGGCACCGCACCACCATCAAGGGTGTTGCGCCATTGGAATCGAAGTTGACGCACAACGCTGACGGCGCTGTCGAAGTTCCGGGCCAGCAGTCCGACGACGGCAGTGACATCATCACTTGTGGTCATCGGGCTCGTTGCCTGCAGCAACACCAGTGGATCGGCCGAGGGCTCGACCTCGAGGTATTCCCTGATGGCGCTTTCCGTGGAGGCGGTGTCGGTCGCGGTCTCGGGTGAGCGACGAAACACCACCACGTCGGGCCAGGTGCGAATAATGTGGTCGGCAAGTTGCTCGTCGTCGGTGCTGACCACGACGCGCTCAATCGCTCCGGAGCCCACCGCTGCGTCGACGGCCCAGTCGACCAATGGGCGTCCGGCGACGGACAGCATGTTCTTTCCTGCGATGCCCTTGCTGCCGGCTCGAACGGGAATGAAAGCGGTCGGTACCTGACTCAGCGAGGTTCCCACTTCAGCTTCGCCCGCTGCACCTGTTCGATCGGGAGAACATCTTGGTTCTTGAGGGTGAGGGCTTTCGAGACCGCCATCAGGTCGCGGTTCAACTTGCGAAGGCCGTCCGGCTCCAGGGATGCAGCGTGATCGGTTCCCTTGCTGGTGCGGTCCAGCGTGAAGTGGCGCTCGAAGTAGGTGGCTCCCAGGGCCAGCGCCGCCACATCGGCAGCAATGCCCAAGTGGTGCCCGGAGAACCCGATTGCCTTCACCGAGTCGCCATAGTCAGCCACCAGACGTTCGATCTCCCGCAGACAAAGATCCTCGAACGGGACCGGGTAACCGGAGGTGCATGCATACAGAACCAGGCGCTCTGCCGCACCCCATCCGGTGATCAGCTCGACGAGTCGCCTCTCCTCGGATCGAGTCGTCATGCCGAGCGAGACGTGAATGTCGCCCCGGTAGTCCAGGGCAAGCACCTTGAGTAGATCCGTGTTGAGATTCGAGGCGGATGGCACCTTCAGAAAGTCGGGATCGAGCTTGATCATCGCATCGGCGCTCGGGACGTCCCAGACGCTCGTGCT
>CAYGGL010000205.1:0-2704 GCA_964349215.1 uncultured Acidimicrobiaceae bacterium | reverse complement strand
CGGCCAGCGCCACCCAGATCACATTCCTTGCGCCATGGCCCACCAGCAGGACGGTGAAGACCAACCCGGCAGCATCCCTCGTCAGCTCGATGATCCGCAGCGTCGGCAGCCTGCTTTCCGCCACAAGAGAACGGGCGGTAAAGGCAAAGACAGCACGCACTGCCGCAGCAACGGCCAAGAGGTCAAAAGCCCGGACCGCAGAGAACTTCAGATGAGGTGGTACCTCAATGATGGCCCCAAGAAGACCATGGGAAACGAACAATCCAACCAGCAGTGTCGCGAGCCCCAAGCCCATGTACGAAGCCGCGGACACTGCCAACCGCGCACCCCTGCGCTCGTCCGTGTGAGGGGCGTTGACGGCGCTGAGCACATAGATCCCCATTCCCTTCTCGAGGAGCAACGGGAGCTGCGTGACACTGAGCGCCAGCGCGACGATCCCGTAGGCTTCGGTGCCAACGCGAGACAGGCCGATCAGCAAAGTCACAAACGTGAACCCTTGACCAACAATGCCGCCAAGGACGTTCAGGCCCGTGCCCAGCAAGAGATGTCGGCCCATCTCCCGCTCCTGGCGGGCACTTGGTTCGGGTGACTGCCGGCGCCCTACTGCGGTCCCTTTGCCATCGGTGATCTCGGGATCTTCATCTGTCATTGCTTGAACAGAGGTCGAGGAAATCAAGGGCCCTAATTTGCGGTTCCGACATGTTCTTCAAATCATCAGGGGCGGCTCTTGGCGCTGGACTTCTGCCTGCAAATTCCTGATGCACGGCGTAGTCAACCGTCAACATGCTTCGATCGCCACTGGTGACTTTGGTACCTCGGTGGAACCCGGTGGTATCAGCCACGACCACATCACCCATCTGCGCCGTCATCAGGAGAATGCTGTCTGCACCGTAGACAGCGGCAATTTCATCGTGTGACCACCGGTATTTGGAGCGCCATCCCTTGAACTTTTGACGGTGGCTGCCACGAACGTACGCGAAAGGCCCGTGCCCTTCATCCACATCATGAAGGTAGAAGAAAAACTTCAGAAAGCACGGGCTGTTTCGATCCGAGTGGAAGAAAAGCGTATCAAAATCGGGTAAGTCATTGAGGAAGCTCTTCCGTAGATTTCCACCGCCGATGGCTGGAGGACACCCCAAATACGCTCCCGCCAGTGCGAGGTAACGCTCGTCGAGGGCAAAACGAATCGCCATTGGACACCGGACAAAGAGGTCCGCCACGGCTCCGAAGTTCGTTCGATCACGGAATGCCGCCTGGCCCTGCTCCAGATCTGCCGGCAGAAGAAATTCCCTTGCCTCTGATCGGTCCCCCGGCGCGCGAACGGCGTCGTTTGCCACTCGCGTGAGGTGGGCGCCGCTGTCGAGCTCGATCTCGAGCTCCGACCGCAGGGCACTGAGCATGGTCCGGTCGGCGGCCCCCCGAAGCACGGTGACGCCATCTGCCCGCAGAGACGCCAGGGCTTCTGCATCGACGATCTCGTCGGAATAGCTGTTCGCATATCGCCGTCGCCTCATACGACGGTCGACCTCGAAGTCAACCCATCGCATTCCCTCCTCGATGGCCGCGACGCCAGATGCATGACGGGTACGACGAGCTGTACGGGCCAGTGGAGAACCGGCCTTGCGATCGACTGTCTCGATGAGGGTTCGTATACTCATCCCGGGATGCGCCCTTCGTCCGTTGGGAAAGTGCAAAGCATATTTCCGAACGCCAAATCTGGCCTTCGTCGACAGGTGGCCGGTGTTGCCAGAAGGAAGGGTACCGTTTCCTCCGGGATCCATTGTGCTCCCAGTTCCCCCGATGAAAAGTGGTGACAGTGATCAATCGAACTGGAGCGGTGGACCAGCTGCCCGCCGGCGCACGGCCCGCTCGGTACACGCGCCTGGCCTCAGTGATGTGGACTGTTGGAACGCGCAGTCTCGCGCGGCTGGCCTTGCGGCGATATCGTCGTAGGAGAGCAGACCGTGTCCGGCTCGAGTACGACGGCGGGACCTGGGCGGCCGTACTTGATCAACGAGCCTGGGAACGAGCAGGCAGCCTGGATGACTATCTCATCGGGCATGACCATCGGACGATTGTTGCCCGGATACAGGGCAAGCCCTACGAGGTCACTCGATGCGAGTACAACCGTTGGCGCCTTCGGCGACTCCAGGAACTCGTGCACTCCTTCTCCGCCGACAGTGAAGACCTGGTGGAACTTGGCTGTGGATTCGGCTACAACATCCTCAGTCTTGCGTCAGCAGGCAGCGGACTCAACCTCAGGGGTTACGACATCTCCGAAAATGGCGTCGCTGCTGCTCGGGCCACGGCCGCCCACTTCGGCATCGGCGGTATGACCTTTGGTCTCATTGACCTCACCGATCCAACGCACCCCTCCTTCAGGGAGATCGAAGGGAAGACCGTTCTGACCTTCTTCTGTCTCGAGCAAATCCCCTACGACCTGGACCTTGCCGTTCGGAACATCCTTGCCGCTCGACCGCTTCGGGTGATCAACGTCGAGGCTGCGACCGGAGCGCGCAGGCCGGCGGGTGGCATGGATCTGCTCAATGACCTGTACGTGCGATCGCAGGATTATCAGACGACATTGGCCCGTTCCCTGAAAGCGCTCGAGTCAAGTGGAGACCTGAGGATTGTGGAACAGAAGAGTTTGGGATTTGGCCCCACGATTCACCAGGAAGCGTTCCTCTTTGTCTGGGAACCAACG
>CAYGGL010000204.1:0-2722 GCA_964349215.1 uncultured Acidimicrobiaceae bacterium | reverse complement strand
CCCATCGTTCCCACGTTGAGGTGGGGCTTGTTCCGCTCGAACTTCTCCTTGGCCATGATCTTTCCTTACGTCCTTATTTCTCCGACAGGGATTTTTTGCTTTTAGAAAACTTAGGTCACTACTCGCCACGAACCCTGGCAACTATTTCATCTGCG
The DNA here is from genome assembly GCA_964349215.1 of uncultured Acidimicrobiaceae bacterium. Lineage (GTDB taxonomy): Bacteria > Actinomycetota > Acidimicrobiia > Acidimicrobiales > CADCSY01 > JACOTK01. The sequence goes on along the minus strand of CAYGGL010000204.1, from coordinate 2,567 downwards.
ATCGCCTTAGGGACTTGTTGATATGAATGGAACTGCATGCTGTAGGTCGCTCGACCCTGAGTACGCGAACGCAGGTCTGTAGCGTATCCGAACATGTCCGATAGGGGAACCTGAGCACGAATAACCATGCTATTGCCACGCTGTTCACTGTTTTCAACTTTGCCACGACGGGCATTGAGGTCGCCGAATACGTCACCCATGTAATCTTCGGGCGTTGCGACTTCGACAGCCATGATGGGTTCTAGCAATGCTGGAGCGGCTTTGCGAGCAGCTTCTTTGAATGCCATTGAACCAGCGATCTTGAAGGCCATTTCTGAGGAGTCAACGTCGTGGCTCGACCCATCGGTGAGGATGGCCCGGACATCAACCACCGGGTAGCCGGCAAGAACTCCAGAATCAAGAGTCTGTTGAATGCCTTGATCAACGGCCGGGATAAATTCACGAGGAATGCGACCACCGGTGATCTTGTCGATGAACTCATAACCGCCGCCAGGGCCTGTTGGCTCAAGAGTAATTACCACATGTGCGAACTGGCCAGAACCACCAGTTTGTTTTACATGGCGGTAGACAACGTTTTCGACCTTGGAAGTAATCGTCTCGCGATAGGCAACTTGGGGTTTACCAACTGTTGCATCGACATTGAACTCACGCAGCATCCGGTCGACGATTACCTCGAGGTGCAGCTCTCCTTGACCGGAGATGACCGTTTGGCCAGTCTCTTCATCAGTTCGCACCTGGAAGGTTGGATCTTCTTCAGACAGGGCCTGAAGCGCCTTTGAGAGCTTGTCTTGATCAGACTTCGTCTTTGGCTCAACTGCCACGTGAATAACAGGAGCTGGAAACTCAATTGACTCAAGAATGATGGGGTTGTCCGGGTCGCTGAGGGTGTCGCCAGTGGTGGTGTTTTTGAGACCTATAGCTGCAACAATGTCGCCGGCGAATACGGTTTCTTTGTCCTCGCGGTGATTTGCGTGCATCTGGAGCAATCGCCCAATGCGTTCTTTTTTATCCTTAGTCGAGTTGTAGACATACGAACCCGAAGCAAGTTTTCCTGAATAGACCCTGAAATAGGTGAGTTTTCCAACGTGTGGGTCACTCATAATTTTGAAGGCAAGCGCCGCGAATGGAGCACTATCGTCTGCAGGACGCTCAAGCTCTTCGAGCTTCTTGGTGTCCATGCCCGTGACAGGTGGTAGATCAAGTGGGCTCGGCAGATAGTCGACGACGGCGTCGAGCATGGGCTGAACGCCCTTGTTCTTGAAAGCCGAACCACAAAGCACAGGAACGCAATTGTTATCGATTGTGCCTTTGCGCAAAGCTCGCTTGAGGTCATCAGCTGTGATTTCCTCATCGGAAGCATATTTCTCAAGAACGACATCGTCGAAGCTCGAAACCATGTCGATCAGCTGATGACGCCAGGTTTCAGCATCGTCTGCAAGATCGGCCGGAATATCGCCGACTTCCCAGTCTTCGCCCTTCTTGCCTTCCATATCTGGCCATATGAGAGCCTTCATGTTCAACAAATCGACGACACCGGTGAAATGACCCTCGGCACCAATCGGGATCTGGATTACTGCAACCGGAGCTTGGAGACGATCTTCGATTGAGGCAACCGCTGCATAAAAATCAGCTCCGATGCGGTCCATCTTGTTGATAAAACAAATACGAGGAACGTTGTACTTGTTGGCTTGGCGCCAAACTGTCTCAGACTGGGGCTCAACACCTGATACTGCATCGAAAACAGCTACTGCACCATCGAGTACTCGAAGGCTTCGTTCGACCTCAACTGTGAAATCGACGTGTCCAGGAGTGTCGATAATGTTGATCCAGTGGTTGTTCCACTGACAAGTGGTTGCTGCAGAAGTAATGGTGATGCCGCGCTCTTGCTCTTGAACCATCCAGTCCATGACGGCTGCACCCTCGTGAACTTCACCAATCTTGTAACTGCGTCCGGTGTAATAGAGGATGCGCTCGGTAGTCGTGGTTTTGCCCGCGTCGATATGGGCCATGATGCCGATATTGCGAGTCCGGGCAAGGGGGAACTCTCGGATGTTAGAAACTTCAGCCATGATTCTCCTTCGGCACGAAATCTAGTATTCGTACCGAGCTTCGTAAGAATGGTCGTTAAAACCTCCAGAGAGGATTTACCAACGATAGTGAGCGAACGCCTTGTTTGATTCAGCCATCTTTTGAAGATCTTCCCGGCGCTTCATGCTTGTGCCAATTCCATTGGATGCGTCTAACAACTCATTTGCCAGACGCTCCGCCATTGTCTTTTCTCGGCGCTGACGTGAGTAGCCCACTACCCAGCGAATTGCCAACGTATTAGCTCGACGAGGACGAACTTCGACTGGTACTTGATAGGTGGTTCCACCTACTCGGCGGCTCCTCACCTCAAGTGCCGGCTTAAGATTCTCAATCGCGCGCTTGAGGGTTGGCAGAGCCTCTCCATCGGTCTTTTCCTTAAGAATCTCCATGGCGTCATAAACGATTTTCTCGGCAAGAGTTCGCTTGCCGCGTTGTAGAACCTTATTCACGATTTGAGTAACCAGAACTGACTTATAAAT
>CAYGGL010000203.1:0-2743 GCA_964349215.1 uncultured Acidimicrobiaceae bacterium | reverse complement strand
GTGCAATCCTGAGTCCGTGCCGTCTCCAACCCAAACGACGTGACCGTCGGGTCTGATCAGCACTGCCGACGGACTGGGAACCTTGCCGAGCACCGGAAGTGCAAATGTGCCGGCATGCGAGGCTTCGATGAGTTGAATGCGCTCTGCCCACGTTGCGATGTCGAGCCCAGCGGTCTCAGCGAAGTTGAGCAGCACAGGTTTGGCGTCGCGCAACAACTCGAAGACGCGCACTGGCCCGTTGGCGGTCGTGAGATCCAGGTCTGGCATACGCCATCCGAGCATCGGGTGGCCCTCGCCAATGTCATAGTGAATATCGAGACCTGAGATCATCCCGGCGACGTGCTTGCGGGGCCCCTCCATGGTCAACAACACGGCCATAAGCTCGCTCAATGCAGCAGTGCGCTCGTCTGTAGCGCCCAATGCGCGTTGGGCCATCGTGTTTCGCAGCACCCGCGCACCTACCGGGTGCCGTTCAGCCTGGTAGGTGTCGAGCAGGCTCGCTGGTGATATTCCCTTGACCACCTGGGCCAGCTTCCAGCCCAGATTCACAGAATCCTGTACGCCAAGGTTCAACCCTTGGCCCCCCAACGGGGCGTGGACATGTGCGGCGTCTCCCGCTATAAGAACGCGTCCGCTGCGGTATGAGACCGCTTGAAGCGTCACGTCTGTAAAGCGAGAGATAAAGCGTGGGCTGTGTACTCCGTAATCCGTTCCGTCGACGCGCACGAGCGCCGCACTGAGATCCTCCAGGGTGGGTTCATTTCTATCCTTGATCTCCGGTTCGATCAGGGTGACGCCAACTCCTCCTGCTTCTGCCGGTCCGATACCACCACCGCCACGCAAGCCGAACTCCGGTTGTTCGGCCATCTCGACCTCGGCATGGATCCAACATGTCGTCGGATCCCATCCAACGAAATCTATGCCGGCAGCCTTGCGCACAACACTGCGACCGCCGTCGCAACCCACCAGGTATTGCGCTCTTAGTGCGGCGCCGTCAGACAGGGCAACGTCGACACCATCGTCGTCCTGCGCAAAACCCATCACCTCCCGTTCGCGCAAAATACGAACACCGAGCTCATCGATCCATCCGGACATGATTCGTTCGAAGTGGCTTTGCATTAGCGCAAGCCCGTAGTTGTGGCGAGTGGGAAAATCGCTTATGTCCATCGGTATCCCAGCGAATGCCTGCACCTGCATTGCTTGGCCCTCGGCGAGGAAGCGCTCCGCGACACCACGCTGATCGAGTACCTCGATGGTGCGCGAGTGCAAACCTCTCGAGCGCGGGCTTTCGAGCTTGAAGCTGGGACGTCGCTCGACAATGACGACTTCGATCCCCGCCAAGGTCAATTCTGCCGCCAGCATCATCCCCGTCGGACCGCCTCCGACGATCACAACTGCATATTCGGTCATCGCAGTACCTCCCAGGCCTTCACGTTCAACAGAACAAGACGTGAAACTTGCAAAGGCACCAGGGCCGAAGTGCAAGATCAGGCTGCTTTAGAGCGGACAATCAGTCTGGATATACCGAGGGCCGATACGAGGAAACCAAGCCCTGTCCACTTGTTGAACGACTCGTTTAGGCCGGTATCTGCAAGGACCTCTGGGACGACAGTGGTAGTTGTTGAGCTTGGAATCGCTGGACCACCCGAACCCGGTGGGAGCCCTGGAGTAGAAGTGCCAGGAGTGGAAACGCCGGGGATGGTTGTGGGGACTGTTGGTAAAGAGCTAGTTGTCGGCCCATTGGCAAGTGGTCCCTGATTACTCGAATCATCACCACTTTGTTCGGCGATAGCAAAGCCCACCCCTGAAAGTAAGACAACAAGGATGGCGGCCGCTAAAGCACGCAGTTGATTCGTGGTGATCTGATCGGACAGGGGGACCTCGTTTATAAAGCCAAACATGAGCCAGATAACTCAGGCCGCACCACTCTATCGACGAGACCCCTTAATCGCTAAATGGGTTGAGCTAAATCCAATAAATAATGGGACTTAAAGCGAGGCTGCGTGTTTCAAAGCGTCTTCGAAATCTGCGTTATTTTCGACCATGCGACGAAAATCCATCAATTGACGAGGGCGGCTGAAACTGAGCGCTCCTACTAGTTTTCCGGCCCTTCCATAAAGTGCGACGAACTGGTTGTCCTCGACCGAACCATGCGCCACTCGAACATCGTCACCTGGAGCGCTGCGACCGACGAATTGAATCTTGGTCGAATACTGGTCTGACCAGAAATATGGAACCGGGGCAAACGGCTGAGCTTGTTCATCACTTACCAGCAATCGACGGGCTGCTGCCATGCCCTGCTCGACAGCATTTGTCCAGTGCTCAAGGCGCATCAACTCGCCAAATCGTGGGTTGTACCAACGGGCCACATCTCCTGCAGCTACCACCCCTGGGATATTGGTCTCACAGGTTTCGTCGCAGACCACACCATTGTCCAACTCAATTCCAGAGCCCTCCAGCCAATCGGTTGCCGGGGAAACCCCGACCCCCACGATGACTAAATCGGCCTCAATGCGAGTCCCATCGCTGAGCACCAAGGCCTCTACTCGAGTGGTGCCCTCGAGACGTTCCACCCCTGTGCCGCATCTCAGGTCTACTCCTTGATCAAGATGAAGCCCTGCACACGCATTGCCCATTTCATCACCCAACACCCGAGCCAAAGGCTTGGGCAATGCTTCGAGCACAGTTACGTCGAGGCCACGCTTTCTACATGTTGCGGCGACCTCTAAGCCGATGAAACCTG
>CAYGGL010000202.1:0-2751 GCA_964349215.1 uncultured Acidimicrobiaceae bacterium | reverse complement strand
TGAGTTGGTCGATGCAAGCGCCTGGATTATTGGCACATCAAGCGCTGCCAACTCGGGAGCCTCCCACTGTTCGCCATCGGTACCCATCGCACCCGATGCCAAAACTGTGGTGCACACCACATCAACTCCAACGTTGGCCAACAATTCGAGTGCAGGCACCTTTCCATGTTCATCGGGTCGAAGGGAATAGCAATACACCGCCAATGCGTTAGCGCCCTTTTGTTCAATGGCATCACAAAGATCATCAATGAAACTGGTGTTTCCACTGAGCACGTGAGCCCGATAAAAGACCACACCGACCGTTGGTCTATCGGCCTTGCGCTCTCTATTTCCCCAAACCCCATATGAGGGAATCTCTAGTGGAGGTTCGAATCCAAAGCCCTCAAACAAAACTGTGTCTGTCACAAAGCGCAACAGATTCTCAAGATTCTTCAATCCTCCAAGCACCAGATATTCAAAGGCTGCACTTACGGTTGCAGATGGTGCGCTGGAATGCGCCAACAACTCGGCGTCGGGAACGGCTTCGCCTCCAAAAGCCAGCAACGGTACGTCCATCTCACGACAACGTCTCTCGAGGTCATCAAATGGTTCTTGCCAAACTCGCCGACCACCTAAAAGGCGCACCAAAACAACGTCTACTCCATCGAGCGATGGGGCCTCGGCCATATGGTCGGGATTGGCTGCACGAATCGAAGGAAAGCCCTCTGGTAGGCCCTCAATAACAGAACGTAGTGCCAATATCTCGGTATCTGCGTTGGTAAGAAAGAGGATCACCTCTGCTCTCCTTGTGCTATGAGTCCAGTGATGGCATCGAAGTCCAGATGGGTTTCAATCGCATCGGCAAGACGGTCGAGCTGAAGGTTTCTTGCCGCTCCAAAAGAAACGCCCTTTGGTATGAAACACTTATCGCTGCGCCTACCAATCTCGGTTAAGAAGATCGCCCTGAAGCTGTCGCTCTCGAATAGCCCGTGAAGAGAAGTGCCCATAAATCGAGCCTCGGTCGGATCGAGTGCACCTTCTTCTTCTCTTCCATTGGTCGCATCGCTGTCATTGGCATCACGATCAAGGCGCACCCAAGGGAGAGCACCTGGACCTCTCTCCACCACTCCATGGTGAATCTCATATCCATGAACACGCTCCCCCATGATTATTCCCTCGCGACGACGAGTGATTTTCTCAGCTCCAAACTCGGTTTCGATATCAAGCCAACCGAGTCCGTCGACTTTGCCGACACATGACTCCACCTGATCAACGATTGATCGGCCCATCATCTGATACCCCCCGCATATGCCCAGGACCAAAGCGCCCGAGGTTTCGATTGCGGCATCGAGGCCCTGATCACGCAGCCAGGCAAGATCAAGTACTGTCGATTTGGTTCCTGGCAAAACAATCAGATCAGGGCGTCCCAGGCTTACGGTGTTGCTCACCAGGCGGACCACGACTCCTGGCTCAAGGGCAATTGCGTCAAGGTCGGTGACGTTAGAAAGCCTTGGGAAATGAATTACCGCAATATCAAGTTCATCACCAACGCCGCTTTGCTGTTGAGTCGGTTGTTGAGTCGGTCTGGGTCGTGGACCCCAAAGAGCCAGGGAATCTTCTGCGTCAAGAGCAACGTCTGACATGAAAGGAAGCACTCCCAAGGTGGGGACGCCACAACGTTTTTGTAGCTGAGCTGTTCCATCACGTAATAACTCAGGGTCACCGCGAAATTTATTTATGACAAATCCCCCGACCAATTTGCGATAGTGATCAGGCAACAGCGCCATCGTCCCGAACAAAGACGCGAAGACGCCTCCTCTGTCGATGTCGCCAACAATGATCGTCGATAGCCCAGCCTCGTAAGCAATCCTCATATTCACGATGTCGTTGTCCAACAGGTTGATCTCGGCCGGACTTCCAGCCCCTTCGATGATGACAACATCGAACCTTGATCGAAGGTCACGAAGTGATGCCAACACGACTTGCAGTAATGACGGTTTGAGCGCGTGATATTCAATGGCATCAAGATGACCGATCGATTTACCCATGACCATGACTTGGCTGGTGCGATCGTTAGTTGGCTTCAACAAGATGGGGTTCATCGCGATTTCCGGTTCAACCCCGCCCGCCCACGCCTGCACTGCCTGCGCGCGTCCTATCTCGTGGCCATCTGCGGTTACAAAAGAGTTGAGCGCCATGTTCTGCGCCTTAAATGGGGCAACCTTCACGCCTCTGCGGGCCAAGGCCCTGCACAGGCCCGAGGTGACATGGCTCTTGCCCGCGTCGCTTGAGGTGCCACATACCATCAGCCCGCCCATTAAGGGCTCGCCATTAAATTGATTCACTTCACTGACGTCCACGCGTCTTGCTCCGTCCATTTGTCGGGTCCAAACAGGTGTCCTGGCTCCCGGATCAACGCTTGCCTCTGGCCTTCCAGCCCATATAGGCCGTGACCACCTAAAAGAGGTTTGCTCCTCGGTGACAGTTGCGGGACAGCCCCGGATTCACACCGGCGTTCCCTACTTGAACACTCACGACGATAGGCGACCCAGACCTTCGGCGCTACTGTGCGTTAATGGCCCGAGTACCTTCAATCGTCTTGATCAACACCGGTCACGGAAAAGGCAAGTCAAGTTCGGCTTTTGGCGTGATGTCACGCGGTTGGGCGAGAGGCTGGCGAGTTGGGGTGGTCCAGTTCGTAAAAGGCGGCAAATGGCAAACCGGCGAACGAAAGCTGGCCGACCATCTCGATATCGAGTGGCACACTCTCGG
>CAYGGL010000201.1:0-2753 GCA_964349215.1 uncultured Acidimicrobiaceae bacterium | reverse complement strand
TGTGACGACCTAGGATACGTTCATAATTTCCTAAGTCCTGTATTTCTACTACCGCCGCTTGGTGACCTTCAAAACATCGAAGCGCACCTTGCCGCATGTGTACTGGCCAACGCCAGGTTTTGCGGGGTCTTCCCAACGTGAGGTTGAGTCTCCCGAGCCACAGAACAAATCTTCACTGTACCCCATCTGACGACGGATACTGTCTGTGAATATGTCTGAAAGCTCTTCCTCATACTTGTCCCAGTTGGCGTCGAAGCCAATGATTGAGTCTGAGAATTTGGGAGTCGCCTTACGAACGGTGCGATACAAAGCATCTGGGAAGTTCTCTCTCAAGAGCTTCGTCCATCCGCCGTTTGTTCGTGCCGGATCACTGCCGTCTTCATTGGCAGTAATATAGCAACCACGCAGGCCAGCTTCCTTGTCTCTATCAAGGTCAGAGTTGTACTTCTGACAAAGCGGGTAGAACTGATTCATCAGCACATCAGTGCTTTGATTCAGAGTCCAGTTTGTCTTGAGGTAAACGTTGACCTTTGTGCCGTCCTTGGTGACGCCCTTCATGGGTGAGTAGTAGTCCCCCTGAACATTACCGTTCTTGTCAGCACGGCGGGTGTTCGGAGGTAGAACCACGTAATTCCTTGAATTGCAGGGCAGGTATACAACCCTCTCCTCCTCGGTCAACTCATGGACCTGACCGGAGTAGAGCACCTTGTGAACAGCGCTGTCTGCACCATGCAGACCAGACCCTACGACGATGCCGCAGTTTCCGATCTGAGGAGTTGCAAACTTGCCCGACTTTTCGTTGACATCAACTTTGCCGCCACCGCAACCCGCAAGGGCAACGGACAGCAGCGTGATTACCAATAGCAGCGAACTGCAACTGATACGTCGTTTCATAAACGACTCGCTTTCTGTTTGAGGTTGAACTTACGGGAAGTGGGCGTCAGCCCACCGCACTAGGCGGTGAGCTGAGCCGGTTCGAGCTTCGGAACGCTCTTGTTGATCTCCAACGGCTTCGAATCGAGAGCGCGTTGCACCATCGCTTCTGACAAACGCTCCTTGGCCTCGTCCATAGCCCTTTCGGACTCGGCAAAGACCCTGTCGCGCTCAGCGTGGAGACGGTCGCCCTCATCGAGGGCGGCAATCATGCCGTCGATCGTTTCGATGCGCATCCGTGCCGTCTCCATGATGGTTTCGGCCCTGAGAACAGGCTCGCTGACAGCCTTCGTGGCAGCAATTGTCATGTCGCGACTTGCTTCCGAGAGACTGATTTGAGATTCGTTGAGGAATTCCTTACCAGCCCCGATAGCGTTGACAGCATCGAGCCCCATTGCAATGCGCCGCCATTCGACAAGCTGCTCCTGCATGTTGGTGATGCCGTCCGTTGCGAGGTCCTGCAACATGCTGGCCAGACCGAAGTCCGACACCCTGCTGGCTGAGTTCCGCTGCAAACTGGCAACTGCCAGGAAGTAACGGTCCTTGTAGCTCGCCACACGACCCTGAACGTTGATCACGAACTGAGCCATGTTCTGCTTCTCGATTGCGCCACGATCTCCCCTGGAAGCATCTCCAACAACGATTCCGTCCATGTCTTTCTGAGCAAGCTCACAGACAAGTTCGAGAACCGCGATGTCGAGGATGATCAGGTCGATCGTCTTGTCGAGCTCCTTGCAGAGCTCTTCGGAATATCCCATGTTCGTCTGAGCCTGAGAAGCCAAGTCCTTGAAGACGTTGCCGTTCTTCTTGATCTTGGTCTCTGTCTTCTCGATGTCCTTGATCAGAGCATCGAGCATGGTCATGCCGAACGCGAAAATGCCCAGCACCTTCTTCTTGCCTTGCTTGTACTTCTCGAGAACCTTGGGGTCTGAAGGGTCGTAATTCGCCTTCATGCCCTTGAGGTCACGACTCATGGCGTCGAGATACTTACGCATCTCGGGAGTGGGAATGTTCTTGGTCTCGTGCAGGATCCGTTCGATGACCTGCTTGTACTTGTCTTTGGTGTTGACACCAAAGCCAAGCAAGATGTTGGAATTACCCTTCATCTTGGGGTAAAGCTCTGCAGCCCGCTTCTGAGCGGTCTCCAGTGTTCCGCCCTGCAAAAGGGCAACAGCTGAGAAAGCACTTACTGCTTCTTCGACTGTCTTGCCCTGCAAAGGAGCAATGAGCTCCTGGCTTTTCGCCGCACCTTCCGTGGCGGATGCCAACACAAGCTCCGCACCTGGTGTGGTGGGATCTGCGGCGATTGTTTCAACGGTGTCTTGCGACATATTGATTGGTCACTTTCTGTTGGGTTTTCAGGACTGCGAAATACTAGTTGTATTTCGCAGCTTCAAGCACTTTGGCATCGACCGTAAATTTGGTCATTTCGCCAGACTTCTTGGTTTTTACAGAATTGAGCACCTTCTCGGCGAAGCCATCAACTGCACCTGCGCCTAGCTGCAAAACCTCGTCAGGATTGTCGAAATATCGACGCTCCGGACTTCCTTGTTGTGCATCTATGTAGTTCTGAACTACACCACGGATCTTGCTTAGTGGATCGGTGAAGTCAGTACTTTCTTGCTCAGTGTCTCGCGACGACGAGTCAAGAGAAGTATTGAAAAACCTTTCCGTATCACGACAAATGTCCTCGATCCTTTGACGAACTGTGGGGTTCTGGACTTTTTTACGAAGATCGTAAAGTTTTTCCAGTTCTTCCCTTACAGTTGTCGGAGAACGAAAACGTGTGATCTCTCCAGCTTCTTCGCGCAACCTTTTCG
>CAYGGL010000200.1:0-2764 GCA_964349215.1 uncultured Acidimicrobiaceae bacterium | reverse complement strand
ATCTATTTGCGTGATTGTTTTGCCCACAACCCAGATGCCGTATTGCTTGGAGCAGGAACAAATACTTCAGCATTCAGTGCCGCAGTTGCCAGTAGTGCATTTCCTTGGGCCACCATCTCTGGCCAATCAATCACCATTGAACCAACAGGCGTTCATCAACTACATCTTAACGTCCTGAGGTTCTTCGGTGAAAACGTATAACCCTGCGCTCAAGCGGGACTGCGCAAAAGCGCGCAGCCCCTTAGCTCCACGTTGGGCGTCACAAACACACCGAGGATAATTTATGCCGAATGATGATCCGCTTAAGGTAGCAAAAGATACTGCCTCACTCGTAGCCGAGGTCATTAAGGCAGCGGGTGATAACCCGCAGGTGAAAGAGGCTGCGGGCAATCTTGGACACACAGCCGTGACGCTCACGAAGACGATAAATAACGTACTAGTGCCGCTGGCGGCAATCAATTTTGCATTCGACAAAGCCAGAGCCTATTTTTCTGGCAAGTTCCAGCAAGAGATCGCAGAGAAAGCCGAGAGTATCCCGCCGGAGCACATTGTTGAGCCGAAGGCATCAATTGCCGGCCCCACGCTTCAGGGCCTCGCTTTTACCCACGAAGAGCCGAACCTCAAGGAGATGTACCTGAATTTACTTGCGACAGCCATGGATGGACGCTCGGCGTCCACTGCCCACCCGGCTTTTGTGGAGATCATTAAGCAACTGGATAGCGAAGACGCTAGGTTAGTTCGTAGCGCACTTCAGTCTCCCTCTGCAATACCTATTGTTCAGATTCACCGCAAACTAAAGGGCGGGGCTGGATACCAAGTGCTTGCTCAGCACTTGCTGAATCTCACCGATACCACAACCGGGGCACCTGTCGAAGACCCACAGCTTCCTGCAATGATTGACAACTGGATTCGTCTTGGCCTGGTCGAGGTCGCGTATGACAAGCATCTGACAGATCCCGCGATCTACGCATGGGCTGATCAACGACCAGAGTTCTTACGACTGTCCCAGACACCGCAACCGGATGAGTCAAAAGTGGAGTATCAAAAGGGTTTCATGCAGCGCACCGAGCTTGGCAAACGGTTCGCCAAAGCTATAGGTCTACAGTGACGCCCAACCCAGCAGTCGAGAGGGACTGCGCAAAAGCGCACAGCCCCTCACTTCTACGTTGGGCACCTTTAGCTGTGAGCCATTGAGGAGAAATTGATGTTCAAAAACACCGTATCTGATAACGCCAAGTTTTGGAGGTATTCCGCCATTCTCATGGTGTCGGGCTTCGTCTTATTCGTTCTAAGTGTGTTTCTATACTCGCCCTTCAAAGAGTTGGCTATTGCGCTCAACTCAAAAGAGACCGCGCCGCTTTCCGTTTGGCTCATCTCCGGGAGCTTGGCTTTCCTGTTCGGTTCCTTTTGGCTGTGCTTCTTCGTCTTGTTTGAGGCCGCGAAAAAGGGCATCGTCGATCTAATGTTCAAGCAGTAGGGAGCATCCTCATGCGTTCGTCGATCCGGTTGTTGCGCTCGCAGCATTGTCCCTACAAGGTGCCCAACCCGGCGCTCAACCGGACCTGCGCGAAAAGCCGCGCAGGCCGGTGAATTCAAACGTTCGGCGTCTTGATCTCCATGGCCCTGTACAAGAAGACCAATGTCACAGCAAAGAACGGAATCAATTTCGTCCGCTCGGCGGTCGAAGGTGCCGGCTCGTTGTTTCACAAGATCGAAGGAGAAAACGATCTTGGAATTGACGGACTCATTGAACTCATACGTGACGAAAAGCCGCTAAATCGGCAAGTCGCAGTACAGATCAAATCTGGCCCGTCGTACTACAACTCCTCCGGCGAGGAGTGCCTAATTCCGATTGAGAGCCACCGGGACTACTGGCTCAATCATCCGCTTCCGGTCTTGGGAGTTGTCTTTGTTCCTGCACTTGGCGTTGCTCACTGGGTAAATATCAAGAGCTACCTAAAGGACCACCCGGCCAATACCGTCATTCGCTTCCGCACCAGTAGAGCAAACCGTTTCGATCAATCTGCTTTCTCAACGATTTTTGCTCCGACAGTGCTTCGTGAAGTTCCGGATCTATCGCTACCTGAAGCATTCACCCTTTTTGGCTCCCCAAAGCCTGATGAGTCGTACCTCGGGTTGATCGTCCTGTTCCGTCGCTATCCGAATGTTGTCGAAGTCTGGACCCGGTTGATTGAGCATCTTGTCGAAACACCGTCTCAGGAGATTCCTCCTGTGTTGGTCTACTTTCTCGCACACATTCCGTGGCATGGCGACATCGCCTACTTCGGCGAAGCTATCACAGCTGAAACTAAGGCTCACGCCAAGAACTTGCTTGCGCGGTTTTCCCGCGAGCAAGTCGTGAAGCTTCTGGAGTTCATCGACGAAGAGTCTTCCATTTCTCGTGGTGCTATTGGCCAATCGGTAGAGGCCATCATTTCATCGCTGCCCAACGCCTCTAAGCTCCTGGAAGGCATTGTTCTCGACAAATCGCTGGAGCCTTTCACTCGAGATTGCGCAGCGATAATCCTCGCGATGAACGAGGGACCGGCGGCTATTCCAACGATCAAGCAACTAGCCGACACGGGCTCTTGGTACGCTGGTGAACTCATTGAGCACATCAAAACATATGGGGGTGTTAATCCTTATGCATAAGACGCCGAACCCATCATTCCACCGGACCTGCGCGAAAAGCGCGGCGCCCCTCAACTTCACGTTAGGCAGCCGCCCCTTGTTGCGCACCGCGCAACGCGCTATCATTCCGGCA
>CAYGGL010000199.1:0-2769 GCA_964349215.1 uncultured Acidimicrobiaceae bacterium | reverse complement strand
GTGCCATTCCCCATTCACTTCCTCAGGGAACAACTTCAGCCTATCCTCAACCGCCTTGTCAGTCAGCCAGCGACGCATCTGCCCGTCGCCGCTCGTAATTTGCATAGCCATTTTCTTGGCATGCACCGCAGCGTCGAGTCCTTTGTCCGGGTCAAAGTCGTAAGCCTCTGGGTTCTCCTTAATGCCCTGCTCGATGACGCGCTTCAGGACGTAGGTAATACCCTCTTTATCCGTGCCTCCGACTACGAGTGAGCCAGCGGGAGTACCACCGCGATATTCGGGGAGGCTCTGTGGTCGCTCAACCGGTTGCCAAACGTCTTCTGAGACCGGAACACCGGGCTCAACTCCTTCACCGGGGGCAAGTGCAACGTCATCACTAGCAGCAAAACGCTCATACCAACCCGAGGCGTACTCTTGGACGTTCTCGTAAGCGCGCTCAACCAAGGCATCGAGATCTATGGCACCAGCCATCTCGGCCGCCAAAGCCCCACCCGCCATAGCCGTAACGCTGCCAAGACCGAGTGATTTAGTCAGTACACCAAAGGCTTGGCGTTTATCTTTAATACTACTTTCTTTACTCGAAATCTTTCCCCACCACTCGTGGAAACCTTCTTTGATAACGGTAGTAGCAGCAGTATCGGCCGCACGCTCACCACGAGCTTTCTCTTGGCGGGCTTTGAGTGAACGCTCGATGAAAGCTTGAGCGCTGTAAGCTGGACCTCGCATTAAATGCATGCCGGCAAACAAGGTGCCAGCCCCGGTTGCTGCAGCCGCCAGACTTCCCGCCGCCAAGCCAAAGTTCACACCCTCCTTGAAGACTTTGCCACTCGACACCTTACTGACCAAATGCGTATCGAGAATGGCGTTGACCTCATCCTGTGCCTGACCCAAGACCTTGTCCATGCTGAGATCGATGGCATTTTCGTAAGCGGTCTTCACGACCAAAGCCTCACTAGCAAAACCATCCAAAGCTGCATCAAGCTTGCTGATAATCAAAGTTTTTTGTTCCGGGGTCAGACGACGTGAATTGCTCAACTTGTCCATCATCTCGGCGCGACGGGTAGCATGCTCACGCGCCATACCTTCGTAACGAGCCTCGGCAGAACCCTGGCCAGGCTGCTCGTCACGGTAGAGGGCCTTGCGAGTGCGGATAGCTTCAGCAATGGCGATCTTCAATTCATCGCGATCATTACCAGCAGCCCAAGTCTGGGTCACCCGACGAATAGCGTCCGGCACAAAGGCGGCTCCAAGGGTACTTGCCAACCCACCTACCACACCCGCTGTCTTTTGAAGACGGCGCTCAGTAGCACTTACTTCAATCGAGCGATCCAGTTCGTGAGGTGCGAGTTCTCCCCTAATTTCTTCTCTATAAACGCGATCCCAGCCGCTACGGATGTAACTCATGGCGTTACTCCAAGACTTACGAGCTCGGGCAAACACACCTTGAGGTTCAGCTTCGATAGCCTTTTCGGCGATGTGGCCTGAAGGATTGATGGCCCCGAAATCAACACTCGGGATGGTTTCCGGATAAACATCAATAACCTTGGCTGAGCGCTTCCTTCTGCGTTGACTCTCCTGCTCACGGTTGGTCTCAAGCGCAATTTCATTCTTCGTTTCAACCGTAGCAACAATTTCCCCATGCGTAACCTCGGCCGTAGCGAGCTTTACCTTGTCTTGCAAGCGGCGCAGGTCACGGAGTTTGGAAGTTGCCAAGGCCTCAAGAGCCGGCAATTTATTCCCTGCCTGACTTTGGACATCAAGTTCAGCGTGAATTTTAGAAATCTCTGTTTCAATGCTGCCCATCATTTCCTGGAGCGCGGCGATGTCGGTGCTTTCCTCGCCGAGCAGACGGTGACCCTGCATGACCTGCTCACGAACCGCCAACAAGCGGGCCAAAATAACATCGTAAGGCTTTTCAACTTTTTCCTGCTCCAACGCTGCATCGCCCATGACCTCGGGCAAGACTGCACGGACGTAACGATGCAAATTGCCACGGCGGCGGCGAGCATCGCGAACCTTGGACTCTAGCTGAGCTTTTTCAGTTTTATTAATCCTGCCCGCAGCGGCTAATTCACGAATGCGCTTTTCTTCACCCTCAATAATGGCCAGGGCCATTCCCAAAGTGTCATTCGCCTCCGTCTTCTTACCCTCATCCGCAATCTTTTTACTCACGTATTCCTGAGCAACAGCAAACAAAGCTGGAAGCTCATTCATGCGGGAAGGAGCTTCAGTCTCAATCGCTTCCGGAGCAATAACAGCTTCGAGTGCGGCCGGTGCAGAAGCCACAAGTTCAGCCTCCGGCACACCCAGATCGCGTACGAGCTGATCAACTTGCGAATCTCGCTTACGGAAATCCGGCATGGGCGGAGACTGCAAGTCAGGCAAGGCAATCGGCGTGGCGCTCGGTCCCGACGTCGCAGCTGCCAACTTTGCGAGAGCTCGCTCACGGCGCGGAGAGTTACGCTTAACGTCCTGAGCTCGAGCTTCCTCAACAGCCTCTGCGATCTTGGGATCGATAATCGTTTCTTGGACCTTTTCGACGACAACTTCCGGCTCCACTACGGGCTCCGCCTGTGCCGGAACAGTCTCAATCACCTCGCCTTCGGCAAACATAGCCGCATTAGCAGCCTCAATCTCCTTCGTGAGTTGGAGATATTCATCGTATGCCACTAACCAGACCTGAGAATCACGTAAAAATTGTCGGCGTCCTTTATCACTAAATTTACCAATAATTCTGTTTTTCGATTGTTCTTTGTTACCCCGAATAAA
>CAYGGL010000198.1:0-2780 GCA_964349215.1 uncultured Acidimicrobiaceae bacterium | reverse complement strand
GAGTATCTCGCTATTGCGTATTAGAACCCCGCCTTCACCGATAGAGCCCATTGCCAGCTCTGGTTGAAACGGGACCCCCAGTTTGCGAACCACAATGACATCAAGTGGCGCATCAAGCTCTCGTGCTACTTGATAGGCCACGGGCACTCCACCACGAGGAAGACCAAGCACCACAAGCGATTCATTTTTAAGGTGATTTAACCTGGTCGCCAGTTTTTTACCTGCATCAACGCGATCTTCAAACATCATCGGACCCCCCCATTTGTCAGAAACAGTTGTTGAGAACTCAACCTTCATGACCAATCTGGTGAGCCACCAGGGCCGATAGTCCCTTTAAAAGTCACTGTGATTGGTGTAGATGACACTGAGAGATACGACAAGGTAAACGGAGTGTTAAAAAGGCTCTTGAGGTCTTGCGCCCAGGTGGTCGATCACCTAGAGTCCATGGAAGCAAGTTGGCAAAAGGAAGCGAGTCTGGGCGGCCAAGGCTGTTCGTGGCGAGCTACAAACCATACGAGCGACAACCACAAGGGAGGCCGAAATGGCCAACATCACACAAGTAAACAAGAAAAAGCGTATTGCCATGGCGGGAGCAGGCCTTCTTGGTGCGACAGCACTGCTGTTGGTTCCCTCTGTTGGTGAAGCCGGTTCTCCAAGCCGCAAGACCACTCCAATTGTTGATAAGAAGATCAAAAAGGTGTGTATGGTTCACGCGAACTACCACGCCAAGCACCCCAATCTTCCGGTACACAAAGGCATCATCTGCCCACCTGCTTCGCCTTGACCTTGGTCTTCAACTAGCCCGCTAGGGCAGCGCCTATTTGCGCTGGGGCTTTTAAACAATTCAAGGAGACCCCCTACCGTGGAACCGCAGTTTTCTGAATCACAGCCACTGGAGCTTCGTCATTATCTTGACGTTCTTAAACGTCAACGCTGGCTCATTGCAGAGGCGGTCGTCATCGTCACGCTTGTAGCCGGCGTGTTTTCCATGTTGCAGACCCCCATATATAGCGCGAGCGCAGGCGTGCTTCTGCGTCCCAATGACCCTCGTGAACAAATTGCCGATCAGGCTACGCGCGCTCCGGTCGATCTCGACCGTTATGCCGCTGGCCAGGTCGATGTCATCAAGACCAAGGCGGTGCTTCAGGCAGCGGCCAAGACGCTTGGACAGGGAACCACCGTAGGTGATTTGGAATCGGCAATTGAAGCGGGAACTAGCTCAAGTAGTGACAAGCTTACGATCTCGGCCAAAGACAGCGACAAGGTTTGGGCACGAGATGCCGCCAATGCGGTAACCGAGGCATATGTGGAGAATCGCCGTCAGTTCGCCGTGGCCAACCTTGAGCGTGCCGCCGAACAGATCCAGGTGAAGCTCCAAGATCTTCTGGCCGGCATTCAAGAGATAGAAAACCGTCTAGGCGGCAAACCTGTATCGAAGGGGGCAACCTCTACTCCCACAGCACCGGAGAATCCGGTAGATGGGCTTGAACCCCCGGCAGCCCAAGTGGTTCAGCCCTTTGACCCGGGTAGTCTTCCGACTGACGAGGAGGGTCTAAAGGCCGCTCGTTATGCCGCACAAACGCAATATCAAAGCCTATTCGCACGTCAACAAGATCTGGTTGTCGAGGCCACTCTCAAACAGGGCGAGGCCGAAATATTGAATCTTGCTGAAACCCCAGATTCTCCGATCAGTCCCAAGCCGCTGCGAAACGGCGTGTTGGGGGCAGTGCTCGGATCGATGCTTGGCGTTGGTGCTGCCTTGTTGCGTGAACAACTTGATGGTCGTATACACACTCGTGACGATGCTGAACAAGCAGCCGGAGTATCTGTGATTGGGGAATTGTCTCTTGATGAGATTCGCCTCAATGACGATTCCGCTCAACTTGCAATGGTGGCCAAGCCCAATGGAGCCTTCGCCGAGGCAACAAGAGGATTGCGCACCAGCATTCAGTTTCTCGGTGTAGACAAGCCGATCAAGCGCATATTGGTGACCAGTCCGGCACCTGGGGATGGTAAATCGGTAGTTTCCGCCAACTTGGCAATTGCTTTCGCTCATTCAGGCTCTAAGACCTTGTTGATTTCTGGTGATTTGCGACGTCCTTCACTCGGGAGACTGTTTGGTTTCAAAAATGAGAATGAAGGCCTGACCGACCTTTTGTCAGGTGAGCAAACGACATCGAGAGAGATGATCAGTGGCGAGTTTGGCTTCGGTGACAACCGGCCATTTGGCACCTCGTTTGGCTCCCAGCCCAATGGGTCTGGTATCACCTCGCATCTCGATGACTTCGTACGGATAACTCAGGTAAAGGGCCTTTCATTGCTGTTGGCGGGCACAATACCGCCTAACCCCGCCGAGCTGCTCGGTTCAAAACGCATGACAGAGCTGGTTGATGAGCTGTCATTTATCTACGACGTCGTCATCTTTGATAGTCCTCCGGTCTTGGCAGTGTCAGACCCACTCGTGATGGCGGGCAAAGTTGACGCGATTCTTATTGTCGCATCTGCCGGCGAAACCCAAAAAGATGCAATCAGACGTTCCGTCGAGATGGTGACTGCAACCGGCAATCAATCGCTGGGCCTGGTTCTCAACAAGGTAGAAAAGACTTCTTCCTCTTATTACTATGGGCAGGGCTATATAGACACGAACGGCTCGGGCTCTTCTCATTCTAAAAATGGTGTTTCTAAAACTGGCGCCTTGAAGCGTTCTGCTCTCTCAAGCGAGGCCAAGAGATGAGCGAGTCCATCGATCTGCGTGATGCAAAGGGCTCAAACATTGCAAT
>CAYGGL010000197.1:2384-2800 GCA_964349215.1 uncultured Acidimicrobiaceae bacterium | reverse complement strand
GAAGATCGTTTGTTCGCGGCATCCACCCACTCCGCGATTGAATCAGCACCCTCACGTTCTGAAAACCAATCCTTGGCATTCTTGGCGGTGAGCATGACAATGGGCGAAGCCTCATCAACCACGTGGTAGCCATGCGGCCCATCGGTAACGTTGGCGAATTGACCTATTGTTTGCTTTGGCCAACGGTTTAAAGCCGTGTCCTCCTGCAAATACTGCTTCCAGAAAAACTCTGCTTCGTAGCGCAGTTCATCGTTAATGGCGCTCCATGGGATTTCTGCCACTTCCAGCCCCTTTAACAACGCCCGGTAGCGGGCCTCGTTAAAGGGGCTTAGACGAAAAAACTGAGTCGCTCCTTGGCGGCAAACTCGGTGAAGGCTTCGGCGATGCCGTCCTGGGTCAGGCCATCGTGGTTGAAC
>CAYGGL010000197.1:0-2374 GCA_964349215.1 uncultured Acidimicrobiaceae bacterium | reverse complement strand
GCACCACCCAGTGGCCGTGGGCGTCTCTTTCCAGCTCACGACTCTCAATCGGCATTACCATGTTCAGCGGCTTCTCGATAAATTTCAGCCCGCCAAATTTGGTGTCAATTTGCGCTAGGCTCATCCTCACCTTCTTGCCGTCTAACAAAAATTCATAGATGGTTGCCGCGTTGAAGCTGCCGTACTTTTTAAGAAAGTCTTCTCTGGAATATTTGACGAACCGACTTTCTCCAGTCTTGTTATTAGCTTCAAAGATCGATACCACTGGCTTTGTTACATAAATTTTATCACCACTGTTGTCTTTTGATGGCAACCGCTGGGTGGCAAAGAAGATGTTGTAATCATCCTTTTTTGGACAAAGCGGCCCGGCAACGGGATCGTCATTCCACTTTTGCACAAAGAGTACACTGGTTTTGGTGCCGGTGTGGGGCTTGAAGGTGTTGGGGTGCAGGCCGACCACAGCGAGGATGCGGCAACGTTCGGAAATGAACTCGCGCACCCGCTTGTCGCTGGAGTTGTTGAAGCGGCCTTGCGGGAGGACAACCGCCATACGGCCGCCAGGCCTGAGAAAATCCAGGTTGCGTTCAATAAACAGCAGGTCGCGGCCCACCGCGTTTTCCAGCTTGCCGTTGGCCTTGTGGCTCAACTCGTAGGGAGCGAGCATGTCGGTCTGCTTGATGTCTCCGGCAAAAGGCGGGTTGGCCATGAGGAGATCAAAGCCGAAATTACGATAACTTTTCTTGTCTACTTGCAGCTTGCGGATTTTCTTCCAGCCCTCGCCGTAGGTGTCGCGCCAGTCATTCTGCTTGGCGGTTTCGTCCCACTTGCTCCAGTCCAAGGTATTGAGGTGTAGCACGTTGGTTTGGCCGTCGCCGGCAATGAGGTTGAGACAACGGGCCACGCGCACGCTTTTTTCGTCGAAGTCGATGGCGAAAACCTGATCCCGCACGTAGTCCTTGCAGCGCTGGGGCTTCTCTTCCATGGTGAAGAGGTTGGAGGACGTGTGCCCTTCATCCTCAAGGATTTGTTTCCAGACGTGGAAGATGGCATGGACGGTAAACCCAGCAGAACCGCAGGCGGTGTCTATGACCATCTCGCTTTCTTTGGGGTTCATTATCTTCACGCACATGTCGATGATCCATCGGGGTGTAAAATATTGCCCCTTTTCCCCTTTGGCTGATTTGTTGACCAGATATTCGAACGCCTCGTCCACCACATCCAGGTTTGAGTTGAAGAGCTTCCACTCTTCCAGGGAGCCGATGCATACTTGCAGGTGGTCGGGGGATAATTTGATCTGCTCGCCGGGCTCGAACACGCCTTCCCATTCTCCCTTGGCGTCGTCGAATAGCGCCTGGATATTGGCTTTGAGTTGCGCGGCAGTGTTGGCGTTGCGGAAGCGCAGGAATTTCTGGCCTCGGCGGCCTTGGTAGCAGGCGATTTCATCGTAGAGTTTGGCGAAGATGAGCTTGAAGACCTCCTCAAACACATCGACGCCTGCGTTGGCCAGTACCTCGTCTTCCATGTCCTCGATCAATTGGCGTAGGTTGCGGGCCTTCTTGCCTTCCGCCTCGCGTTTTTTTTCGAACCCGATCAGGGTTTGCACTGTCCAGGGGGTACCTGCAATGTCTTCGATGGTCTGTCCGGATGTGGGCAAGTCTGGGATTTCGACGAAATAGTTGGGGTTCTTGCGGTGCCAGACTACCATCTGGCTGCCGTCGCTCCATAGGGCGAGCGGTGCGCCGGTGGCGTGGGTATAGGAACGCAATTGCTCTTTACCGCCCTTGACCTTGACTTGTTTGATTTCGACCATAAGGAAGGGGACTGTGGGGCGGTCGGCATCCATTACAACAATATCGGCCCGTTTGGAACTGTCGCGGCCAAAGGTGATGGGGTATTCGACGGTGATCCGTTCCTTGGGGTAGCCGTAATGGTGCATCAGTTGGTGCAGCCAGAGTTGGCGTATCAACTCTTCGGGTTTGGCAAGGATTTCCTTGTTGCGGGAGAGGCATTTGATATAGGTTTTGCCGTTTTTGTCGAGCAATAGAGATTCGACAGCCTGGACCGTTGTTTCACCAAAGAGGTCGGAGGAAAGAGAGGCGGCTTTGTCGCCCAAGAGTTCAAGCAATGTCATAAGGAATCCCTTTGTCTGGGTGAGAGCCTGTTTGTGGGAAGGCACAATAATCTCCCCATTTCATACCTGACAATACCCGTCTTTTCAACACATTATCCTTTTAAGCCACGCAGGGCCGGCATCCGGCAAAATATCATTGCGGCCAAAGTCAAAGAGCGATATACAAATGGAAATCCATTTTCCCCTGTTTAATCCGATCATTAAACCATAACCTTGTAGCCAATTACCCGATGAGTACACCCC
>CAYGGL010000196.1:0-2802 GCA_964349215.1 uncultured Acidimicrobiaceae bacterium | reverse complement strand
GTCGGCGGCTATATCTTCGAGCGTGTGGGCCTCGTCTATTACAACAACATCATGTGGCGGTAGCACAGCTCCACCGCTTGCAAGATCGAGTCCGAGTAAATGCGTATTGACTATTACTACATCGGCCTCTGCGGCTTCGGCTTTGGCCCTCTCGGCGAAACAGCCGTCTGAAAACGAGCAGCGCTTAGCTCCTGGACACTCCCCTACGCCAACAGAAATTGAGCTCCACTCTCTATCGGTAAATGCAATGGGCGCATCTGAGCGATCTCCGCTCTTGGTTTTATCAGCCCAAGATGTGGTCTCATTTAGGCGTTCGCCTCTTAAAGGACTCTCTGTCGATGAGTCACCCACCAAGACACCTTGTTGAACACGTTGGTTGCCTAGTTGCACGACATCGTTGAGAGCAGCGTTACACAGGTAGTTGGAACGTCCTTTTAGAACTACGGCCTTAAATGGAACTCCGATACTACGCTCAAGCAATGGGATGTCGTGTTCGATGAGCTGTTCTTGAAGCGCCTTTGTCGCTGTTGCAACCAAAGTTCGTCTCTTCGCCAAGATGGCAGGGACCAGGTACCCGAGTGATTTACCCGTGCCCGTACCCGCCTGAACAACCAGATGAGTGCCCTCGTCAATTGAACGCGCGACCGCCCGGGCCATGGCCTTTTGACCTTCCCGCTCACCACCTCCCGGTAGCGCCGCAATGACTCTCCTGAGGCCGTCGTCAATGAGAGAGGACGAGGGATTTATATCACCCATAGATTTCTTTCAGTCACATTAAGTCCATACTCTGTGCCAAATCTCTAATAGAGATGGTAACTATCGTTATAATTCATTGGAATGATCGACGTTTACATTAAATAATGGTTAACAGCGCCTACACATAGTTTCTACACACATGACTTGAAGAAACGGTGGAGATGCGCATGAGTACCCCCCTTTCGCCCCAGCTAACAAGCTCTAAATCAGGACGGTGCCCTATGGCCGATGTTCTTTACATCTCACATCGTTGGACCCAGCAAGACTGGATGTCCAAGGTCGGTTGCACCGGCCAAACTCAGCACTTCTTTCCTCCTCATGGAGAACAAGCCGATGCTCGTGAAAGACGTGAGGCAGTAGCAAACAGTATTTGTCAGGCATGTGAGGTACGCATTGAATGTCGTGACTATGCCCGCGAGAACCGTGAACAAGGTTTCTGGGGGGGCGAAAATGACGAGCAGCGCATGGAGATCCGTCGCAAGGCACGCGCTCGTTCAATGCTGAGTTCGCCGCCAAGACTCAGTAACGACATCGCTCTAGAAGCTTAGGGCTTAACTTCACTTGGTTAACCTCATTTGGGGATCGAGCTTGTCTCATTTGATCTGAGGATTTTTATCTTGCGATAAATACTTCTGATCCCCCATCCAGCGAGGCCTCCAAGTACAAGGTAGCCAACTGGCGTTACCCAGTTCTCCACCTTGTCCCAGTTGTCTCCCAGTACCCATCCCGCACCAATAAAGAGTGCGTTCCATAATGCGCTTCCCAAAGTCGTATACGCCACAAAGCGCCCCATGGGCATGCGTTCTATACCGGCAGGAACTGAAACCAGGCTTCGCACTAATGGGATGCAGCGGCCGAAGAGCACGATCTTATTGCCGTGGCGCACAAAGAATTGATGGCCCTTTTCAAGATCGTCAGTGCCCATGAACACGAACCATCGCTTCGCTGACAGAGCATAGAGCCGGTCGTAGCCAACAACAGCTCCAACCCCATAAAGAACTCCTGCGCCCACAAGAGCTCCTACTGTTGCCATCATCCACGCAGCCACCACGTTCATGTCGCCTTGTTTGGCAGTAAAACCTGCCAGCGGCAATATCACCTCTGAGGGAATGGGTGGGAAAATATTCTCAAGAGCAATCAGAGCCCCAACCCCAATTGCTCCGATGCTGTCAATTACGTTTACTACCCAATCGGTGATTCCAGAACTCATCCACAGAACCTAGCTGCACCCAGGCCCATGCCACGGCATCGCTCTTGGTATCGAATGGCTATTCCTGATCGGAAGTGGTGAAAACGATCACGTCAGATGCAAGGCGGTCGAGTGACCTTGAAAGGTGACCCAGATCATCGGGCGACCATGTTGACAACAACTTGGCGAGACCCACTCTGCGCGCTTTACGAACACGCTCAAGGGCTTGTTCTCCCTTGGATGTAACTTCCAAAATGGTGGAACGACCATCGCTTGGGTCGGGCTGGCGATCAATAAAACCATCTCGTTCGAGTTGTGCGACATGGCGGCTAACGGTCGATATATCAAGACCTAGATTTGCGGCCAGGTCAGATAGGCGCATGGCACCTATGTCACCTAGGCGACTAACAACCACATATGCGGCTCGTTCGAGATTCATGCCAGTCGCTTGCATCAAACGGTCGTGCATACGAGGAAGATTGCCTCGACCCAAAAGCGTGGTCAGCGCCTGTTCAATCTGGGTTAAAGAATCAGTGTCGATGCTCATCGAATCGCACCCACTTTACGTGCAACTCCCTTAACGCTTTGGCCATTGGTAACAGTGCGCGGAGAAAGCACAACTTCGTCTCCAGGCTTAACGCCGGTAACTGCAGTTATCACTCCATCAGAACCGATGATCTGAACCTTGTTGGCCTTGGCTTTACCATTTTCTATTACGTACAAGAAACTCTCCGCCTCGTCGTCACGCACTATTGCTGCATCTCGTACCAAAGTTGCAGGACCGATCTTATTCAAATTGATCTTGACCTGGGCGACCATTCCACCAAGAAGGCCGGCCACTTGGGCAGCGTCTGATG
>CAYGGL010000195.1:0-2813 GCA_964349215.1 uncultured Acidimicrobiaceae bacterium | reverse complement strand
TTGCCTTGGCGGCTGCCTCGTTGATATCGACCGCAAGCACCTTGGCACCCAGTTCGGCCATTGCCAGGGCAGTGGCTTGTCCGATACCGCTGCCCGCTCCCGTAATGAGGGTGGTCGAACCTGAAATCTGAACCTTGGCGCCCATGATGCCTCTTTTCGTTTTGAATGATCTGTTCCGCTGTCGTGGTTCAGCCGGCGCATTCCACCGGCTCTGCTTCACCACTCGCCAACTGCAACGCGAAGCCTACGCTCCTGGCGGACCACCTACAATCAACCGACGCCGCATACAGGACTCTGGGCGCAACGCTAATCGTTGAGGTTCCTGACCAGTGCGAGAAGCTCCGGGTCGGCGTCGGGACCGTAAGCGGACACGACAATGCCCTTGGCTCCACACGTGGGGCAGGAGACGCCGAGAACGATCGCCTCGTCGCCGGGGTCGGTCGGACCCTCGAATCGAAAGATCTGACCGATCACGAGTTGTTGGACGGCGTGCTTTTCGCTGCAGGCGTTGCAGTGGATGACCGAGACACCTATCTCGTCGGGAAGCGCCTTGACATCAAGCGGCCGTCCCGTCTCGGCAGCGATGAACAGGGTCGTGTCCCCCAGCCCCCGTCTCACTGCCACGGAAGGTCGTCTGTTGTATCAGGAGCAAGCTCGGCCCACTCATCGCCAAGCTGGGCGTCTGTTTGGTGATCTAAAACACGGCGGACGAACTCATCTCGCGTAAGCCAGGTGGGTCGGCGTCCGATCGGCTGGAGCAGGGCAACCGGGCGACCTTCAACCGTGATGGTCAATGTCTCCCCCGCCCAGGCAGTGGCCGGGGGCTCGGGAAAATACCCGGTCGCTATGCTCGGGGAATTCGTCCCTCGGGTTCGCCAGATATCGTAGGCTCAACACGCCGGCACCAACCAGAAGATCGGAGAGCCATGGGAATCTACGAAGACCGTGTGCTGCCAAGAGCGATCGACATCGTCTTGGGTGGATCTCAATTCACGAAACTCCGACGCCGTGTCGTGTCGGGACTAGAGGGTGAAGTACTCGAAGTCGGCTTTGGGTCAGGGCGCAACGTTGCTTTGTACCCTCCGGAAATCAAGCGGGTTCAAGCGGTAGACCCTGCGGTCGCAGGGCGAAAGATAGCGGCCAAGCGGGTAGCTGAGTCAAAGGTGCCCGTCGAGTACATCGGCCTCGATGGACAGAGCCTGCCACTGGAGGACGACGTCATCGATCACGTGCTGGTGACATGGACCCTTTGCACGATTCCCGATGTCGATTCTGCGTTGCGCGAGATGCGTCGAGTGCTGCGTCCTGGAGGAAAGCTGCACTTCATCGAGCACGGACTTGCGCCCCAACCGCAGGTGGCGAAATGGCAAGACCGCCTCACCCCCCTTCAGCGTCGGATAGCGGGCGGCTGCCACCTGAACCGCCCAATCGAGAAACTGATCGAGCACGCTGGATTCGACATCCAAGAGATCGAGAGGTTCTACGTCAAGGGGCCCAAGCCGTTTGGCTACATGTACCGAGGAGTCGGGGTCAGCCCGGACTAGTTAGCACATGAGCACCCCGTCCGACCCGGCCCAACCCACCGTCGGGGTCTGCCCCAAGTTTGGTTGACTCGGTTGTTCGGTGTTGATCTTAAGCCGCTTCTGCTGGTTGGTTGATTATTTCGTATTCGACAGGTGTGCATTTTCCTAAAATGCGTTGTCGCCTTCGTCGGTTGTAGGTGTGCTCGATCCAATACACGATTGCCTGTCGCAGTTCCGCACGCGTTTGCCAGCGCTTGCGATCCAATACGTTGTTTTGCAAGAGCGCATTGAATGATTCCATTGCTGCATTGTCACCACATGCACCTACACGGCCCATGGAACCCGTCAGATCGTTGTTGTCCAGCTCTTGCACAAAAGCTTTTGAACGAAACTGGGATCCTCTATCAGAATGAACAATGGTGCTTGCAGGATTACGTCTTAGCACTGCTGAACGAAGTGCATTGACACAAAGGCTGTCGCGCATATGACCTGCAATTGACCAACCAACGATGCGGTTGGAGAATACGTCCTTGATGATGCAGGTATAGAGTTTTCCTTCATCAGTTGGATGTTCTGTTATGTCAGTCAGCCATAGTTCGTCCTGGGTAAATGCAATAAATTCTCGTTTCACCAGGTCGTCGTGAACCGGAGGACCAGCCTTTTGGTCCTAGCTTTCTTCTTCGAAAATGCTGACCAGATTTGTTCTTGTGAACACAGTCGTTGTACCCGGTTTTCACTGGCCACAATGCCCTGATCACCAAGTTCATCAGCAATGAAGCGATAGCCAAACGCCGGGTCACCAGCGTGAATGTCCATGGCTGTGTTTATCAAATGCGCATCAGCCCATTCACGATCAGTGATGGGGTTTGCCTTCCACGCGTAAAACGCCTGCTTGGAAAACCCAAGTACCCGACACGTCAGCGTGACGGGTATTCCGTCACGCTGCAGGTCAATGACGAGCGGGTACTTCATTTTGGGAGTACTGCTTGGCTGAAATACGCCGTTGCACGACGGAGCACTTCGTTTTCTTGCTCGAGCTGGCGGTTGCGTTTCTTTAGTTCTCGATTTTCAATATCAGCAGAATCGTTCAACTCAGAAATCCCAAACTTGTTTATCCACGCTCTCAGCGTGGATGGAGCAATACCAAAGTCCTTTGCAAGCTGTGGAATTGAAGAATCAGATGCAGTAGCTACAGCTACGACTTCTTTTTGAAACTCCTCTGGATAATTCTTTACTTTCGACATGACAAATCCTTTCATGCACAACCGATGTTGTGCAGTCAGGAGTCAA
>CAYGGL010000194.1:0-2860 GCA_964349215.1 uncultured Acidimicrobiaceae bacterium | reverse complement strand
CCCACGCGCCTAACAGATTCGACTGCGAGACCCAGTTCGGCAAGGACTACCACCAATTCGTCAAGAGTCAGATCTATGTCGACGTATTCACGCAACCATGACAACGGGACAAGCATCAGAATTGCTCCAGAAAGCGAACGTCATTAGAAACCAGTTCACGAATGTCGTCGATGTTATGACGCATCATGGCGAGGCGATCGATACCGAAGCCGAACGCGAAACCTGACCACTCTTGGGGATCATAGCCAACGGCCTTAAACACATTTGGGTGCACCATTCCACAGCCACCCAATTCAAGCCACCCCGTGCGCCCACAGGTAGGGCAACCTGAGCCTTCGCAAACAACGCAAGTGATGTCGAGTTCTGCAGAAGGCTCAGTGAAAGGGAAATAAGAAGGACGCAGTCGAGAGCGAATTCCACGGCCGAAATATCCTTCGGTGAAAGAGTCAATGGTGCCGGAAAGATCCGCAAAACTAATGCCTCGGTCTACGACTAGGCCTTCGATCTGGTGAAAGTTCGGCAAGTGGCTCGCATCTGTTGTGTCACGTCTATAAACCCGCCCCGGCATGATCGAATAGATAGGGGGCTCTCTAGATTCCATGACCCTGATCTGTACGGGCGATGTGTGGGTGCGCAACAACGTTGACTCTGGCTCACCAAACTCGACATAGAGAGTGTCAAACATTCCCCTTGCGGGATGCCATGACGGAATGTTCAGTGCCTCGAAATTGTACCAGTCGGTTTCAACCTCGGGGCCTTCTGAGACCGTAAAACCCATTCCGACAAAGACATCTTCAAGATGGTCACGAGCTTGGGTGACAACATGGAGATGTCCTCTTTTTAAGGAACGTCCCTTTAATGATCCACTCTTTAAAGAAGAAGCGCTGCCATCGCCAGACAAAATTTCAGTTAGATCAAGACGCTCTTGTGAAAGACGCTTGTCTCTTTCTTTCCCCTCCAAGAACTCTCGGCGGCTCGAAAGCAATGCTTCGATTTCTGAACGGGCTTCGTTAAGCGCCTGACCGGCGGCCTTGCGCTCATCTGGACTAAGCGATGCCATCGAAGCTTTAAGTGCGGACAGTGGCGAACGCTTCCCAAGAAGTTCTGTCTCAAGAGTCTTGACCTCATCAAGGGTCGATGCTGATTCAGCCCTTGATTGGGCATCGCTACGAATAGGTTCTATTTCACTTCTGACGCTCACGAGTTGTCTTGCTCCAACAGTTTTTCAAATGTCTCAGTAGGTAGCGTAAATCGAAACACACTCCCTTGCCCCTCTGTGCTTTCTGCAACCAGAGTGCCAAGGTGAGCTTCAACCAATCCTCGACTGATCCAAAGGCCTAAACCAGATCCGGTGGGTCGCCCAAGATCACGACGAAAGAACTTGGAGAATACCTTAGGAAGGTCAGAAGCCGATATGCCCTCGCCGCGGTCGTGGACCTCGACAGAGACTGCGTTATCTAAGACAGCACCCACCACTCTCACCCCAACTGGGTTGGCATACTTGGCAGCGTTTTCAATGAGATTTGTAAGTACCTGTTCGATCTTGTCGGCATCGGCATAAACCTCTGGGTAATTTGGATCAAACTCAAGTGAGCATTCGAGATCTGGATATTCCATATTGAGTTTTTGCACTACCGACGCAGCTAAGGCTCCAACGTCGACCATGCGTCTTTGTAGAACCAAGCGTCCGGTCTCAAGACGAGAAATATCCAGCAATTCTCCAATTAGTCGCGTAACCCGATCGGCTTCATGATTGATCTGGCTGAGCATCATCGTCCTTTGCTCTTCGCCAATGCGATCGCCACGATTGAGCAACAAGGACGAATACCCTTTAACTGCCGTAAGAGGTGAACGTAGTTCATGGCTCACTGTAGAAACGATCTCCATGCCGACCGGGTCAACTCTTGGTCCACGACGCCTTTCTTGGAACCCTGCGTCTTCGACCCTTGTATTTGCTTTACGTCTACGACGAAGCACTTCAAAACACAAGACTGACAACGACATCGACACGTTAAGCGATTCGGCGCGCCCAGCCATGGGAATGGTTACGAATTCATCGATGTATTGAAGAAGATCTTCGGGAATCCCGTTGGCTTCATTCCCCATCACCAATGCGACTGGACTCGATAGATCTACTTCGTCATATGGAGTTCCTCCATGAGCAACAGTTCCAAGTCGACGAACTCCCATGTTGGCCAATTCACTAAGGACCTGGTCAGGCGCTCCGCTGGCAACAATGGGCACATGAAACATCGAACCCGCTGAGGCCCGCACGGTTTTTGGATTGAAGACATCGACCGAACCGTCACAAAAAACTACTGCGTCTGCACCTGCCGCCTCGGCGCTGCGCAATATCGTGCCTGCATTTCCAGGATCACGAAGTTCTACACAAACCACAACCAAAGCTGGATCAACCAACTCAGCGAGTTCAACATCGCACCATGGTGCGATGGCCAAAACGGGCTGTGGGGTTACGGTGCTGGCGACTCGCTCCAAGACGCCTGGAGCAAGAACGTGAATTCGCACGCCGGCGTCTTGGGCCCGTTGTAGAAGTTCTGAAACATCTGCAACTTCAACGGAGTCTTTGTCGACAAACAACGCTTCAAGCGCCAGGCCGGCATCGAGAGCCTCACCAATAATTTTGACGCCATCGAGCACAAACGCATGCT
The DNA here is from genome assembly GCA_964349215.1 of uncultured Acidimicrobiaceae bacterium. Classification (GTDB taxonomy): domain Bacteria; phylum Actinomycetota; class Acidimicrobiia; order Acidimicrobiales; family CADCSY01; genus JACOTK01. The sequence continues at coordinate 191 of CAYGGL010000194.1, read as the reverse complement.
CTCGCTCTCGGAGATTCGATTGGCGGCTAAGGCGCCGTAAGCGATCTACCTTTTGATGACGAGCACTCAAGGCACCCGACTCAGCCACTTAAATCAGGAAGCCTGGCTAGCCGATGCCTCGGCAGCCACCTTGACCAAAGCAGCGAACGCAGTTGGGTCTGCAACAGCCAGGTCGGCCAGCACCTTACGAT
>CAYGGL010000193.1:0-2869 GCA_964349215.1 uncultured Acidimicrobiaceae bacterium | reverse complement strand
AAGATATCAGCAGAATTGCCGATGTCTATACCGAAGGACTATGTCGGCAGGATTGTCGACATAGAGATCAACTTTATGATTTGATCTCTGCATTTCGATACACGGAAGTTTAGTGGACCAATGGGGAAAGAGAAGTGAACGATGCGGAAAATGCGAATCATCACCCTCATCACTTTGACTATTGGTTTGGCAATCAATCTCAGCGGCATGGGAACCTGGGCCGCTTTTACTTCTTCAACCAGTAACACAGGTAACTCGTTTACTTCCGGCACCGTAGTTCTGACCGATGATGATGGTGGAAGCAGCTCGATGTTCACGGCTACCAACATAAAACCAGCCGAGACTTTCACCAGGTGTATCGCGGTTAGTTATACGGGCAGCCTCCCTGCCAACGTAACCCTATTTCGAGGTAGCGGCGGCTTTGGCGGTACGGGTTTGGAGGCTTATCTAGATTTGAGAGTCACCCGAGGTACCGGTTCGACCTTCGCAGCCGGATCAGCCTGTACAGGCTTTACTCCCGATGCAACTGAATACATTCTAGGTGCCGGAAACGGAGTTGTATTCAACACGGCCGCCATTACCAGTTACCCACTAGAGGTGGGTGTGCCGATTATAGATCCGGTTAGTGTAACTCCTGAGGTATGGACAAACCCTGAAACGCACGTTTACAGGTTTGAAGTAACTCTTCAATCGGGTGCTCCTGCTGCGGCTCAGGGCCTAACAGCCAATGCCATAGAGTTCGTTTGGAAAGCTACGAATACATGAACCTGACCCTCGCTGATCTTGATTCAAAAGGTCCCGAGGGGGAGTCACTTCCTCAAGATCTTGGAAGTGAAATCACTCTGGGAGGCTTAAACCTTGGAAGGCCTTCTACTCGTCTTTCCCGTCGTGAGCGCAAGCACATCCACCGTTTGTTGGAAAGCGCCTCTCCCGAGCAACGCAAAGAACTACGTCGAGAACTTCTAGGCCCGCATCCTTCTGTCTCGAGTTCTAAGAACAAAGTTCCGAGTAACAGGGTTCGCAACAAAAAGCAAAAGCATTCAAGTAAGCCGACAAAAAAGCATCCTGCATTTCAGATCGATTTAGATGCTGATTACATAGTTCTCACTGATACTCAAGAGGAGTATTTCGATAAACAAAGTGCCAAGATTGGCAATGATTTAATTGCCAATCCAGCGATCGCCCTAAAAAAGGCGTCGCTTCCAAGGTCGGTTCTAACTGTTTTTGCCTGGATAGTCGTAGGTGCAGCAACGTCTTTGGCAACACTGCTGGCACTACCACCACTGGTCGGGTACAAAACAATGGTGGTTCTCTCAGGGAGTATGGCCCCTACCCTCGATATCGGTGACGTTGTTATAGATAAAACAATCAATGTGCTCGATGTGAAGATAGGCGACGTGATCACATTTCGTGACCCAAATCATTCGAAACGAACCGTGACCCATAGAGTGCGAGCCATTTCTGTCGAAGATGGCAACGTCATCTTTACTACCCGAGGCGATGCCAACACGGGAAACGAAAGTTGGGTTATTCCGGCGACCGGCCGCATCGGCCGAGTGGATTTTCGCATTCCCAAGCTTGGCTACGTGCTTGGTTGGGCATGGTCACCCAAAGTCCGCGTTGCATTTGTTGCCATACCGATGGCTTTCTTTGGTGCCCTTGAAATAGCAGCCATCTGGCGGACGCCCGAAGACCCTTTAAAGAAGAGACCCAATAAACAAAAGAGGCAAAAAAATGGGCGGCAAAAGGGTAAAGGGCAAAGGGTAAAGGGAAGGTAGCAGTCAAGGGATAGAAGCAATGAAGACCCGTACGAAGAGCGTTTTAAGACTGTTGGGGCTCTACTTGGCCGCCGCGCCCGCTCTGATAACTGGTACGACGGCAGCGTTCACATCCAATGCATCAAATCTGGCCAACAGTTTCACGGCAGACCCTGACTGGATAGGGCCTCCTATTCCGAGCAGCATCATCCAAAAGGACCCCCAGTTGTTAACTGGTGGCTTTATTCGCTCAAATTCTGGCTACCGTGTTTATGCAAACGTCGGTCCCGATTCTGGAAACCCGGCGACTGGAATCTCGACGGTTACCGCAAACGTGGCTGTTGCCGGCAACGTCATAACTGCAGGCCAGACTGCGGTGGCTCTTACGACAACCGGCGGGCCATGGACAATCAACGGAACCTCTTACGCCTATAGAACGGCTTCGTTAACTTCTGGAACCCTTACAAACGCCAACCGTACTTATTCGATAACTGCAAGCGATCTGGATACACCGGCCAATGTAGTTTCAGCCAACTTCAGCGTCACAGGCGATATTACGCAGCCTCAAGACTCTGCTATCAGTACGGCTAACGGGGGCGGGATCCTGGGAAGAATGCAGGCAGGAGACTCCATTATTTATACGTTCAGTGAACAGATAGAGCCTGAATCAATTCTTGTCGGCTGGACTGGATCATCTACCAACATAGTTGTAAGGGTTACAGATGGTACGGGTGGGGGGGGTAGCAACAACGATCATGTCCAGATTTGGAACTCGACGAATAGCACCCAGTTGCCATTGGGCCGGATAAGGACCGGATCAAACGCTTACATATCGGGTGGGGCTGGCACCTTTGGAGCTTCTGGTACCCCATCAACCATGGTGATGACGAGTCCTACAGTGTTGACTGTCACCTTTGGAACCGCTGCAGGAACTTATGCAACCGTTGGAAATGCAACCCTAAACTGGAGATCGTCCGATGCCGTGTCAGCCGTCGCGATCATTGACAGGGCTGGAAACGCCTTAGGCGCAGGAAACCTGGCCGAAACAGGTGGTTCTGACCCCAATTTCTAAGTCTCTGGTTACCTCTCTTTGAGATAGTCATGCAAATATG
>CAYGGL010000192.1:0-2926 GCA_964349215.1 uncultured Acidimicrobiaceae bacterium | reverse complement strand
GCTCCTGGCGCACGACCCCCTGGGTAGGCGTGGACAACCAACTTTGCCCCACAACGAAGAGTCGCTTCTGAGACCGAGTCCATGTCGCCGATGATTATGTCTGGGCGATGGCCGAGATCGACAATGGCGTCTGCTCCGCCATCAACTCCAATGAGAATCGGGCGCTGTTCTCCTAGGTAGCCGCCTCGTTTAAGTGCGGCAAGATCCTCTCGATAATCAGCGCCCCGCACAACAATCAGCGCATGTCTGTCGCGAAATTCAATTCCGATATCGGGAGGTTTCGGCGGATCAAGAATGAGATGACGCTCTTCACGTAAATATTCAAGAGTGTTGGTGGCAAAGCGTTCTAACTCGTCGCCCATTGCGTCTTTGGCTGCGTCGATGTCTTTTTCGAGTGAGGCCAAAGTTTGACGCTCTCCAATGCCGCTCCAGTTGCTCGACACCAAACGAATCCCATCAATGCTCAGTCGCTCTCCGTCAATAACAAGATCCATAACTTCGTCACCGACATTGTCGATAAGTGGAATTCCTGCCGCGGCTATAAGCAGCGGGCCCAGATTGGGATAACGCCCTGAAATTGAGGCGGCGGCATTTACCACCGCTGCAACGTCTGCCTCGACAAGGCCTTCGGCAGCAACGCGATCAAGATCTACATGATCAATTACCGCAATGTCGCCTGGACGAAGTTCTTTCACGAGATCTTTCGTGCGACGACTCACCCGAGCTATCCCGGTAATCTTTGTGGGCTGACTACGGGCCATTAACGAACCGGGTTTCTTGGTGTCGGTTGGGTAGCATGCGGTCCTCTAGATGAGAGATCAAGCAGCTCTTTGGCATGATCACGAGCTACGTTGCTGTCGGGCTGTCCCGAGAGCATTCGTGATAGCTCGATAATACGCTCATCGAGATCAATCACATTTGCTTCAGCCACTGTGCGACCATCTGCTTCGGCTTTGTTAACGACCACATGTGCGTCAGCACACGCTGCGACTTGAGCCAGATGAGTGACAACGATGACTTGTGAGCTCCTACCAAGAGATGACAGGGCATTGCCGACTGCTTGAGCCGCTTCGCCACCTATGCCTGCATCTACCTCATCAAAGATGAGGGTTTGGTTCGTGGCATTAACTTCACCCAGACTTTCATCATCTGCCAATAGGGCCAGACGCAATGCCAACATGGTTCGAGCTAATTCACCACCTGATGCAGTTTTGGCAAGTGGCAAGAAATCTTCTCCGGCATTTGCTGCAATGAAGTACTGCACCATTTCACCCGCATCACCATCGACATCAACTTTAAAAAGGGCCTTTGGCATTGCCAGTGTTGCCAAATTTTCCTGCACTGCCAAGGCAAGGGCCGGTGCAGCCTTTCTTCTCTTCTCGCCAACTATTGCAGCGGCCTTTGACAGCTCTACAAGCGCTTGGATGCGCTGTTGTTCTAGCTCTGTTACTCGTTGATCATGTGAGGACAACTCATCGAAGCGACGACGTGCGTCTTGTGCGAAATCGATTACTTCATGCAATGTGTTTCCATACTTGCGACGAAGATCTCTCAACAGCTGACGACGTTCGCGAACTTCATCAAGCCGTTGCGGGTCGTCTTCGAGCGTCTCATCGATTGCACGCAACTCGGTGGCGATATCGCCGAGTTCTGCGCTCAACGTCTTCAGTCTGGCCTCTATGTCTTTAAGAGGCTTCCTGCCCGCCACCAGATGCAAGGCTTCGCCGACAATGTCTATTCCACCACCATCTCGAACGATTCGATCGTACGATCCAGCTATTGCCTCGCGATGAGCAAACGTGTCGCTTAATAAATCTTCCAGAGCTTCGAGAGCCGTCTCTTCATCTGGATCTTCCAGATGAGCTTGCACGATTTCTTCCAATTGATAAGACAACAAGTCCATCTCACGAGCACGTTCTCGTGAGTCTCCCCCAAGTGTTTTGAGCGCTGCATCAATCTCACTCAAAGCTTTATTGGCGTCTTTAAGAGGGCCCAGGTCGACATTGGCGAAATGATCAAGTGCATCTCGCTGAGACTTAACGACGAGAAGGCTCTGATGAGCGTGTTGGCCATGAAGATCAACAAGGGTCGAGCCAAGTTCACTAAGTTCGCCGACTGTAGCCATTCGTCCATCGATATATGCACGTGATCGGCCCTGCAGCGGTATCACTCGAGTGAGCACCACCTCGCTATTGTCAGCGGTAATGAAGCGACCCTCAACGCGGGCCTCACTCGCCCCTTTGCGCACCATCGTGGAATCAGCTCGTCCGCCCATCAAGAGTTCGACTGCACCAACGACAAGAGTTTTGCCTGCGCCCGTCTCTCCGGTTAGTGCCGTCATGCCTGGACCGAAGACCAAAGAAAGCTCAGCTATCACTCCAAGGTCATAGACAGCGAGCTCCACCAACATAAAGACCTACTTACCCGATCCCTCATCGAGGCCGAATTTTGATTTCAAGATGTTGATGAAGTTACGAGGACCAAAGGTCACTAATAACGCGTCTTTCTCCGACGCAGTACACATCACCGCATCACCTGCTTCGAGTTGTCCCAGATTGATCCCATCGACAGAAAGCGTTGCTGCACGATCGCCCACTACTTCAAGGCGGATAATCGACTTGGGGTCAAGAACCAATGAGCGATCAAAGATCGTATGAGGGGCAACTGGGGTCAACAACAATGCCTCATGAGTAGGGGCCATGATTGGACCACCCGCCGACCACGCATAGGCAGTCGAACCAGTAGGCGTGGCAACGATGATTCCATCCGCGTAATAGGTGGTGAGAAGTTCTCCATCGATCGTTGCTCGCAATCGAACTACTTGGCCTGCCGGCGTTTTTCCAACAACAGCCTCGTTTAATGCGGGGAATGTGCCAGAGGCGGGACCAGCCCCAGAGGGAGCATCAAGCGTGACCGCCAAGCGCAT
>CAYGGL010000191.1:1517-2935 GCA_964349215.1 uncultured Acidimicrobiaceae bacterium | reverse complement strand
GTTTCCAAACCGAGCATGCCGGGCGGTGCTTGATCAAATGGTTCCTCTTTGCGCTCTTGGGTATGAGGCGCATGATCAGTGGCAATGGCATCAATTGTTCCATCAGCGAGGCCGGCCTTAACCGCCACCACATCGCCATCGCTTCGAAGCGGTGGGTTTACTTTGAACACGGGGTTGTAACCATCTACTGCCGCATGAGTAAGAGTGAAATGGTGAGGAGTGGCTTCCGCAGTAATTGCCAGCCCTTCCGCCTTGGCAACTCGCACCAACTCGATTGACCCAGCAGTCGAGAGGTGCAAGAAATGAATAGGAGCGCCAGTTAAACGACTCAGCTCGATATCACGCCAAACCATGAGGTCTTCGGCGAGCGCAGGAATGCCTGGTATGCCAAGTCGAGAAGACCACTCGCCCTCATGCATGTGACCACCCGATGCAAGAGACTCGTCTTCGCAATGTTGGCCGAGAGTCACTCCAAGACTCGTGGCATATTCCATTGCTCGCCGCATAAGACGAGCATCTTGTACGCCCGCTCCGTCATCAGTGAACAAGTGCACCCCAAGCGCTGCCATCTCGGCCATGGGAGCAAGCTCTGTTCCCTTTCTTCCCTGGGTAATGGCCCCCGCAGGGGCAACATGACATAGCGCTTTAGTACCGAGTTCGATGACTTCTCTAACCACTGATGCACAGTCGATCACCGGTTCGGTATTGGGCATGGCTACAACGGCTGTATAGCCACCGAGTGCAGCCGCCCGTGACCCAGACTCTATGGTCTCGGCTTCTTCGTTTCCGGGTTGGCGAAGGTGAGTATGCAAATCGACAAGACCTGGAGCCACTAGGCATTCGCCGGCATCAAGAATCTGTTTGGCGCTGAGATCATCGCCCACTGCGACGATTTCACCATCGCCATCAATTGCCACATCAGCTCGACGTCGACCAGACTCGTCGATCACCTCGCCGCCTTTTATTACCAATACGGCCTTACTCATTTAGCTCTACTCATCTGTTGGTTCTTCTCCGCCTTCAGCTGCCAGCAATAAGAACAGCACTGCCATGCGAACAGCAACGCCATTGGCAACTTGTTGTGTGATCACAGAATTAGGGCTATCTGCCACCTCGGCAGCAATTTCAACCCCTCGATTCATGGGGCCAGGGTGCAATATCACCGCGTGGTCAGCCAATAACTGCGCCCGTCGAGCGGTTAGCCCATAACCGGCTGAATACTCACGCAAACTTGGAAGCAAAGCTTCGCTTTGGCGCTCTTGTTGCATGCGCAACAGATAGAGAGCATCGAGCTTGGGAAGTTCCTCATCTAGGTCATGGCTAACTTCAACGGGCCAGCCTGCAAGACTTGGGGGCAGCAAGGTTGGCGGCGCAATAAGTGTGACGTTGGCACCGAGCGCTGCGAATGCCATCGAGTT
>CAYGGL010000191.1:0-1417 GCA_964349215.1 uncultured Acidimicrobiaceae bacterium | reverse complement strand
GTCAACCCAGTTTGCAATTTGTCGTGGCACGCCGGCAGAGCCGTGACGCACGACAATTGCATGCACTCCCATTGCCTCAATCGTCTGCACAGTGTCTCTGAGTGACTCACCCTTGTTGACCGATGACGAACTTATAGAAAAGGTCATGACATCGGCAGATAGACGTTTTGCCGCAGTCTCAAATGAAAGACGGGTGCGGGTGGAATCTTCATAGAACAAAGAGGCAACAGTCCTACCTCGCAAGGTTGGGACCTTGGGAATACGACGCTTACTGACTTCGACAAACGATTCGGTCAGATCGAGAATCTCTTCAATTCCTTGCGCATCAAGATCTGCGATCGAAAGTAAGTGCTTCATCGGCGTTCTCTCACCATGTCACCCAGGTCGACGCCATCATCATTTACATCAACGGCTTCATCACGACGAGTAGGCAGGTTCTTTCCGACATAGTCGGGACGAATCGGAAGCTCACGATGACCACGATCAACCATGACCGCCAATTGCACCGCGCGGGGACGGCCATAGGCAGTGAGAGCGTCGAGAGCGGCACGGATCGTGCGTCCGGTAAAGAGAACGTCATCGACAAGTACAACGACTTTTTGATTTAGCTCTTCTGGAATGTCCGTCACCGTTTCGGGCATAACAGGACGCAACCCGATGTCATCTCTATAAAGAGCGACGTCAAGACTGCCGAGGGGAACCTTTGATCCGTCGATTCGCTCAAACGTTTCAACGAGACGTGTCGCCAATGGGACACCACCGGTCTGCAGTCCAATGACAACCACATCATCGAGCCCGGCATTGCGTTCGATCACTTCATGGGCAATACGAATGACGGCTCGATTAAGCGCTTCTGCATCCATCACTTTGGTGCGAGGCACGAAAAAACCCCCATAAGGGGGCGTGATCCTTCGTTCTCGTTCAGCCAAATCAATCTCCTGTCCGTACGAGCCTCTCAGGACTCACTTGACGGTCAGAACTCAATGCTATCAGACCGCTCGTCCCTTCCCTGAATCGATATAACTACTGGTGATATAACTTACGTAGCATGTAAGTTGCAGTAAGCGTAAGTTACAGGTATCGTAAGTTATATTGCCCGTAAGTTATAGAGGGCAGGCATCTTTAAGGTGTACAAATCCAAGGGAGATAAGGGTTGGAATTCATCAACCGCAACAGTGAGCTGACTCGCCTCAACCAATGGTGGGCATCGCAAACCCGCCCGGCGATTGTTTGGGGTCGCCGTCGGGTCGGTAAAACGGCTCTCGTTCAGCACTTTGGCGCTGATAAACCCTTGGTGTTCCATACCGGTGCCGGACGTGCGGAGACAGAGGAGCTCGTTCTCCTCAGTCAGCAAGTGGCCCAAAATTTTCCTGGAGCGTTGCGCAACCCTTCGCAGCGTCCATACGTGAACTGGGAC
>CAYGGL010000190.1:0-2985 GCA_964349215.1 uncultured Acidimicrobiaceae bacterium | reverse complement strand
GTCCCAGATCGTCGCTCACGATGGTTTAGCGCTGTTCGACTTCTTCTGCCCCGTAGCGAGCGTCCGCCGCTACCTCCCCATTGATGCGACCATACGTGTACGTGTACGGCGACTCGGTCAAAACCAGCGACCTGACGGGCAAGTCCTGGTGGAACCCGTTAAGTTGGACCGCCTGCGGCGTCGCCAAGGTCGTAGTCAATGCCTCCCGCTTTCTTGTATTGGCTGGAGCAGTTGCGTCCTTTGGTGTTCTAGAGATTGGCGGAGCCGTCAACAAGGGCGGTTGTTGATGAGAACCGAGAGGGAGCGGAGCAGGTGCTTCGCTAGAAATGGTTCGCTGTGCTTACTCCTAAATGTGTATGCACTTTGGATGATCGCAATTGGTAATCCCTGGGCGTCAGTCCCAGGCTTCCTGATTGGCGAGCTGGCTGGCTTTCGCGCCGGCTACGTGCTCATGAAGATAATGCAGACCGCAGATCGTGGCTCACGATGGTTTCGCATCGCTCGACTTCTAGTCAATATTGACGATCGTCCACCGTTATCTGAGCCATGAGTGAATCAAGTGGCAAATATGCCGACATTTCGCAGACCCTCATGTCCGAGACTGTTGGTGCCATCAACAGACGCATACGTTGCACAGTCTGGGGCCGATTACCTAGAGGTACGTGAGAACTTACGATCGCTCCAATGGACGCAAACATGAAGCTCAATAGATCTCTCGTTTGGTTTTGGTGACAATGAAGCCTTGGACTAAGCCGCGAGCAGTGGTAGCACTGATAGCTTATTATCTGCTTGCTGGGGCGATTTCAGCTTTCATAATTGCCCTTGCTGGTTTACCACTTCTGCCAGCGGTGGCTGTGTCTATAACAGTGACAGTCAATATGACTGCACAAATGCTCCTGTTTGTGCACCAAAGGCGCTTGGCCCGCGAAGCGACCGAGGAGGATCGCTCTGAAAGCCGCTAGTCACTGACGTTCTTCATGGCCAGCGGCGAGAACAGCTGTGCCTTGGAACATATAGCCAAACAGCTTGGGCCCCTTGGTATCGAACCCGGAGTTTTTTATGATCGGATCGCAGTGTATCTACGGGACCTTTATAGGGATCGTGATGATCGCATTTGGTTCTACCATGGGAGTCATCAAGTCGTTCCTCTTAGGCCAAGTTGTTGCCTTGATTGCTGGGCAGTATTTCTACGGTACAAAGGTTCCAGATCGTCGCTCACGATGGTTTAGCGCTGTTCGACTTCTCCTACCCAGTAGCGAGCGTCCGCCGCTACCTCCCCAGTCCGGCGCCTGACACTTTTCTTCTCCTGGGTTTGCTGTCCGATGCTTAGGGCCTACGATGCAGAGATGGACTTTGTGATTGCCGCTGAAGTTTGGCACTACTGGGTTGGCGTATCGTTGTTCGGTGGCGCCGTGCTCACCGCTCTGGCGACCGTTGCCCGATACCTGAAACTTCAATCCTCTAAATTCCCACGACGGTCCGAGTAGGTAGACGGGTACTCCCGTGACCCCTGTGCCCATGAATCCTGAGCCAATCGCATGGGATCTGGCTGAAAAGATAGCTGTCCGTCTTTCAAGCATCGACCCTTTTTCTGCCTCGTATCACTCACACTCGCTTCTTCCCGACTTCACTGAGTTAACAGAAGAGGCAGAGGCCTTGGTTGCAGCAGAAACTGGGCTTGTATCTGCTTCGGGCCCAGCGCGAGTGCGTGTAGTTGATCGAGCAGGTTGGATCAGGGCCAATGTCGCATCATTTCGCCGTCTCCTAGCCCCATTGTCCGATCGCATGGCAGAGAGGGCGTCAGCTGGGCTACTGGGTGGTAGGGCTTCACGGGCGATAGCAGGCGCAGAACTTGGTGGATTGCTCAGCTGGATGTCAGGAAGGGTGCTTGGTCAATATGACCTTTTGGTTATTGACGATGAGAGCGCCGGCGACCAAGACATCGTTTATTACGTGGGACCGAACATCTTGGCCCTTGAGAAACGTTTCGCTTTTCCTCCACGAGAATTTCGATTGTGGCTGGCCCTGCATGAGGTAACCCATCGTGCTCAATTCACTGGCGTTCCCTGGCTGCGACCCCACTTCCTCAGTCTGGTCGAGGCGGGTCTTAGCCCACTTCAGGCAGATTTGGGCCAGATGAGAGCCGCCATGCAAAGAACTATTGAGGCGGTTCGTTCAGGTGACAACCCTTTCCACGATGGTGGCCTGGCTGCTCTGATTGCCGGCCCAGAACAGCGTGAAGTGCTAGACCAAATTGGTGGAATGATGAGCCTGCTAGAGGGCCATGGTGATGTGACGATGGACCGTGCAGGTGCCGCCCGAATTCCTTCGGCTGACCGCTTTAGCCGGACTCTTCGTCAACGTAGAGAGTCAGTGTCGGGCGCTGTTGGTTTTATCCAAAAAGTTATTGGTCTCGAAGCGAAGATGGCCCAATACGTACTGGGTGAACAGTTTGTACATAGTGTTGAACGCGCTGGTGGCACTGAACTGTTGAATCGTGCCTGGCATGGAGCAGAGTGGCTTCCTTCGATGACTGAAATTCGCAAACCTTCGTTATGGATTGAGCGCGTTCAAAGTGCTCAGGCATTCTGATGACACCAGAACCGTTGATTGAACGCCTGTTGTCCCGGTGCACTTTCTATGCGCCGGGAACAGATTGTTATGCAGCGGTTTCCGGCGGACCAGATTCATTGGCGCTTTTAGTTCTGGCGACTGCCGCTGGGTGTAACGTCACCGCAATCCATGTTGATCATGGCCTGCGAGAAGGCTCTTCTTCAGAAGCTGACGTTGTGCGAAGCGCTGCTGAAAGATTCGGAGCAGAGTTTCGAGCAGAGCGCGTTGAAATCAGTCATGGGCCCAATCTTGAGGCCAGGGCACGATGGGCAAGAAAGGCCGTATTGCCTGAAGGCTCGATGACAGGTCACACGGCGGATGATCAAGCAGAAACCGTGTTGTTGAATCTTGTGCGAGGGACTGGGCTCGATG
>CAYGGL010000189.1:0-3058 GCA_964349215.1 uncultured Acidimicrobiaceae bacterium | reverse complement strand
GTGTCAGTGATGTCACGAAACAGCTCGTCGCGATTCTCACGAAAGACCGCATCCCTGAACCAGGCTCCGGGAGTTTTTGAACGCAACAACTCTCCTCCTTCTCTTCCTCCACCATCTGCTGCATCGGCACTGAAGATGAGAAGGCACTCTTCAAACACTTCAAGATGATGGCGCTTGTCGTAAACGTTGCGAGTGCCATAGTCAGTCGGTTCACGAGCGATGGTGCCACCCAAGCCTCGCTCGTTCAAGAGCTTTGTGACTAGACCCCCAAACCGTTTCAGCACTTCACCTCGAACATTGTTTCCATAATCAAACTCCTTCCCATCGAGAAAGGCAGAGACGAAGAGCCTTTCGGTCTCTGGAATGACCGACAACTTCATTCTCTCGATGTCATCCTTCATTCCGGAAATATCCGACTCTAGAATTTTAAGCTGCTCGTTTAAGAGCTTGAGGGCGTTCTCTTGAGTCTCATCATTCACACCGTAAGAGGCTCGCTCCTCGTGAGAGGCGTTAGAGCTTCTCACCTTATCGATGAGCCGATTAACTTCTCTCATATCGCCCAGGCCAACGAATGTCGCCGTCAGCGCGTCCTCAACCGTGGCGAAGTCAGATACTGGTCCGCGGCAGCAGCGGACGAACAACTGAAAGGCCATGAAGTCCATCTTCGTGCCATCGATGATCACTGGATAAGGAGTAATAGTAGTTGGCACAGCAGTTGAGTGATGATTATTTCTCTCCTCAATAGCCATAAAGAGTCTGGACCAGCGCCTCTGAAATATTTCGCTGCTAATGATGGTCTGGATATATCGAGACTCGTGACTCCGAGAGCACTCGAACAGAGCTCCATTATTAGCAATGATCTTCGAGACGTCCGCCATCAAACGACTTCCTGTATTGTCTTCGTCGTTTATCTTCTTCCAGAAGAGCGCCGTCTTGTCTGATCGAAAGAGCTTTGAACCATCGCAAGTTCCAACCTCGCAGATCTTGTTGTAGAACTCGCGAATCTTCATGAGGGGTGCCTCTCCGTTGAGGGAAATCAGAAGCTCCGACAAGATCGTCAATCGGTTATCGTCGAATTTAGCCATGAAATCCGTCTCTCCGATAATATGCGGAAGACCATCTGCTGTGATGCGAGAGGCTTTTGGAATAAACTGCTCAGGTACGACATTCTTTCGTGTGTTCCACAAGCGTGGTCCATGTCCGCTACTCACCTCCGAGCTGGACTGCGGAATCTTTCCTGTGTTCAAGAATACGCATAAATCGGGAGCCTTGATCAACTTATCATCGACAACGAGGCATCTGTAATTCTGCACCATCATCGTCGCGACTGTGCTGGCAAGAGAGAAAGAATTCGAATTTCTCAAGATGTCTGCGAATAAATATACACATAGTTATCGTCGGGCCACTCTACGCCAATGATGGCGATGAGTGGCACAACACTGACTACGAGTGCCAAACTGTTCTAAAGTTAGAAATGTTCATGAGTAACAGACTATCTCAAAATGAGACACCACCGTCCTTTTGACCCGCTTTGATGCCAGCACTCCAGATCGACGGGTCGTTTGAAAACGACAGGTCTTTCCCCTGTTTGCGCGACAGACTTTCATTTTGCAACACAACTCTCAAATTAATCGCAAACACTATTTTTTCTAACGTGCTGCCAGCCCCGACCACCACTCACTCCTCTTCACCATCAGAGACATCAACGGCAGGCAAAGCATCGAGACGATTCTGCGCCTGTACAACGGCCCACCGCCCCTGTTGCTGATCCGAACTCACTCTCTGTGCAGACTGGCGAACATGAATGCTGCCTCGCCAGTTGTCTCGCGTCGCTGCCGCGTCCCACAAGGCTGTGTGTACTTCTCCATTCACGGCTAAGTGAGGCCAGAGCTTGCTGTGAATGGCCGAATTTTTTAGCGAGCTGATACCCAAATTTACCTTCAGGCGCTTCTGCGTCTCCAATATTTTGGGATATGTATCCTCGAAAACAAGTTGTCGTCCTGGTAGGGCCAGCTCGTTAACCGATCGGCTGCATCTTGCCAACTCCGAGAGCAGCCAGTAACCATCCGTCGACAATGAGTTATGTCCAACCATGCTGACTGCAGTTGTGGTTGTGTAAGTGGGGGAGTTCTTCTGGGCAGCGTGTGCGAAGGCAACAAAAGATGACCACACGTCCTCAAAGGGACGAGCGTACCGCAGATCTTCATCCCTCAGACAATGCACGGCGGTGGCCGCTGCGGTACACGGACCACCTGCTACCAACTCAGAGAAATAACCTTCTGGAAGTGATGATAACTTCCCCTTCCGCGGTGTCAACCCACAAACAGTCAGCGCTGTTCCAGCGGCCATCTCTGTGACGGCAGCGAGTTCCACAATCCTGGCTTGTTTGAAATGCGTGCATCCACGTCCTGACGTCTCAGTGTCGTAGAATATCCTGAAAGTGGTCGAAATCCTGGATCTTTTTGTCAGGGGTTCCATCATAACAGCGACGGCAGGGGCGACTACTACGGTGGGGATAACTACGACAGGGTTGGTGCGTTCCCACTGCATAGAAGAAGGTCTTATTACGAACGACGTGTGGCCTCTCGATAAAATGGGAACCCTATTTGCCCGTGCGATAACCACAGCTGACATATATTTAAATGGCATGTACGATATCATCATGACCATGACCATGTCCAGTGACCGTGATGGCGACGGAGCAACAACTCCCCGCCGCATTGAGCTCTTCAAAGTTTTCACGGCGCCGTCCTCCTATCAGGAGGTGAGTGATGTACTTGACTCTGGAATGTTAACACAGGGGTCTCGAGTCGAAAGATTCGAAAACGAACTCAGTGATTTTTTGGAAGGAGCTCTCTATGTTAATACTGTAAATTCAGCCACTAGTGGCCTGCAACTTGCACTGGAAGTACTCAAGTCCCCACACAAAGAATCAGGATGGCCTGGTATTCTGCCGTCAGACAAGGTGCTTGCCCCCACTCTCACTTGTTGGGCTGCCACATGTTCGATTCTCAACGCTGGCCTTCAACCAGTGTGGATTGACGCTAATTCAAAAACT
>CAYGGL010000188.1:0-3080 GCA_964349215.1 uncultured Acidimicrobiaceae bacterium | reverse complement strand
GGGTATGGACCCGTCAGATGCCTGCATAGCGGCAAAACACTTTGTAGAACACGCAATCGTAGCTGCAGTAAATCTGGGGAAAGGCATTGGCCCGGTAAATCCCGGTTTTAATTCTCAAAATCAGTCTTAATGCCCTCATTTAAGGGAATTCATATGACAAAATATATCGTTTGTTGTATACGCCGGAGGGGGTGACACAATGACTGAGATGGTGGAAATCCATACATTTGGTCACAGTACGACCTCGATTGGTGAAGCCCGCCGATTCGTCTCTGGTTGTCTAAGGAGCTGCGAACCAGAAGTGGTCAGCTCAGTTGCTCTAATGGTTTCTGAGCTGGTTTCAAATGTCATCCTTCACTCCCAAGGCTCCTTTACGGTTTCCGTCGAAAGCACAATCGAAACTATACGCATCGAGGTAAGTGATTTTGGATCGGGTACTCCGACGCTTCGTTCTCCATCTTCATCAGACCCATCTGGGCGTGGACTGCAAATTGTCGCTCAACTCGCCGACGACTGGGGGATTATTTCGAACACTGATGGGAATACGGTTTGGGTAGTTGTTGAACCGACACGAGATGACTGCAAGTCCAAAAAAGTCAGCTGAGGATTTAATCCACCTTTACTACAAGTAGGGCTACATCATCGAAAGCAACGTGTTCGGTACCACACGCGCTAAGAATTAGATTTACTGTTTCATCTGTAGTCGAGCCGCTTGATACAGAAAGTGCAGATATCAGTCTGCCAATACCTACGTCGATGTTTTCATGGCGTCTTTCGATCAAGCCATCTGTATAAAGAACGATCATCGAGCCACTTTCCAGGTCTATTTCACCTTGTCCGTTACGCAGTGGTTCTACCCCGACCGGGCCGTATGATGCGTCCTCCAACGAAGTGACGTTCCCGGAGGCATCTACGATCATTGGCGGGAGATGCCCGAGCCTTACATACTGAGCGGTTCGTCCCACGAGGTCGACTTTCATAACGACTGCTGTAGCCATTCGAGATAACTGTTGGCCAGGATCGTCAAATAGCTCGAATACCTTTTGAGCCAGATTCGATAGATCAGATTCAGTCTTGGAAAGTGCAGAGATCATGCCGCTGATCTCGACCATATCAACGACGGCATCTATGCCATGGCCGACAATATCGCCGACAACTAGCAGCAGTCGATCATCTGGGAGGATCTCGATGTTGTACCAATCCCCACCGATTCCAAGCCCTTGCGCTGCAGGTTCATAATGTGCCGATACTTGGACTCCTGGAATTGGACCAACAGGCGGAAGGTTGCGCTGTTGAAGTAAGAGCACCACCTCGTTTTGCTGCTGAAACAACTGTGCTCGCTCTAGGGTCTGGGCCACCAGGTCTGCTATCGAAAGAAGATTTCCAGGCTTGATAGGGGGGCCTGTGGCAGATGCGAAGGCGACTACACCAAGTAGCTGCGATGACGAGTTGAGTAACGGCAATAAGGTAAGTGCCTCAGCATCTTTACCCGCAATATCTCGTAGAGTTCCGTTTTTGTCCAGCTCGTCTGCAGTCTGAAACGTAGATCTCAAACCCTGTTTCAGACCGTTCAAAATATTGTCATCACTAATGTTCAATTGCTCTATCGGAACCACGGTGGCCGAATCGAATCCGCTTGCTTCGGGGCCGCAACTAGCGACAGAAATGGCAATATCACCAGTCGTTCTTGCAACTGACAGCGCTTTTCCTAAAGCGTAAAGAGAATGGGTGCGAAGATCTTCTGTCTCAAGGTCAAGTGTTCGCACCAGGTTTCTCTGCCATAGAACTCGCATGGCATCGAGAGCCAGTCGATGCCGATCGCTTTGATCTGGCAGATGCCACGCCCATCCGATAGCACCAATTACTTTCTTCTGATCGTCGATCAGCGGCAGTGCCAATATGGTTTTAAAAGTCGATCGTTCGCTGCTGTTCAGTTCTAGAGGTTGTGGTAGGGATGTCTGAGAAGTTGCGTTGACAATAACACTTTCGAGAGCTTTGAACAGGGGGGCGGACGCGAAGCTGAGGTCTGCATCTTCTGCCTCGCTACCCGTATCGATATCTGTACCGCTATCTATGACTACTTCACCAGTAGTCAAAAGAATGGCCCCGAGTGCAGCATTGACAGGCTCAATCAGTTGGCTAGAGGCCGTCCCCAACACGTCTTTGCAGGTGTTGTAGTTCGCCAAGAGCTCGCCAAGTTGGCTCATCTGGCTAACTGTGTTCGATACGCGAATTAACTCGATGTCATTTCGCCTGAATTTTATGAGTAGGAACCCAATAAAAGTCGTTGCCCCGAGAGTGCTAAATGCTGTTGAGATAGCTGAGGAGTGATCTGGTTTTGGATGATCGACTCGGATCTTCCAGGTTCGCGATCCAACTCCCATTGGCTGTACGCGCCCTCCGCTGTTGATGGTTCCGTACAGGGAATTCTTCCCGTCAAAAATCGAGATACGAGTACCTTTAGGAAGTAAAAGCGATGATTCACCGACAAGATCTGTGGCATCGATAGCGCTGCTAACTGTTCCCAGCGGTACCTCATTGACAACAAAGGCCTTCACAACGAACAGGGCCGTCTGCATCGACGTCCTAGATTTAACTGGAGTGCTGAACTCAAGATCGCTACTTCGTATTGCCTCTCGAGCGGTAGCTCCCCGGACTTTGTCTGCAGCGATGTCGAATCCCAGAATTGCCCGATTTTGAGCCGTAAGTGGCTGAATTAGTTGGACGGGCAAATACCAGGCTCTATCAGGCGCTCGGACATATCCCCTTGCAGTAGAGTCAACGATCTTCAAGCCTGAAGACGACTCGAACGCTGCTCTTTGAGCGTGGGAAACATACGGTTCAAAACCGACAGCCCTGAGTCTGGTGGAAGTAATTAGTTGGGAGGCGAACTCCTTGAAAAGTTCATCGTCTAACGGCTCAGAATTGAGGACACCCGAGCTGACAAGCAGGTCAGTTCCAGAGAATCCCAGCTTTAGAAGCCGAATCTCAGAGTCCAGGTGCTCAACGAGGCGTTTCATCGAGTCTCGCTCAGAGTCTTCAGCGGTCCTGTTGCCGTATTGCCAGAGAATAGCTGAGAC
>CAYGGL010000187.1:0-3117 GCA_964349215.1 uncultured Acidimicrobiaceae bacterium | reverse complement strand
TCATTCGATGGTGGAACTCTCAAACCTCGAGAAGTTCGATCTCCTTATGCTTGAGCAGGTCATCAATTTTGCCGACGTGATCCGATGTGATCTTCTCTAATTCTTTCTCGCCACGTGTAAGGTCATCTTTGCCAATCAAACCGTCTTTCTCTAATTTCTCAACGCCCTCTTTTGCACTTCGGCGAATATTGCGAAGTGAGATCTTGGCATCTTCGGCCTTGGTACGCGCAACCTTGATGTACTCCTTGCGGCGCTCTTCCGTGAGCTGAGGAAAGCCAACCCGAATGACTACCCCATCGTTGCCTGGGTTCACTCCAAGATCTGACTCACGGATTGCCTTCTCGATTGCAGTCATTGCACCCTTGTCGAAAGGAGAAACAATCGCCATTCGCGCCTCTGGTACCTGGATAGAAGCCAACTGCGAAAGCGAAGTGAAGGTGCCGTAGTAATCAACCATAATCTTGCTGAAGAGCGACGGATGCGCGCGGCCAGTTCGAATGGATGCGAAATCTTCCTTCGCTACCTCTATAGCCTTGTCCATCTTTGTTTCGGCATCCTTCAGGGTGCCAGCAACATCACTCATCACTACTCCTCATTCTTCTAACGTCCCTGTAGTTTCTTCTTTGAAAACCCGATGATTCTTAATCACTTGGAGCTACGCAACAAGCGTACCGATTACCTCGCCACGAACAGCGCGGCCGATATTTCCGTTCGATTTGAGGTCAAAGACGATGATTGGAAGACCATTTTCACGGCAAATACTAAATGCCGCTGCATCTGCCACTGCCAAAGACTTCGAAATCACTTCGTCATAGGAAATACTTTCGTATTTCACAGCCTTTGGATTCTTGCGAGGATCGTCCGAGTAAACACCATCAACCCCACTCTTGGCTAGGAGCAAGGCTTCTGCTCCTATTTCAAGTGCTCTCTGAGCCGACACTGTGTCAGTGGTGAAAAATGGCATTCCCGCACCCGCTCCGAAAATTACAACTCGTCCCTTTTCCAAGTGTCGGATTGCACGACGAGGGATGTAAGGCTCGGCAACTTGACCCATAGTGATTGCCGTTTGGACTCGAGTGTCAATTCCCTGTTTCTCAAGAAAATCTTGAAGAGCAAGGCAGTTCATAACAGTTCCGAGCATTCCCATGTAGTCCGCTCGTGCACGGTCCATTCCTCGCTGCTGCAATTCGGCTCCGCGGAAATAATTTCCCCCGCCTACTACGACCGCAACTTGAACTCCGCTGCGAACAACATCAGCAATCTGCTTAGCAACATCTTGAACAACATCAGGGTCCACACCGATGCCCTTCGTCCCACCAAATACTTCTCCAGAAAGTTTAAGGAGCACCCGCCCGTAATTACCTCTACTACCGGGCATGAGTGCTCCTTTCACTTAATGACTAGAGTCTAAAGGGCTGGTCCTAAAGGTTATTGACCCACGCGGAAGCGTTGGAATGCCTTCACAGCCGTGCCTGCCTCATCAAGGATCTGCTTGACCGTTTTCTTAGCATCCTTGGCAAATGCCTGCTCGATCAAGCTAACTTCCTTTACGAAACCAGTGACCCGACCTTCAACAATCTTGATAAGGGCCGCTTCTGGCTTCCCCTCATTACGGGCTGTTTCCTCAGCAAGGCGTCGCTCATTCTCAATGAGTTCGGCCGGAACATTCTCGCGATTGACGTATAGGGGAGCAAAGGCTGCAATGTGCTGAGCAATGTCCTTGCCAACGTCAAGTGCATCCTTCGACAATTGCACTAGAACACCCAGTTGCGGTGGCAAGTCAGGACTGGTGCGGTGAAGGTAGACAGCAGCAGGACCATCAAGAACGGCAAGGCGGCGTACCTCAATCTTCTCGCCCAGAGCTGCGTTCGCTTCATCAATAATATTTTGCACCGTTCGCCCTGGCTTTATTTCTGAAGCCAAATAAGCATCAAGGTCTGAAATGTTTGACTCGAGCAAGTGTTCCAAAAGCTCATCGGCGAGAGCCTGAAAGCGCTCACCCTTTGCAACAAAGTCAGTCTCACAGTTGAGTTCGAGCATGACGCCATAGTTATTCTGAACCTTGGCAATAACAAGCCCGTTGGAAGCCGTCCGACCCTCGCGCTTGGTGATTCCCTTCAAGCCCTTGACTCGGATGATTTCAACAGCCTTGTCGAAATCGCCATCGGCTTCATCGAGAGCTTTCTTGCAGTCAAGCATTCCTGCCGCGGTTGCCTCGCGAAGTCTCTTTACATCGGCAGCTGAGTAATTCAATTTAAGCCTCCGTTACAGCATTGGTTTCGACGACCATTGGTACTTCTACCTCTGGACGAACCTCAACAGCCTCTGTCACAGGAGCAGTATTGCCAGAGAGAATTTCTTTCTCCCAATCAGCAAGTGGCTCACCAGCAGCGACAGTTTCTGTATCAGCTTTTACTTCTTCTTTGACACTTGCAGCCGCACGGGCTTGAAGTCCAGCGGCGACTGCATCGGTGATCACTCGGGTGAGGAGTCCGATGGAGCGAATCGCGTCATCGTTTCCTGGAATTTTGAAATCAACTTCATCTGGATCGCAATTAGTATCCAGGATTGCAATAACTGGAATACCGAGCTTCTTGGCTTCAGCAACCGCAAGATGTTCCTTCTTTGTATCGACAACCCAAATTGCGCTTGGCAATTTGGTCATATTGCGAATTCCATTGAGGTTCTTGTTGAGCTTCTCGCGCTCGCGACGAAGTACAAGGAGTTCCTTCTTGGTCAACAACTGATCGTTGGCACTTTCTAAGGCTTCAAGTTCCTTGAGGCGCTGAATGCGCTTGTAGACAGTTGGAAAGTTGGTGAGCATTCCTCCAAGCCAGCGCTCGGTGACATAAGGCATGCCTACGCGAGCTGACTGCTGCATGATTGGCTCTTGTGCTTGCTTCTTTGTGCCAATATAAAGAATGTGCCCGCCCTTGGCGACAACATCCCTCACGAATTCGTAGGCGCTATCAATGAGTCCAAGTGATTGCTGGATGTCGATGATGTAAATGCCATTGCGCTCTGTGAAAATGAAGCGCTTCATCTTTGGGTTCCATCGACGAGTCTGGTGTCCGAAGTGGACTCCGCTGTCGAGAAGTTCTCGCATTGTTACAACCG
>CAYGGL010000186.1:1672-3125 GCA_964349215.1 uncultured Acidimicrobiaceae bacterium | reverse complement strand
TCTGCGACCTGGCGACGGCTACGGGTGAAGCTGATGCCGAGAATTGAAAAACAGGCGAGCAGACCAAACAGCGATGCTGTAATTCCCATCCAAACTGTTTTCTGAGGTGCCCATTCCAGGTCAACAACCAATAGCTCGCTGGGGTTGTCAACGTCTATCAACCAACCATTTGCGTAGCCATCAATCAACGTTGGCGGCCCAAGGTCACGACTTCCTATGTGAGCCTTCCAGCCTTTGTTATGACTTTCACCTAGTACCAGCCAAAAGGGTTTTGTGCTGCCAGGTGTGATTGTGACCGAACGCTTAGTTTGCGAATTAGTGGTCACCTTGAGGGTGGGAACATTCTCGGCTTTAGATGTTGGATGAGATGAAGACCACGATTCTATGGAAGCCGCACCCCCGCCCTTTGCGGAGGTCAGGACCAGACGGTCTATGTCGATGCCACTCAGCTTTCCTGGCTGAGTCCTGATCTCATGTTCTCCGCGTGTCAGAACCAACGCTTCAGGACCACAGGGAACTACTCGTAGGGCATTTCGATTTAAAGCCGCATCAGTAGTTCCTTCGATTCTGACTGAGAGGGGTTTTCCATCAAGCGTGATCAGGTCTTCACGACAGATTGGAGCAAATTGTTGGGGAGCTTGAGCCAGTTGAATCCCAGGGATGCCGAATTCTGCAATGGCAAACGGCATTTCGATTTGGCCCCGGGTATACCAATCTGTAGTGGTGCTGGGTTCAACTTCAGAAACGGTGATGGTTAATTCGTTGCTTGTGATCGCCGGAAAGTTCACGCTCATCGGAGTGGGAAAATTGATTTTTGAAATCGGTCCGGTTAATGAAGGCAGGTTTATATCTCTCGTCTCTCCATTGGATCCTTCGAGATACAACCTCGTAGGGATACTATGGCGGCCATCGCGGACGACCTGAAGGTCAAGGCGATCGATTGTTTGCTCTGTGGCAAATGTGTACTTTGCCCAATGACCGGCTTGTCCTAAAAAGCCCGGACTCCAATGAGTTGTGAGATCACCATCTATTGCCGCAGAAGATCGAGCACGTACTTCTCCCGATAGTCTTGCTGACGAATTAGCAGTGAGGGCTCCTTGTGAAGAAGTAGAAGTACCAACGAGACCATCGATAGTGGAGTCAGATGTGTAAGCAGAAATCCTTGCTTGCCCGGAAAGGCCAAACGCTCGGGAACTTGCGAGAGTAAAGCTTCGTGTCATCCGTTCTTCGGCGTCTTTCAAAACAGGTTCTCGAGGATCGGCTCTTTGGCGACTTATTGCTATTGCCATTCGACGCTGTAGGTCATTGGGAACGCTTGTAGATAGTTGCTCTGGCAGCCTTGTTATTTCGTCTATAGAACCCTGAAACCCACCGATTGAGATTTCACTGAATCCCACCCCATCAAGTCCTGAGTAATCTGAATTGGGATCTAAACCATCGCTGAGTATTTCTA
>CAYGGL010000186.1:0-1662 GCA_964349215.1 uncultured Acidimicrobiaceae bacterium | reverse complement strand
CTCTTTGGCCGGGAGCCAGATAAGACTCTTCGCCCAAATCAACATCGAGTTGATGTTGATCGTCGAAGGTCAGGCGCACGCGCGTGATATAGCGATCCCGGCCACCTTGGGGCTGAAGAAGTGTTATGTGATCAGAGCGAACCTTTTTGTCCAGTGATAAGAGAATGCGTTCACCTATTACCGAAGAGAATGCACCTGTTGTCCATGCCGTGTCAGGGTTTTGGTCAATGGCAAGAGAAGGTCGAGCGTGTGGGGCATAACGAATTGGGTCTCCATAGGAACTGGCTCTGGCACGGACTGCCCCCATTGGGACTACGACCGTTTGAGTCGAGGCAGTTTCATTTTCAAAAAGTGGAATTCTCGCATCTGTTGGATCGACTCGTAACGGAACCTCTCCTATGTATTCCGTATAACCGCCGTTTTCTCTAAGTCCCAACCAGCGTTTTGCTCTACGTCTGTTGGTATCGGTGACGATGATGTCATCGTCACCTTTTGCGACAAGTTTTTTGAGTTGACTGTTGTTCTTGATCGAGCCCGCATACACAAGTGCAGCGTCTGGATCTAAAAGTCCTGATTCTGCTGCGTCGACGATTCCCTCACCGTCTCCATCGAGAAGCTGCATGCGATCTACATCGCGAGAATGAACAATGGGAAGAGGGTCAGAAACTGGAATGACCGCAAGGGGCGGAGGGTTCTCAGCCCCAGCTTCTGTTGCCAGCGTGATTTCGTCGACGAGGGGGAGTGAGGCGACCGCTCTATTAGGGGGATCCACTGGGCCAAAGGCAATAGGGGAATCAAGTCCAGGCAAGGCAGGACTAAACAGTGCCCACGCCAGCCAAGGTCTTGGGGTTCGATAACGCTCATATTCCAGATCGAAACGGGCAAGAACATCACCTGCGCTTATTAAACGTGCAACAGGACCTATGCCGTTTGCATCTAGCGAACCTTCTTGCATTCGCCTATCGAGTGCAGACAGAAGTGAGACCGTCCCTGGAGAGCCCATGGGAACTAGTTCTCGCCACACCACTGGTCGGCTTGTTAGGCCAGAGGTAATTGGGTCAAGGGTATGACCCCATCGATAAGCAGCAAAGTCTGAGCCGGGCACTTCCAGAATTCGGGTGGAGTCACCTTTTTCTCCAAGAAGTTTTATGGCGTCCTCCCAATAACTTGGAATTTGTTCTGGTCGATGGAAGCGCTTTGAAACCAGATCTCCTGTCCATAGTGGAGAGATATTTGCAACGATGATGACTCCAACCAGAGCACATGCCAAGAAGCTAAGCCGCGGCTTTTTGGTGCTAAGGGCACTGAGGCCGGCACCTATGAATAAGGCTGTAACAAGTGCAACCAAAGGAACGGCTCGTTGCGTGTTACGCAACGAGAGAACAAAGTCTGAAGTTGCTGCTGCATCTTTGAACGCGGTTCCCAAAGGCGAAGGGCGCTGATAAGGGAAAGCACCAACCGCTAGGACTGTCCCAACAAACATTAGAAGTGCGAGATAAACGCGATATTTCCAGCGCAAAATGGTTGCTAAAAAAAGAGCCAGTAGTGGAAGCAGCAAAGAGATGCCGAGGGGGATGAGGCGTTCTTGGTATCGCTGTGAGAAATCCAGCCACAGACCCCCGTTGTCTCCGCCATAAAAAAACCAATAACCAAGCCCCCTTA
>CAYGGL010000185.1:0-3136 GCA_964349215.1 uncultured Acidimicrobiaceae bacterium | reverse complement strand
AAGGCGGTACGCAGACTTGGCTTCAAGCCTGCATCAACGCTTCGTGACGCCTTTGAGATGGCCGAAGATGTAGTCGGTCGCGACCCTTCAATCACGCACTTACATGCACCGCCACTACTCATGGCTCAGGTCGTTTGATATGGACCCACTCGCCAAAGCTCGCTCTTTGCTTCCCAAGCCATCGTTCCCATTGTCAGCGGGAACGGTCCCTCGCTCTGTAGAGCGTTTGGCGACTGAGCCTAAGTATGGCCAAGCTTATGAGACCGCCTGGGCACGGCGGCTTCCATCTCGCTACGCACGTCTCTTCATGTTGGAAGGTCCAGTGCGCTTAGCTGTTCAAGCACTGGCTTCGCCCACCATTTCAGGGACTGATCGACTCGACGCTATTGAAGGTCCAATCATCTTTGCCGCGAATCATCACAGCCATCTCGATGCTCCCCTGATTCTCACTGCCATTCCAGAGCCATGGCGCCATCGCATTGTGGTCGCAGCTGCTGCCGATTATTTCTTTACAAATCGATTTACCTCTGCTGCGTCAGCCTTGGTGTTGGGAGCGTTTCCAATCGAGCGAACAAAGGTTTCACGACGCTCAGCCGAACGAGCAACCAAATTGTTGAACAACGATTGGAGCCTTCTCATCTTTCCTGAAGGTGGTCGCAGTCCTGATGGGTGGGGCCAAGGCCATAAAGGTGGAGCAGCGTTTTTGGCGCTCAGGGCTGAGGTGCCTGTTGTACCCATACATATAGAAGGAACAAATCGCATCTTTGCCAAAGGCGACCGCACGCCTAAACCTGGTGCTACAACCGTTACTTTTGGTGAGCCACTATGGCCAGACGAAGATGAGAGTGCCCGAGGTTTTGCTCAAAGGATTGAACAATCCGTAGCCACCCTTGGCGATGAGGCCTCTGAAGATTGGTGGAGTGCCCGCAAGCGTTTAGCTCAGGGTAAGACCCCTTCGTTGACCGGACCCGACACCACTTCATGGCGTCGGGCTTGGGCGCTTGAATCGAACCGCCGAGAGGCTCGTCGGCGAACTTGGCCAAACATTTAATTTCTGGCTCAAGTTTTTTTCAACATCAGCCGACATCAATTCATACCCACACTCTTCATCACAGCCAAGGGAGTCAGTATGATTCGCAAGCTCTTCGTCACGGCAGCAACTGCAGGACTGATGATCTTTGGAATGAGCTCTGGACCCGCCTGGGCGGGTGGAGGATCTGGCGAGACTCCCGAGTACTGGGACCAAGAGGCAGCGCGATATCATCAATATGCCGTCGAGTACCAAGCTAAGGCCGACGAACTACAAGCCAAAGCTGAGCAGATGCAGGCAAACGGCGAAGCGGGTTTCGAAAAGTATCTAGCTAAGGCTCAAGAGATGAGAGGTGCCATCGAACACAAGTTGGCTAAAGCGGCCGAGTTCAAGGCAAGGGCTGATGCGCTGAGGGCGAAATTGGGAGCCGGCGGTGGAAGCGGTGGCAAGGGAAGTGACGATGAATTTGACGAAAGCGACCTTCCTAAGGATATGAAGTCTGAGGAAATGAAGGAAAAGGCAAAAGCCAAAGCAGCCGAAGCCAAGGCACGGGCCATGGAAGAAAAAGCAAAGCATGATACCTATGTGGGTGAACTTAAGAAGTATTCAGAAGACATCAAAGCCGACCTTCAGGCTAGGGCAGAGGCGAAGAAGGCAAGGATACAAAAACGCTGCGAGAAGATGTCTCGGATGCAATCCGTCATGGCCAGTAACCAAGAAAAGGCCCAAGTAGCTCTGGATCGTCTCAAGACCTCATTAGCGGAAGCCGACGAAGAAGAGGCCGTCAAGATTCAAAAGAAGATTGACATTCTCACCAAACACATGACTAAGTCCGCCAACGCCCAGGTGAAGTTCAACAAGGTCTGCACAACGGCTACTCCGCCTGTACCATAAACCAGTGTCGCACCCTGACCTGATTCCAGGAGCCGTGGCGCTTTCTGCGCCCGAGCGATTTGCGCTCACGGGGGTAGGGGTTGCCGGAGCTGCAACGCTATGGCCGACCCTGATGGGAGCAACTGGCGTAGGTTTGCCATGTCCTTTACGCATGATGACCGGCATACCTTGTCCGTTTTGCGGCATGACCACCGCTTCTATTCATCTCGTGCGAGGCCGCATCTTCGAGACAGCAACGACTAACCCAATGGTATTTCTGATTGCCGTCTTCACGATCGTCATGCTCGGTGTTCTCGCCTTGCGACGAACAGGCCGCCTCTCCGCTCCCCCCACCTGGAGCACAAGACAAACCAAAATATGCATAAAAGCCATTGCGACGCTCGCCGCAATATCGTGGGTCTTTCAGCTCAACCGCTTCGGGCTTATCTAGCTACTTTCGCTTCGTAAGGCCACTAGCCGGTTTCGTCGACCAGGCGGATGCCTGTTGGGGCAATTGAGCGCTCGGGTCGAGGTAGGTCGACTACGAATTCAGTTCGGTGTGCTGGAAAAATATGTTCGCTAACAAGTACAGCTTTGCCATCTGCAGTTTTGGTTACTCTCCAGCATCTGAGCACGGGCGAACCAACCGGAATCTCCAGCACCAATGCATCTTCGGCTGATGCACCGGCGGCTCCGATCGTTTGGGTGGCACCTCCCAAAGACACCGGCAACAACTCATAAAAGGGCGACCGTTCAACTTCAGATCGGGAAAGCTCAGCACCTAATTCTTCTGGACACCATACGGTTATTCGGGCAAATGGTTCACCATCTGCAAGGTTGACTCTTCGCACCTGCAACACGGTTTTGGGACCCAAAACCTCTGCAACATCAGCAGGCGGCTTCACGAATGCAAAGTCGAGAACACGACGTTCAGCTTTAGCTCCCGATGCATCAAGTTGGTCTTCAATGGTTCCAAGACGCCCCAATGACTGACGAAGCGGATCAGTGACAACAAACCAACCGAAACCTTGGCGCGAATCAATGAAACCTTCAGAACGCAACAGATCCAGGGCCTTACGAATGGTGACTCTGCTAGCGGAATAGACTGCCGTCAGATCGGCCTCGCTTGGCAATACCCTCCCAGCTCCAAAATCACCACTGCTGATGCGAAGACGTAAGTCTTCGGCGATCTCGTTGTAGCGGATAGACCTCACTTGTTATATACTTGTATAC
>CAYGGL010000184.1:0-3160 GCA_964349215.1 uncultured Acidimicrobiaceae bacterium | reverse complement strand
GGTCATAGCAGTTGCTCCTTTGATTTTTTCCGTTTTGGCTGCCGCAAGCGATAGCTCCACTGCCGAATTCTTGTTTCGGACACCCATTGGTTGGATATGTCTGACGATCGGGCTGTCACTCGATTTGGTGGCAGCCTTGTGGATGCAACGTTTGGCAAGGGTGAAGTTATGAGGGCACTACTGCTTGGCTTTGGATGGTCTGGCCTGGTGGCCGGCGTGGCATGGAACTATCGGCCGGCTCCAAGACGTGTCCGATCAATGAGTGCAACAAGAGATGATTCATCTCAGTCGCATCTGATCGAACAGATTTTTAATATCAGAATTATCCAACGCTTGGGGGAGATGATCCTGCATCTCGTTCGTCGGCCCGTGCAGCCAGGTCATGCGCGTCGTGTTGGTTGGACAGTAGTAGGTGCGACGTTGAGTCTTTTCGTCTTTCCACCTCTTGCGGCCATCCTACTGTTTGCTCTTTTTGCTTTACCCAAATTGAAAGCCCGTTCAATACAACGCCAACGGACCTCGGCCCTTTTGAGTCATATGCCAGAGGTTGTTGACCTATTTCTCCTCACTTCAGGTGCCGGCCTGAATGTCTCACTGGCTGTCAGCGCCGTTGGGCATCGTTGCCCTGGCCCATTGGCCGATGAGCTATTGCAAGCGGCTAAAGAAGCCTCGCTTGGCCGCCGACTGGCGGAATCACTTGAAGATGTAGTGGCCCGCACCGACGAGGCTGTTCGTCCATTGATATCGGCTTTGGTAGCAGCCGAGCGCTATGGAGCTCCCCTACATGACAATCTCGTGCGTCTTGCCGCAGAGGTTCGTACTCAGAGGCGACGCCGTGCCGAAGAAGCAGCTCGACGAGTTCCCATCAAACTTCTCTTCCCCCTGGTGCTTTGTATATTGCCCGCTTTTGGGCTCTTAACAATGGCACCCCTTATATCCACCGGATTAAAAGCGTTGCGTTTTTGATCAGATCAAACATCCAACGAACATCAAACAAAGGAGATAACCGTGTTTGCTACAAAGCTCATGGTTCAAACCCAAATAGCCATCCTCATGCTTGCTCAGCGAAGTGAAAATCATCTTGTTCGCATGCGTGATGAGAAGGGTCAGGCAACTGCCGAGTATGCACTTGTCCTCTTAGGGGCCGCCGGCCTTGCACTTTTGGTTGCAATGTGGGCACGAAAGACCAACCTCATAGGCAAGTTGTTTGACGCTGTCTTTGACAACCTGTTGAAGATGATCGGCTGATGGCAAGGGGCAGGGGAGATGAGGGACAAGCAGCGGTTGAGCTTGCTCTCATTCTCCCTTTCCTCGCGATGTTGGCTCTGCTGTTGTTGCAGATCACCGTCGTCGTAAGAGATCAGGTACTCGTAATTCATGCAGCTAGAGAAGGAGCAAGAGAATCAGCAGTCGATGCCGGCTCTGGAGCACCTCGTAGAGGAGTCGTTGCGGCAAGCCCGTCATTAGATAACAGACGCCTTACCGTGGTTTCTTCCGGCAGGGGCCGTCCAGGAAGTCGAGTACGTGTTGAGGTGATCTATTCATCTCCTACGGATCTTCCTTTGGTAGGCGACTTGATTGGTGATATCAAATTAAAGGGAATAGCCACAATGAGGGTTGAAAAGTAATGCGGGTCGAAAAGTAAAGAGAGCTGGAAACTTCGATTAGGTTACCTGGAGGCCTATTTTTCCTCCCTAGAAGGAATGTGGGTGTCTTGAAACGAAATAAGGTTTGACTGCATTCGACTGTGACGCATCACACACTCTAGAGTTGCGCCAGGTTCGGAAGTTTCTAGTTCTGACAATGTTGAGGAGAGCCAACGATATGAAAAGAATCAGAGCAATAGGCGTGGTGGGTGTGTCTCTACTGGCGACGGGGGCCATCATTGGAACTTCGCCTGCTCAGGCAGCCAGGCCGGAGACATATCAGGCAACCGCTGTGGGCCAAGCTTTGGAGATGTCAATCGCCGGTGTAGGCGTCAAGATCGGCCGGACTACCGCGAATCTTGATTCGGCTGGTCCTAAGGCCTCGACGACTGGTGACGCTGTAAAGATTCCCTTCCTCAATATCTTGAAGAGTGCTGCCAAGGTTGAAGGAACTGCAGATGTATCTGATAGTTCGAAACAGTGTCCTACAGGTGAAATTCCGCCTCTACCTGCCGGCCTCGTGGCAGAAGTAAGTTTGTTGTGCGCAACATCAAAGGCAGCCGTCAAGGGCGGTATGGCTTCGGCATCTAGTTCTTCTGACGCTGCGGAAATTGAGTTGCAGTACGAGTCAATTCTGCTCGGAATGGCCAAAGAAAAGCTCATGGGCCTTTTCTCCAAGGTAATTGCCGGTGGCCCAGATGCGGCAGCTGCTACCGATGCGACCAAGTCAATGGGTATCGACCTCGACCCCCTCAAGGGCAAGCCAATCAACGATGCCCTTTGGAAGAAGATCTTCGGCGAGATTGCCACGATCAGCTTGGTCTCCCTTGAGCTTGGGTCATCTGAGTCAATGGTCGAAACTTCAGCTGACAAGGTCAAAGCAGCTTCAAGTTCTGATGGATTCTCTTTGAATGTATTGCCCAACGGCTTGTGCGGCCAGGACATCTTGAGTCTCAAGATGGGCCACAGCGAAGCCTCTGCTACCTACGATCGCAAGACTGCAAAGAGCGGTGGCACCACCAACCCAGAGGCTGTCCAAATCAGCGCAGCCAATCCAGCTGATTGTCTCGGCGAGGGCAAGCGTTTTGAAATCCTCGATTTCATCGAGGTTGACGGAACTCTTCAGATCAAGTTGCCGATCATCGGAACTCTCTTGAAGATCACCTTCATGAAGGGCACCACGGTTGTGATGGACGAGGGTCCTGGCAAACTTGCAGGTGGTAGCGAGGCGAAGTCTGTATCTGATGTCTTCAAGATCGAAGTTCTTCCCGGCCTTGCAGGTGGGGCTGTTATGAGCATCGCCCACGCAGAGGCAACTGCAGGTGGCGCTCCGGCAATCGTTGATCCGCCGGCGACTACCGCTCCCGCCCCAACCGTGGCCGGTGCGACCACAGTTCCTCCTACCACTAAGCCTGCAGCACCAGCTGTTCAGCCCACCGCAGTCTTGCCTCGTACCGGTGGTGACGCTGCCGTCGGATTCGCCGGTCTTGGCTTGCTTGGCCTCGCATATGGAG
>CAYGGL010000183.1:0-3163 GCA_964349215.1 uncultured Acidimicrobiaceae bacterium | reverse complement strand
GCTTCATTCTTTGCATCGGCAAGATGGCGCTCATATTCCACCTTCACGTTTTCTGCATCGGTCTTGGCTGACTCAGCGGCATCAAGATCGTTTTGAATTCGCTCAGTTCGATCGTCCATGCCCTTTTTAATGGCTGGGTAACCAAACTTGGTTATACCGGCAAAGACGACAAGAAACGCCAGCGTTCCCCAAATGATCTCGTCAGTAGCGGGAAGGATTGGGTTAGGAGATTCTTCACAGGTCTTGATCTCTTCGTGGCGCTCAGCAGCCTCGACCTGTTTTAATAGACACTCTTGTTCTTCGGCTCCCGAAGCATTAGCTACTCCCGGGACACCAAAGAAGATTGCACCGGCAATGACGGCGCCGGAAAACAGCACTCGCGTACGCATAAAGCTCCCTTTAGAGACCGAGAAGGATGAATACAACGAAGCCGATAAGTGCAAGGGCTTCGGTAAAAGCAATACCTAAGAACATGGTGGTGCGGACTTGACCGGCAGCCTCAGGCTGGCGAGCCATTGCCTGAACTGATTGACCAACCAAATATCCAATACCAATACCTGGGCCGATGGCAGCAAGGCCATAGGCCAAACCGGCGCCAATGGCACCTCCGGCACTGATGAGGTCTTCTCCGGTACCTGTGATCTCTGCAAGCAGGGGCAACATTGTCTCTGTTTTCTCCTAGTGATTTGGGGTGACTTAACTAACTGGGTCTTATTTTCGAGAGGGTCTTAGTGCTCAGGGTGCATAGCGCCGCCGATGTAGACAGCGGCAAGGATGGTAAAGATATACGCCTGCAAGAACGCCACCAGAACCTCAAAGCCGGTTAGGAAAACCAGCATGAGGAACGGAAGGGGAACGATTGCCACCGTTGGCTTGGCCGCCCATAGAGCAGCGGCAAGCACGCCAAAAGTAACAAGCAGGATATGGCCCGCCAACAAGTTGGCGAAGAGTCGAACGGCTAACGAAAAGGGCCTTACAAGGAATGTAGAAATGAACTCGATTGGAGTCACCAATAGATAAAGCGCCTTGGGAACTCCGGGAGGGAAGAGGACTGACTTCAGATAGCCGAATGGGCCTTGGTACTTGATGCCCACCGCGATGAACAGGACCCAAGTCAGCAAGGCAAAAAAAGCCGGCATTGCCATACGTGCATTAGCGGGCATCTGAACGACTGGAATGATCCCAGTGATGTTGGTGAAGAAGATGAAGAAGAACAGCGAACACAGAAAGGGCATAAACCTCATGCCATCTGGACCGATGGTTTGGAGCACTACGCCATTACGGATGAAGTCAACGCTTGCCTCGGCGACATTCTGCACGCCTGTAGGCACGAGTGCCTTCTTCGATCCACCGATGATGAATATCGATAAAGAACAAATTGCCGCTGCTAAATAGATCAGCGTGATCTTGTTAACTGCAAATGGGGTGCCATCAAACAAGAAGGCCGGCCATTCGACCAGATGACTGATTGGTGGAAACTCGAGCGCAAAGAACGCCACGGGCACTTGCTCCTTATTAGTAGTTACTAGCCTTGTTGGGCGATGAATTTTGACGGCTTAAGTCCGGGAAACGCCAACGATGCTGATATGTAGCGCGTTTCCCAAAACAAAAGACCGACGTGAGTAATAACGAGACTTAAACCGAGTGGCCACATTCTGACCCATCCGGCATCTTTCACCAAGATGACTGCTGCAAAGACAATAGCCAGTCGCAGCACATAACCAAAAAGCGCCGCTCCCATCATGAGGGCAAGCGAGATTCGAGCCGTCCAAGTCAACAGTGCAGCCGCGATAATGAAGTTTGCAAGAACCAGAGAGATGGCATATCCGGCTGACGCAGCGCCACCGATACCCCAGCCGATCCCGCCAATCAAGAGAAGTGCAGGCGCCGCCATCGCTCCCCTGCGAACCATATCGAGTGCAATCTCACGTTCTGGTGCAGGACCATCAAGCCTCGTAACCAATGCGTCGCTCATGAGATCTCCTGAAGAGAAGAGTCTTCTTTATCGCGAGGGCCCCAAACGCCTTGCTTGTCGTGTTCGCGCATTTCCATTTCGTAGCGGAACCAAGTCATGTAACTCACACCGATCAATGCCAACACCCCGAGCACGATTGCGAAGATTGGACCGGTTGTCAGCCAACGATCAAGAAGGTATCCACCTGCTGTGAAGATCAGCGGGGTCAAGACAAGTTCCATGGCGCGCGACATGCCCGTGTCCAAGCCGTTATTTAGTGCGTTGCGCTCGCGAAAATCCACTTTGTTCTTCCCTTGGCGACAGCATCAGGCCTACACATACAACTAATAAGCACGTGCTTGTGAAACTTTGCGCAATGTAAAGGAGGTTTTGGCTTCGAGCAAATCACTCGTGTTAGCCAGACCCTCCGCCGTCATCTGACACCTTCTCAGATTCCTGGAGGTCAAGCTCGAGCTGGCCCTGCATCTCAGCTCGATTGCGTCGAACTTGTGGATGTAAAACCGTATAGAGCGTTACCGCAAGTGCAGCCACTCCAGCTGGAACCATTGCATTTCCCTGCTCTGTATAAGCAGGATAAAGAACAACGCCGGCGAGTATCGCTGTCCATGCCCAAAGAATGAATACTGCCCGACGTTGGCCATGACCGAGCCCCATCAGACGATGATGAAGATGGTCTTTGTCCGCTGTTGCCAGACCACTTCGTTTCCCTGCTCTACGTAGCACCGCGAAAATGGTGTCAAGCACTGGAACGCCCAGAATGACAAACGGAATAAAGAGCGGTGCGTAAAAGAAGAATGTCTGTCCGCTGTAGGTATCGACTGTTTGACCAGCCACCAACAATGTCGAGCAGGCCATCAATAGCCCAAGCAGCAGTGCCCCCCCATCGCCCATGAAGATACGGGCAGGATGTGCATTGGAAGGCAGAAATCCGAGGCAAAGGCCAAGAGTAACTACCGCAATGAGTGGACTGATGCTGTCGCCTAAGAGGCCCAGATCAAACAGACGGTCGCTGTATATCGCGAATGCTCCAGCGGCAATTGCAACAATGCCGGCGGCAAGCCCGTCGAGTCCGTCTATCAAATTGATGGCATTTGCCATCACTACCACCCAGATCACAGTCACAAGAGGCGCCAAGTCTGCAGAAAGTGAGAACACGTCGAGAAAGGGAAGACGGAAATACAACATGGT
>CAYGGL010000182.1:0-3199 GCA_964349215.1 uncultured Acidimicrobiaceae bacterium | reverse complement strand
GCAGTCGAGGCTTGGGAGGGTCAAGATGTGGACTGTGGATCCGTTGGTGTTGACGCATGAAGAGCGGGGCGAACTCGAGCGACGGGTGCGGGCACAGACCACCCCGCACCGTGACCGCCAACGAGCAGAAGTGGTTCTATCGGCAGCCGATGGCATGCCAGGGAGTCACATCGCCCTTCGGGTGGGACTGTCCCAACAGGCCGTGTGCAAGTGGCGACGGCGCTTCCTCACCCATGGCGTCGACGGTCTCGACGATGCTCCCCGTTCGGGCCGTCCGCTCGTCTACGGCCCCACGGAGCGGTTGGTGCTGATGGCGAAGGTCACCGAGGAGCACCCCGAGGTCTCCTCCCAGTGGAGCCATTCCGAACTGGCCACCGCCATGAGCGAAGCCGGGATCGGCATCTCGGCATCCCAGATCGGGCGGATCCTGGCTGGTGACGATGTGAAGCCGCACCGAGTCGAAGGGTGGCTGACCCGCCGGGACACTCCCGAGTTCTGGGAGCGTGCCGCCGATGTCTGCGGGCTCTACCTCTCCCCACCCGAGAACGCAGTCGTTCTGTCCATCGACGAAAAGACGGGCATCCAGGCCAAGAGTCGCAAGTATCCGACCCAGCCGGTCCGATCCGGCCAACCCGCACGTCGAGAGTTCGAGTACGTCCGGCACGGCACGACCTCTCTGATCGCGGCCATGGACGTCGCTACCGGCAGGGTGACCGCCACCAACATCGAACGCAACAACTCGGTCACCTTCATCGCGTTCCTCGAAGAGCTGGACAAGAGCATCGAAGACGACCTCGCCATCCACATCGTGATGGACAACGGAAGCTCCCACACCTCCAGGGCCACCAAAGCATGGCTCGCCGACCACCTCCGGTTCGTGGTCCACCACACGCCGGCCCACGCCAGTTGGCTCAATCAGGTCGAGGCGTTCTTCTCGATCCTGACCCGCAAGGTCCTGCGTCGTGGCGAGTTCGCCTCACGTGCCGAGCTCGTGGCCAAGATGATGGACTTCATCGAGCACCGCAACACCACCGCTGCACCGTTCAAATGGGTCTACGACGCCAAGAAGGCCGCATGATCCACGTTCAACCAACTTTTGCGCGGGAGCACTAGACGTGGAGATGATGAAGGAAGCCGTAGGCATCACGCCGATGGACATCGGGCACGCGTGTCGAGCGGTAGTGGGATCCGATCTCCGCGTTGTTCCAGTGATACAGCCGCGTCAGGAGCCCGAAGAGGTAGCGCTCGTCAATGGCGACCTCGCAACGGGGCTCCAGATCTTGAATATCGGTGCGGGCCACCACACCCAGGTCCTCGGCCGTGTTGAAGCAGAGATGATGTCCCGGATCGGTCGACAAACAGAACCAGAAGGGCTCGGCGGTGCAACCATGGGCAACCGCACGGGAATACGCCTGGGCAAGAAGCGGACGAATCGGGAGCGACCGTCCGCCCAGAGGAACGATTTCCCGCTCGTAGTCGTAACCGGAAAAGGGAAGTGATCGAAGATGGCCTTCAACCTCCTCCTGGGCATAGACGGCATCCCGCGTCCCTGACGGCATGAGTGTCTCGACGTCGATGAAGGAGTGACCGCCGTCAGCGAGCACGACTGATCGGTCGGGACGCGTCCGGGCGGCTTCAACGGCATCTGCGACTCCCCTGCGTGCGTTGAGGGCCATCAGCGGTCCACCCAGGAAATATTGACCTGCAAAGGGAACGGCGAGCCTGGGATTCAGCAATTCAATGTATCTACCGTACAGGGTGAGGAATTGCTGCTTCTTTTGCTCCGCAGCCTCCTCCAGCGAAGCTTCATCCCTGAATGCATAGGTCTGAGGATAGGGCCCCGCACCTGAGTGGGGAAGAAATGCCACGGAAGGAGGGCCCGAACAGAGCTCAAGAATGGTCGCGATCTGCACGGGATCGATGGGGTTGTCGTTCAAGTTCACAACGCTCGACGTTCCCTCTGTCACCACCAGTGCTGTGTCAATGTTGTCAACCTCATCGAAGGCGGCATTCGGGATAATTGACAGCGCCGTGTTTCCAACCTGAAGAGATTGAATGACTTCCGGATCAAATCCATCAGCTCGCATTTTGTATGCAAGATACGGAGGACGGGTGTCCCCAATGAACAGCCGAGTGTTTGGGAAACTGTCGAGATACCTCCGCAGGAAGACCACATCATAATGATCGGGATGGATATGAGAAATATAGATCATATCCACCTCACCAATAAGGCTTATGGGGTCGTCCCCCAAAGGTGGAAACTTGAACCAGGATCCGTCATAGATGCCATCGGTGAACCAGGGATCGCAACAAACACTGAGGTCGGCAGTCTCGATAACGATACATGCCGAGTACAGGTAGCGAACCCTCACGACTTCTTACGAAGCACGAGAGTGGGCTGCCGAGTTGTCAGGGGTGCCTCAACCTCAAACCCATGGTCGAGGCCGGCCAAGAACTGGTTCACCGCGATGCCCTCACCGGGAAACTTCTCGTGGTTCCACTCGTCGAACACCATAATGCCGCCTGGCGTCACACGTGAAGCCAACTGTTCGAGAATCACGGACGTTGATTCATACAGATCGGTATCGCAGTACACCATGGAGAACATCAACTCTGGGCGCTCCGCCATGAGCTCCGGCAGTGAATCTTCGATCGCTCCCTGGTGGATATCGATGTCGTCCCACAGCTCATAGAGAGCAATGAACTCTTGAAGTTCCTCCAGTGAACCTGCGTATTGACCCGGCATGGATGCCGCAATACCGTCCTCGGACGAGAACATGCCAAGCCCTTCAAATGTATCAAAACAATGGACGACCTTTGGACCATGGGGGTCAAAGATCTTCAGCAGCTTTGTGAGAAGCATGAGCGTTGCCCCCCTCCAGGTTCCAAACTCGGCAACGTGTCCAGGGACATGGAGTGTTCCCCGAAACAGGTCAGATATCGACAAATAGCGAGCAAGGTTGGAGACGCCTGAATAGAGTGGCCAATGGTCGACGACATCCCACAGCTCCCGCTGTCCATGTTTTTGAGCAAGCTCTCGTCTGGCAGATAGATAATTTGCGTCAGCGCGGGCGAACTTCACGATGGGAAACTATCACGTCATTTCCCTACAGGCAACGAATGTATGCACATTTCAGTCGACCTCCATCTCGTCGTCAGAACGGTCGCATGAACGACTCACCGTCGAGGATTCCTCGAC
>CAYGGL010000181.1:0-3207 GCA_964349215.1 uncultured Acidimicrobiaceae bacterium | reverse complement strand
GCGCCGAAGGTCTCACGGTAATAATCAATGGCGGCAGGTAAATCGCGAACGGCGATAGCCACGTGGTCGATCTCGGTCAACAGCGACGCAGCCGCTGCACCAGCAACCTCGTGCACCTGATTGCCTTCTTCTTCAGGCCCGCGAGCCGTTACTGGACTCATGCGTTATGACGACGGAACATCGTGATGCGATCTTCACCAACCTTGGCCCGGAACTCAGGATCGTCGATTCCCAAACCTTCTTCAGGCGCCAGGCACAACACACCGATCTTGCCCTCATGCAAGTTGTGATGAACCTGATAGGCAGCTTCGCCAACCGTATCCAGCGTGTGAACAGCCGAAAGAATAGGTTGAATTTTACCCAATGAAATAAGACGATTTGCTTCCCAAGCTTCGCGATAGTTGGCAAAATGGCTTGACTTGATCGACTTCAACTTCATCCAAAGATGGCGGTTGTCGTACTCAATCATGTAGCCACTGGTTGCTGCACAAGTCATGATCGTGCCGCCCTTTTTGGCGATGAACACCGAGGCACCCATGGTTTGGCGACCGGGATGCTCAAAGACGATATCGGGATCTTCGCCCACCAATGCTCTGACATCTTTACCCAAACGACGCCACTCAGACTCGTCTTGGGTGTGCTCATCAGACCAGAACTTGTACCCGGCAGCTCTACGGTCGATAACTGCTTCAACACCCATATCGTTCAACAACTTCACCTTTTCAGGTGACGAAACGACTCCAACCGGAATACCGCCACCGTTCAAAACGTATTGGCAGGCATAGCCACCAATGCCTCCCGAGGCACCCCATACAAACACCACATCGCCCTGTTTCATGCCAGCACCGTTTTTACTCACCAGCATGCGATAGCTCGTCGAGTTGCACAGGGCATTGACCGCAGCTTCTTCCCAACTCAGGTGTGCCGGCTTGGGCATGAGTTGGTTGGCCTTGACCAAACTCAAATCGGCCAAACCACCGAAGTTTGACTCAAACCCCCAGATGCGCTGGTTCGCACCGAGCATCGAATCGTTATGTGATGATGGATCTTGATCGTCGAGGTAGTTGCAATGCACGACCACCTTGTCGCCTGGCTTCCAGTTTCGAACAGCTGACCCAACCTTGACCACGACGCCTGAAGCGTCTGATCCGACAACGTGATAGGGCAAGTCGTGACGAGCGCCCCAGGACGACTCTTTACCCAGTCGACTAAGAAATCCAAAGGTGGGAAGTGGCTCAAATATTGACGTCC
Source organism: uncultured Acidimicrobiaceae bacterium (assembly GCA_964349215.1). Taxonomy (GTDB): domain Bacteria; phylum Actinomycetota; class Acidimicrobiia; order Acidimicrobiales; family CADCSY01; genus JACOTK01. The sequence continues at coordinate 1,956 of CAYGGL010000181.1, read as the reverse complement.
ACACTGTGTTGAAGTTGATCGAACTCGCCATTACAGCGACATAGGCCTCATCGGGTGCCAACTCTGGAATTGCCACTTCGTCCACACGAATTGCCTTGCGAGGATCCTTCTCAGAAGAGGGAACGCCCTCGAACATGTTGACATCTTCTTTACGAACAAACGCTGCGCGATAAGACTCAGGAAGGGCCAAGTTGCCGATTTCGTCACCAGGCGCGCCTGCTTGGATTGCCTCAAGAAATTGTCTCATGCGAGAAAAGCTACACTGGTTCGTCTACAGGATTCATATCACCCAGGAGGGAAGTCATGGCTGGTTCATTCATCGTTTCAGGTGCCCGTACTCCAATCGGAAAGCTTTCGGGAGCACTGAGTTCATTCAGTGCGGCTGAACTTGGCGGAATAGCCATAAAGGCTGCTCTTGAACGTGCAGGCATCTCAGGTGGACAAGTCGATTACGTCTACATGGGCCAAGTACTTCAGGCGGGAGCCGGCCAGATCACGGCTCGACAGGCATCCATCAAGGGTGGAATCCCAATGAACGTTCCTGCAAGCACGATCAACAAGGTCTGTTTGTCGGGTCTTAACTCAATTTATCTGGCAGATCAGTTAATTGCTTCAGGCGAAGCCGACATTGTTGTCGCCGGCGGTATGGAATCAATGACCAACGCTCCCTACCTATTGCCAGGAGCTCGAGCCGGTTATCGTGCAGGCGATAAAACCGTCGTCGATTCAATGATGTACGACGGTCTGTTCTGCGCCTTCGATCAAGTTGCAATGGGTGCAGGTACCGAAAAGTATGTTTCCAACGCAAAGAACGTCACCCGCGAACGTCAAGATGCCTTAGCCGCTTTGTCGCATGAGCGTGCTTCGTCGGCCATGAAAGAAGGCCGCTTCGCCAATGAATTGACTGCCGTCGCAGTACCTCAGCGCAAGGGTGACCCCGTGCTCGTTGAAGAAGACGAGGGCGTGCGTCCTGGAACCACTACTGAATCACTCGGTGCCCTTCGAGGTGCCTTCGATAAAGAAGGCACTATCACAGCGGGTAATGCCAGTCAGATTTCTGATGGTGGCGCGGCCGTAGTGATCATGTCAGCAGCTGCATTAGAGCGCTCTGGTGCCACACCGCTTGGCCAGATCGTAAGTTATGGCCAAGTTGCCGGCCCGGATGCATCGCTTCTAACCCAACCATCACGTGCAATCAACCGTGCACTTGAGCGTTCAGGCAACAAGCTCTCTGACGTCAACTTGTTTGAGCTCAACGAAGCCTTTGCCGCTGTTGGTATTGCTTCGATGGATGAACTCGGCATCAACGAAGACGTGACCAACGTGAATGGTGGAGCCATTGCTCTTGGTCATCCCATTGGAATGTCCGGTACACGTCTCACCATCACCTTGCTGAACGAACTTGCACGCCGAGGTGGCGGCATGGGTGCGGCTGCTCTTTGCGGTGGCGGTGGCCAAGGCGACGCCATTCTCGTTCGCACCGTCTAAACCCGTATCCCAGCCTTGCAACGAGGGTTAGCTCGCCTCGACTTCTCGGCGACCCTCAAGGGCTCGGCCAAGGGTTAGTTCATCTGCGTAATCGAGGTCGCCCCCAACAGGTAGCCCGCTCGCTATTCGCGTGACCTTTACCCCCAAGGGTTTTAAAAGACGGCCTAAGTACATTGCCGTTGCTTCGCCCTCGATATTTGGATTGGTACACAAAATCACTTCAGTGATTTCTTCGGGAACGAGGCGCCCGATCAACTCTCTTATCTTCAGTTGATCGGGCCCAATTCCTTCAATAGGACTTATCGCTCCATGCAATACGTGATAGCGGCCGCGGAACTCCCGTGTCTTTTCAATGGCGACTACATCTCGGGGTTCTTCGACAACACATACGACATGAGGGTCACGACGTGCGTCTTTACAGAACTCACACTCAGGATCTTCCGACACATTGAAACATCGTGAACAAAA
>CAYGGL010000180.1:0-3263 GCA_964349215.1 uncultured Acidimicrobiaceae bacterium | reverse complement strand
TTTGCCAAAAACTTCACCGCCAACCTTTCGTTCAGCCATTGGATAGTAGGAAACTACTGCTGCTTCCAAAGCTAAAAACACGTCGACAGACGCATGACTTGCAATCTTTGAAAGACACTGCCGAGCCTGCCAGTGCGGGCTATCGTGATACCCGCACTCGAAGCGCCAAGTCTCCTTAGAAAGCAGTTTGCACGCGTCATCAGCGTATGACGTTGCCCCTCCCTCAAGCAAGCGCAGGAGAAGGAAATTTGCTGCGTAGGTCGGCACTCCTGCAATATCAGCAGCAAGAACGCCAACAAGAGTTGGCTGAATCGCCGCCGAAGCCGCTAGCGCTCTACCTAAAGCAAAGATTGTTACTTCAAGCGGATCGTCGTCCTCGCTGTCGTCAGCGAGCAAGGCGGGCCACACTGAGTCGGATTGAGGTAGTTCATCACTCTCTTTCGTCGCAGCCTTGGAGATCTCAAGCACAACCGGCAAAACTTCGCGAACGAACTCCAAAGGCGCATCGATTGCCGCTTTTTGAGTAAGTCTAGCGGCACTAATATTTCGAGGCAGCAAGTCATACCAAGCCAGTCCGCCGCGATCTGAAGCCCGGGTTAGCTCCAGGCGCCGACGTAGCCATCGACCTAAGATCTCCGCGATCCATCCAGCACGGTTTCCTTCTAGGCTGTATAGTCCACTCCAGAAATTTTCTCGCCCCGAGCTATCTTCACCGAGCAGATCATGTTCTCCACGATCAAGTTGGCGGAGGAGCATGTCAAATAATCGCCGGCTCTTGTGAAGATCGGCAAACGCGACGAAACCTCTTAGTCGTTCGCCCCAACGTCCGCCTTTGCTCTCATAGGGCTCCAATAACGATGCAACCAGGTCACCTGAGTGACGCTCGTGTGCATTGAGATACCGAAGGCCGAAATCAACGACTTGCTCGCTGCCGTCGGCAAGCCATGAGCCAACGTAACCGTGCTTCACCGCATATTTAAACCACCCTCTTGAACTCCAAAAATGTGCCCAGCCCAAGCGGCCAAGTTCCTCACTAGTTTTCTTACCTTCCCGGGCTGCTCTTACTTCCGCAAGAATAAGAACTTCAACCGCAGCCCACTCGTCGTCGAATGGGTTATCAAACGACATGAGAACCGCGAGCGTGGCATCCTTTAGATGCCCCCGAATTCTCTCGTCGAAGATCAAAAAGCGTAGTTCTGCGATATACCGTAGATGATCGTAGTCTCTCAGATAGACCAGTATTTGCCTTACCTGAGCCCTACGGAATAGATGCTGCTCCCCTTCAAACAGCAGATTCGACAAGGACATATCAGAGCGGACAAACTCGCGCGCGAAGCAATAGTCAAAGAAGCTCTCGTGCCCAAATGCGTACCGTGTTTGATCGAGCACCAACACGCCCTCCGACGCAAGCGCAGACAGGTACTGCGGGTCGAATCTATCAAGCAGCTCTCGCCGGACGGACAACCGCTGGGTTCGTGTCATTTCCAGCGTAAGCTGCCGCAAAATGTCTAACCAGACGTCGGGAGCACCTGGCACCTTGGTAGCAACGGCCTTACGTTTGTGGTCCCAATAGGCATCAAACAGATCTTTGGCACTGGAGAAAAGATTGGGGTTACCCTTTTGGATCTCTGCCTCAAGATAGATGCTAAGATTCTGTGGCGTCCGAAGAAGTTCCAACAGGCCGCCAGCAAGCTGATCTCGACGCACGCCAACACGTTCCAAGACCGTTCCGACCTCATCAAGCGTTAGCAAGGCAAGGTCAATTTGATCATTCGCGTCGGGGACCAAGCGTCGAAAGCGCGAATCATTCTGCCAATCAAATTTGCGGCACGAGAGCACAACATGGAGCGGATGCTGTCGCTCAAGGGCTCTGATCTCGTCAAATATGTCCTCAACGACTTCAAAATCACCAGCTGACCGGCCGGACGCCGTGCCCAACGCGTCCAATTGATCGAGAACAAGGATTGCAGGGCAATTGCGGCTTGCGGCGTCCAAGAGTCGTACCGGTGATCCGGCTAGCCCAAGCGCTTGTCCGAGGGCCTCCGTCGATGTCACTTCAGCTAAGCGATCCAATCGGAAAGCACACACTGCATACTTGTTTGCCTTCAACCCTCTAACGATATCTGCCACACAGGTTGTCTTACCGGTACCAGCGGGGCCCAGCAAAGCGAATGTCTTGCTATGCGTCGCCATCGAGATTTCTTTTATTGCTTTCGCAACTGCATCTCGCGGAATCGTATGACCAAGTATAAGGGCGCGGTCGCTTCCGCGAAGATATCGATCAGTTACTGCGATTATTTGACTGGCAGCAGAATGCACGTCTAGGCGAGGTCGTGGTCGAACATCTCGGTCCGCAAGCCATGTCAGCACATCGTTGGGGAGCAACTTTTGATGAATAGACTCAGTGGCAAGTTGGGCAAGCGCATCCAATGCGACGTTAAAATTTCCGGAGAAGTGAAGTACGATCTTGTCTAACGTGAACTTACGCAAGCTTGCTTCATCGACGATGCGGACATTGACACGCTTTAGAAGATTGAACGTGTCGAACTCCGACAATCCGCGCCAGTTTTGGCGAAGAATTTCGAACTGCTTGCGCCACGTTCCAGCGCGCAAGAACTCCGATTCAAACTCTTCGAAATCCTTTGCCTGTTTTACCCTGTCCGCGAGCTCACTTAGCGGCTGAGCAGACAGAGCTGACACGAATTCGAAAAAGTCACCTTCTCCAGCAAGTTCGCGAATAGATGCCAAAACCCCTTCTTCCTTGAGTTCGTTCAACGTCCAATGGCCAAGGGAATTCGACCTCTTTGCCTGAAACCAATATCTCCTATCGTTAACCTCAATCAAAAATTCTGCAGACGTTTTGCCGGGAACTTCGATATGGATCGAATCGATCTCTTGAGCCGCTAAGCTGGCGAGTTGATAGATCGCCCATGCTTGCTCATAGCGATTTCCAAATTTCGCGGCAGGGCCACCCGGCAGGGGCATGTCGAATTTGCTAACGCTAATTAGAGAGAAGTCTTCTCATTTTGGCATGAGACAATGAAAGGTCCAGCATACGGACTGTCCCAGCAAGGTTTATTCAATGAGTTGGACTGAAGCGCGTACCCATTCGCAAGCTCGGCCAACTGAATGCTTTAGTTGCGGACGATACCGTTCCTCGGTTGATCCAGGCCGACGCGTCTGGAAGAGCCAAAGGCTTCACTCAGCCCGTTGCATAAAGATGATATCTTAGGAACCCGGGATCGGGATCGAAGCCCAGGCCC
>CAYGGL010000179.1:0-3291 GCA_964349215.1 uncultured Acidimicrobiaceae bacterium | reverse complement strand
GTCCAAGTACGCTTCTTTAGGGCCGCGCTTCTCGATCGGAAAGACCTGCTGCTTAGCAAATGCCGCTTGTCTTATGTCGGCGTTATGAATGCCCTGCTCCCAATATGCTTTCTCGCCCGACGGCTGCTCGTCGGTGCCGTGTACGTCCTTGAGGATGCGAACGGTCGAATCAAGGATGACACGCTGAAGATCGAGAACGTCGTCATTCGTTTTCTTCACCCTGCTATCTGTTTGCCGCGCTTTGAAAGCCCTAAAGCCTTCTGTCTCGAAATCACCGTGCTTGCTGACAAGTAGTTCGCAGAGATTAAAGCGGTACTCAGTTACGCCGCCTTCTCCGAATTTCTTGGCAAACTTCGCACTAACTTGCGCGTCAGTTGCCGTTTTCACAAAGGCAACAATTGGGTCGATAAACTGAACAAGACGCTTAATCAAATCATCTTCGGTGGCACTGTACGGCTCAATATGCCCCTTCTTTTCAAGATACCGAAGGATGTCTCGGATTAGGACAAGATGAGCCCTTAAACCAGGATTCACGCAAATATGAGCACTTCGTCCGCCAAGCCACCGTTCGGGGCTGGAATCCATAATGGCGCGAAAGTATCCGTTCAAAACCTTTCGCGCGCGAACGAGCGTCTTATCGTGGGTTTGTGCCGATAAGAAACCCTCGGCGGCGGATTTTTTGGTGATTAGTTTGCCAACCAGCGTTGAGCCCACCAAGCCCTTCACTACCTCGGGAACCGTCAGATTTTGTGCGTCGTTCGGTGGAATTCCCGGAATGGAAAACCGTCCAAAGAACGGGCTCGTGGCATCATGCGACAGAGTGCGAACAAGCCTGGACGCCAACGCGCTCAGCGCCTCCTTGGGATCATCGGAGCCGAGCTTCAGATCTGCCTGAAGAGTGACCAACAGGCTCTTGGGCACACTCTTTTGCTCGTGGTTGATCGTAATGAACAGATCAGCCTCGACCTTTGGGTCCAGCTTCTCAAATGCAACGATAAATAATGTCTGGTCGAGGTGCTTCTCAGACAAATTGGAAAAGCCATAGAGCCGATGCTGCCCATCAATAATCCATGCCGACTTATACTTTTTGGGAAGATACAGCCATCCGAATTTAAGACGGTCAGCGCCACTGCCAGCATTCGGCAGGAGATCGAACCGACACTTTTCTGAAAAGTTCACCAAGAGATTCGTCGGGAAGAATCCACCACCTTCGATGAACTGCCCGATCTTCTTTATACGACCCTTGTTGATCATCCGTTGATACGCCGGGCGCGAATCTGGGTGATCTAATGCCTGATGATTGACGAAGGCAATCTTCAAAAGATGCCTGGCGCTGATCGCGAAGCTATAAAAAGTGTGTGGGCCGAAGCTGCCTCGGACGGCCGGTATCCTGACGTCTTCTAATGCGGGAACATCTTGGCCGTCTAGAAATTCTGCCAAAAATTGATGGCGACCGGCACTTCCTAGATAACTCGCAAAAGCTTCAAAGTATTGAAGCTCATTCTCAGTGATGACGCGAATGTTCTCAGCTTGGGCACGTTCGAGATCTTGCTCCGCCCAAATAATATTAGCGGTGGCATACAGCCAAATTAGCTTTGGCTTGAACGAAGCGCCGAAATGCTTTCGTATCGCTGTGGCGATTGGCTTTTGAAGTTGCGCTGTCTCATGTATGTGAGTCTGGAGACCTCTTCTTCCGCGCTTGTCGCGTGATTTGCATTCGACGATGAGGCAAGTCTCATCGTCCTTCGCGAATACGTCTATTTCTTTCTCGCCAATTGACCCATCTGAACGTGTGAAGCGAACCTTGAAGCCCTTGCCGCTGAGAACCGGATAGCCGAGTCTGTAGAGGAGCGACCACACGCGATCTTCGAGTAGGGCATCATGAGTCTTTGCCTTCCTCAATTTGAGCTTGCTTACAGTCGAAGAGAGAAGCGTCCAGCCTTTGGCGGCAAACTTCTCCTCATCTTCAGGGTAGATCGACGTATAGTCGAATTGTTCTCGACGTTGGCGCGCCTCTGCCCGAAGCATCTGGTCTTCGTGAATCAGTGACGACAGATCCGGCTGAAGCAAATTCATCGGCCCGAGCCCCCTCTCGGAAACGACACGTGTTCTTGGTCGTATTTGGCCCTATTGCACCGGAGGTTGCAACAGGCCGGGGCCAGCATAGCAGGCTGCCATCGTCACTGCTAAGGTGCCATGAAATGACTCAGGAATTATTGACATGCCTCAAAACACGCTGCGCGAGAAGTGGAAAGCTACATACAAGCCCCGGCTTCTGCATTGGTGCGGGCTCCTCGCTCAAGCGTTCGCTGAGGTCTTTATAGTTGTCATCATTGGCATTCTGCCGTTTCTGATCGCTGTCATTCGTTATAATTTCGATAAGAACGATCCAGCGCACCGCTTTGATATCTCCACGGTGTTTGCCGACTCGTTCTCGGGCGGACAGCTGTACCTCTATGCTTTCTCCCTCCTGGGAACACTTATGTGGTTGGGTGTCTTTAACTGGACCGTCCAATATCGAGCTGCCCGCCTGCTGCTCGCTCTCATCGTCATCTTGATCGGCTTTGCGTTGGCGGGGCTAGGTGGGATCGATCCAACATTTTCAACTATTCGGAATCGCGCAATCGTGGACATGAGCGTCTACTTTTATGTCGTCAGTATCGCGATCTATTTTCTTCTTCTCGTCATCACGAAGCTGGAGCCGCCCTCGTTCAGAAGAACGCTCGGGGGTGAAACAGCTGCCTTGATTGACAGATACAATGGTCTGCAAGGACAAGGCCAATGACAACACCAGCGTCGAACCGCCTCGTGATTAACGCGGTCGAAGTAACGCAGCCCATTGGCACCTTCTATTTGGGCTCCGTTGACGCGTATCAGTTACTAGAGATCTGTAGTTTCGATTTTCGTCGGATACATGATCGCGGCGGCTATAAGGAATTTCTCGGATTTCAACGAAAGCTCGACACCAAGCGGGTAGCCGCGATTGAGCAATACATTAGGACAGTCGATGCTGTGTTCCCAACCGCAATCGTAATATCCGTGGACGATCGCTGCGCTAAATTGGAACCTTCGGGAGAGGGGCTGCATCGACTAATTCTCGAAGAGTACCGCGACGAAGAAGATAGCGATCTTAGGATCGTGTACTCAGACATCGCGAGTATCATCGATGGCCAGCATCGACTGAAGGCATTTGAGCAAGTGAGAGGGCTCAAGTTCCAAATCAACGTCGCGGTGTTTATTGGAGCTGACGACGCCACGAAAGCGGAAATCTTTTCTATTGTTAACCTGGCT
>CAYGGL010000178.1:0-3298 GCA_964349215.1 uncultured Acidimicrobiaceae bacterium | reverse complement strand
GAATACCAACTGCCGCCTCCCGATAGTGGATAGAGGGAGATAGTGGGTAGAGGGGGAAATGAATAAGTTCAAAGTTGTTTTTTGGTAAATAAGCTTGTTGACTAATTACTTATGGCCGGAAAACGTGGACCCAAATCAATGACCAGTGAACACAAGGCTGCAATCGCTGAAGGGCGGGAGCAAAACCGTAGTATTCGCATTTATCTTGAAGCTCTTGAAGGAAACAAACCCAAACGAGGCCGCAAACGCAATACCGAGAGCATGCGACAACGTCTTGTCGCTATTGAGGCCGCACTTCCTAGTGCTGATCCTCTTACAAAATTACATCTTATTCAGGAACGAACTGATCTGAATTCTTCTCTTGAGAAGACAGATTCAGCCGTTGACATGTCTACAATTGAAACGGCTTTTGTGGCAGTCGCCAAGGACTATGGGATGCGCAAGGGAATCAGTTATTCCACTTGGCGTGAAATGGGCGTTCCAAGCTCGGTGCTACAAAAAGCTGGAATTACAAAGACCAGCTAGGCGCCGGCAAACAGCGACTGCAATAGATCTATCCCATCGTCGGACCCAAGTATTGCGTTGCACGCCCGTTCTGGATGAGGCATGAGGCCGACAACATTTCTTTTCTCAGAACAAATGCCGGCAATATTGTCGACCGATCCATTGGGGTTTTCGACATATCGCAGAACCACGCGGTCTTCACTTCTGAGCATTGCAAGAGTTTCGGAAGAACATGTGTAGTTTCCCTCAAAATGATTGATTGGGAGTCGAAGAGTGCTGCCAAGTTCTACACGTGATGTGAGAACTGAGTTAGTTGATTCAACACGCACATCAACCGTCGAACACAAGAAGCGAAGTCCACTATTTTTTTGCAATGCACCTGGGAGCAATCCTGCTTCAGTCAATATCTGAAACCCATTGCAGATTCCCAATACCGGCCCACCTGATTTGGCAAACTCTTCGATTGCCTTCATAACGGGAGAAAAACGCGCAATTGCCCCGGGTCTCAGATAGTCACCGTGGGCAAAGCCACCCGGAACGATGATCGCATCTACGCCATCGACGCTGTCATCACCATGCCAAAGAATCTTGGTCTCTTGTCCAGCTGCACGAACAACCTCTTGCACATCAAGTTCACAGTTGGACCCGGGAAAGAGAACGACACCTATTCGAATACTCATCTTAGGTACTCACCGACCGGACACTACCTTGTCAGACTCTGCAACCTTGTCAGCCTCTGTTATCGAGATAACTGCGTTTTCAATCACCGGGTTGATGAGAAAACGCTGGCACAAATCATCGACTTCGGCAGCAGCCTTAGCTTCGTTATCTGCTTCCAACGTAAAGGTAATGGCTTTTCCCATTCTTACGTTGCTGACTCCACCAAAGCCCAATGTCGCCAACGACCGTTCGATGGTTGCCCCCTGGGGGTCAGCAACGCCTGGGAGCAAGTGGACCTCGACTGTCACTTTATAAATCGTCACCTCTTCAGGTTTCCACATTTGAGCCGCTTGGCTGAACCCCAGGCCAATCATTAAAAACCCGGCCAGTTATCCGTTCATAAGCTTCGACGTAACGGGTCCTGCTTTTTGCAACAACTTCGTCGGGCAATGCCGGCGGTGGTGGGGTCTTATCCCAATCGAGCGCATCGAGATAATCGCGTAGAGGTTGTTTATCGAATGACGGGGGAACCGTCCCTGGCTTCCAGGAATCAGCCGGCCAAAAACGTGATGAGTCAGGAGTCAACACTTCGTCTCCCACCACTAATTCTCCATCAAGCAATCCGATTTCGAACTTGGTATCGGCAACAATGATTCCTCGCTCAGCAGCCCAGGCCGCTCCTCGTTTATAAAGTTCGAGAGAAATCTCGCGAACACGCATTGCCAGATCGGGTCCAAGAATATGTGTCGCCTCATCAAACGAGATGTTTATATCGTGACCCTCATCAGCCTTCGTCGAGGGAGTAAAAATCGGTTCATCAAAACGGTCGGACTCAAGCAGTCCTTCGGGGACCTTCATGTTATGTACGGTTCCTTTGGCCTGATATTCCTTCCATGCCGAACCCGATAGATAACCGCGAACGATGCATTCAATGGGCAACATCTCGAGTTCACGACAAAGCATGACTCGTCCGGCCAGTTCGGGAAGACGGGCCTGAGGGGGGAGGTCATCCAGTTCGGTTGAAACAAGGTGGCTTGGCGCAACTGATGAAAGGTGCTCGGTCCAAAACGCAGTCATGGCCGTTAAGACACGGCCCTTATCAGGCACCGGTTCGGTCATCACAACATCAAAGGCACTGATGCGATCAGAAGTAACTAACAACAACAACCCTTTGTCCACTTCATAGATATCGCGGACTTTCCCCGAATAGCGATGAGGAAGATTGATCACGCTCGTTTCATCCACCGACTCGGTCACTCCACCGTGTCGAGCGCATCGAAGACTCGGCCAACGTGTCGAAGCGAGCGATCGAGGTCAAAGGCTTTATCGAGTTGATCGGCGCTCACGGTCACACGGTCATCAGCGTCGAGGATTTCACGGAAAGGTTGCTGTTGTGACCAAGCCAGCATGGCGTCTTCTTGGACAATGCGATAAGCCTCGTCACGAGTCAGTCCTCCCGCAACCAACGTGAGCAAAACGGGCTGGCTGAAAACAAGTCCATAGGAACGTTCAAAGTTTTCAATCATCCGATCTGGCTTCACAACGAGACGCTCGATTAGCTCACGAGCTCTAACCAAGACATAGTGCGCGAGCAACGACGAATCGGGAAGGATGATGCGTTCAACAGAACTGTGTGAGATATCCCGCTCATGCCACAAGGCAACGTTTTCAAGCCCGGCATTTAGATTGGCCCGCAACACCCGGCTAAGACCTGAAAGCTGCTCTGACTTTATGGGGTTGCGCTTGTGAGGCATTGCCGATGAACCCTTTTGGCCCGGTTTGAACCCCTCTTCTGCTTCACCTACTTCGGTGCGCTGAAGATGACGTATCTCAGTTGCAATCAACTCCATGGTGGCACCCACACTTGCGCATGCATACAGATATTCGCCATGACGGTCACGGGCAATCACCTGAGTCGCAGGAACCGGAATCAGATTAAGAGTTCGACAAACATGATCTTCGATAGCCGGGTCGATGTTTGAATATGTTCCAACGGCGCCTGACAATTTGCCCACAGCAATTGCTCCGCGAGCACGACGAAGGCGCTCACGATCACGGTCAACCTGTAGACACCAAAGGGCTAATTTGGCGCCAAATGTCGTTGGCTCGGCATGGATGCCGTGCGTTCTTCCGA
>CAYGGL010000177.1:0-3347 GCA_964349215.1 uncultured Acidimicrobiaceae bacterium | reverse complement strand
TCCCTCGCTCTGAAAGACTTTGCTGTCAGGCCAAAACGTTACGGTCGTTCCGGTTCGACCTTTTGGTGAATCGCCGACTACTTCCAGTTTCGTAATTGGTTTTCCGCCATCAGCGAATTCGATTCGGTGGCGCTTGGACTCGCGATCTACCTCAACTACAACACGAGAGGAAAGAGCGTTTACAACCGAAACGCCCACACCGTGGAGGCCACCTGAGACTTTATAACCAGAGCCGCCAAACTTGCCCCCGGCATGTAAGACGGTGAGCACAACCTCGACTCCCGATTTGTCGGTGTACTTGGGATGAGGATCAACCGGAATCCCTCGTCCATTGTCGGACACTCGACATCCACCGTCTTCAAGGAGGTCGACTTCGATCAATGTGCAATGGCCTGCCATTGCCTCATCAACGCTGTTATCCACCACCTCATAGACGAGATGGTGCAAACCGTTGAGTCCGGTCGAACCGATATACATTCCAGGGCGTTTCCGAACAGCTTCAAGTCCTTCTAGAACCTGAAGGTCCTTCGCCCCATAGCTCTCAGAAATCTGGGCCACTAAAGCGCCCTTCCAGGGGTGAATGAACAGGAGGCGAACCGAAAGTTTGGGCACCCACCGATCATTTCGATGGATATAAACAGACCGACTCGCAAGTGATCACTATAACACCCGCGGCACCAGCCGTGTGTGGCGAAAAGCCCCCAACCAACGCCAACCTTGTTATTTACTTGGCCTTGTTACGCACCACCACGTCTATCCGGGTAACGGCGTTTTCTCCCAGAATTTGGGTTAGTCGAGCCAAAAGGTCTGCTTCAAGCCATCTGATTTGAGTTGCCCAGGCCGGTTCTTCTACTGCAACCACCAAAACCCCGTTGCTGAGAGTCGTTGGGGTTGTGTGAAGAGCCAATGATTCTCCGACTATCGAAGGCCACGCAGTAAAGACATGGGTCATTGTTGACGCCTTTGGAACCCCCAACGAAGTGGCCACACGATCGAGTGAATCTCCCAATGGTCGTGGGTCTGAACCTTGGTGATTGGGTAATGGTCGCCAAGCCATCAGTTAATCCTCCACTGGGTGAAGCTGGGACTCTGCAGGAAACACCTGGCCTTTGTTCACCCTGATCACCTTTTCGGGTTTTGTGTCTGGGGGCAAGTCTTCGGTTGTTGTCAACAGGGCTTGTCCCGGCGGAAGGTTTTTTAGCAAAGCAGATGAGCGATTCGGGTCTAGCTCAGAAAAAACGTCATCGAGCAACAAAATGGGTGGGGTTTGAGTCTCTTGATTAACCAAATTATGAGAGGCCAAACGCATTGCCAAAGCTAGTGATCTTTGCTCGCCTTGAGACGCATGAGTACGAGAAAAGAATTTCCCTATACGAATAGTGAGCTCGTCTCGGTGCGGGCCAACCGTTGTAACCCCTCGTCGAAGATCGTCTTTGCGAGCTTTATCGAGAGCGCCAACCAAACCTTCTTCTCGCCAACTTGGTTCGTATTCCAGCTCCACAGCGTCAGATCGATTAGATACCTGGGCGTAAGTTTCGGCGAAGTACGGCGTTAAGCGTTGCACCAACTCAACCCTGGCTGTCCCCAAGATCTCCCCCAATGTGGACAGCTTCGAGTCCCAAACCTGAAGGGTTGAGTCAATTTCTGGGGTAAGTCGCCCAGCAGCTTGTTTCAAAAGTGTGTTTCGTTGGCGCAAAACCCGATCTAAGTCGCCCACTAAGGCTGCATTTTTCGGAGACAGAGATACCAAAATCGCATCTAGATAACCACGCCGTTCACTTGGTCCGCCTTTGATGAGACGGAGATCGTCAGGCGAAAAAATTGTTACCCTGACAGATCCCAAGAGGTCAGAGGTGCGTTTTAGGGCCTGGCGGTTCACAAGGACTCTGTCACGGCCATTTAGACGAAGTTCCGCCTCTATGGAAACACTTCGGTGACGTTCGCCTTCGAGGGTGGTTTCACTGTCTTGGTCAACGACTGCTCTCACGACAGCGGTTTGGGCCCCATCCCTGATCAGGGCTTCACCTGGAGCCCCTCTAAACGAGGACAGTGTTGCCAGATAACCAATCGCCTCGATGAGGTTGGTTTTCCCCTCGCCATTTTCCCCAATGACTGCTGTCAGCCCAGATGCCGGCTCAAGGGTTGCCTGGTGGTAGTTACGAAAATCGACAAGATCTATAGAGACCAGTCTCACGCCTTACAAAACCTATGAAACTCGTACAGGCATAAGCAGGTAGATGAAGTCATCCTCTTTCACAGAACGGATTACTGCTGGTTTAAGTCCATCGATTGTCTCAATTGAAACCTCGTCTCCGGTTATTGCCTCAATGCCGTCAACCAGATAGTCCGGATTGAATGCAATCACCATCTCTTCGCCAACATACGAGGCATCAACAAGCTCTTCTGCTTGTCCAACGTCTTGGGAAATAGCCAGGAGCTCCACCGAGCTATCGCTGAGCGATAGCCGAATGGGTGTTGACTCTTTGGCCATCAACTTGACTCGTTTGATCGCGTCGATCATTGATTCGCGACCGAATACCGCTCGATTGGGTGAGCTAGTCGGAATGAGCTGCCGGTAATTTGGAAAATCGCCCTCAATCAGCCTGGTGGTTAGCTTCAGCTGACCGACTTCAAATGTCGCATCTCGTTCTCCGAGACGCAGATTAACCATTCCTTGGTCGTCGATGATGCGGATGAGTTCTGTTAAAGACTTTGAGGGAATCAACACAGATTGTCCTTGTGTAAGTCCCACAGAGCCCTTGACGTCACAAAATGCAAGTCGGTAAGAGTCTGTTGCCACTAGACGGAGACCTTCGTCCTCTGCAACAAACAATACCCCTGTGAGGATTGGTCTGGCGTCGTCATGGCTGGCGGCTCTGACGACTTGGCGCAACGCTTCGGAAATTAATGACGCTTCAAAAGAAACCGTTTCTCCGGTTGCATCATTTAGCCGCGGATAATCATCGACGGGTAGCAAGCGAACCGTAAAATTCGATCTTCCTGATACGAGCGTTGCCTCATCCTCTTTTACTTCAAAATTTACTGCTCCCGGCTCAAGGGACCTGACGATATCGGTAATAAGTCGAGCAGGGAACACGGCGACTCCGTCTAGTTCTCCACTGACAGTCAGAGAAGTCTCGATTGTTAAATCAAGGTCGCTTCCGATCAACACCAGATGATCGTCTTTAAGAGTCGCGTGAATTCCTGACAATGCCGGCAACGCTCCGCCACGACTCGCGACCGCTCTAGAGCTTGTTGTTAGCGCATCGAGGAGCACGTCTCGCTCGCAACGGAACTTCACCTTGGTTCTCCTTTACTTTCTTTATTAAAAAGAAGTAATTAAATAG
>CAYGGL010000176.1:0-3365 GCA_964349215.1 uncultured Acidimicrobiaceae bacterium | reverse complement strand
GTATTTGAACGCTTCTCGATCTTCGATGGGAATGTGCTTTACCGCCTCCATCGCGTCAAGGTTCTCGGTTAAGGAAACCGGCAAACCTGCGCGTCGAAGTTCTTGGATGAAACCGGCGAGAAGCTCAAGCATGGAGTTGGGCCCTATTCATCAAGCGACTCATCAAGCGCCGTTTGTGGACAGCTCCTTGGCTGCCTTGGCGATATCGGTTTGATATTTCAACAAGATATGAAGAGTCTCAGTTGCCTGCTCGGCATCTATGTTCTCAACCCCAAGCAGCACCAAGGTGCGTGCCCAGTCGAGGGTCTCGGAAACCGACGGCGACTTTTTCAACTCGAGTGAACGAATTGAGCGCACAATCCGAGTGATTTGATCAGCCAAGTTTTCTGATACACCTTCGACCTTTGTGAGCACGATCTCTTTTTCGCGCTCCAGCTCTGGGTAGTCGATATGCAAGAACAGACAACGTCGCTTGAGAGCCTCGGACAACTCACGAGTGTTGTTAGAGGTAAGAAATACCAAAGGCGTCTGCACAGCTTGGATGGTTCCCAGTTCTGGAATGGAAACTTGGTACTCGGAAAGCACTTCAAGCAAAAGCGCTTCGGTTTCGAGTTCAACTCGGTCTACTTCATCAATCAACAAGACAACCGGTTCTTCTGAACGAATTGCCTCAAGCAAGGGACGAGTCAGCAAGAACTCTTCAGAAAAGATGTCATCAGACAATTCTTTCCAGTCCTCGGCATTGCGCTCAGCCTGGATACGTAAAAGTTGCTTCTTGTAGTTCCACTCATACAACGCTTTTGACTCGTCCAGGCCCTCGTAGCACTGCAAACGGATTAGGCGTGATCCGGTAATCTCGGCGACCGACTTTGCAAGTTGGGTCTTTCCCGTTCCAGCTGGTCCTTCGACCAGCACTGGCTTACCTAAACGGTCAGCAAGAAAGACGACGCTAGAAATTCCATCGTCTGCGAGATAGTCGACCTTTTGAAGGTCGGAACGAACATCAGCTACTGATTCAAAACGCAAGCCCATAGCCCTTGAATTCCTCTCGTGGGGGTTAATGACAGGGTACCTGTCAGCCCTGCTCCAAGTCACGTTGAGTTCAGGCAACCTGATTAGACAACTATGTGACCATTGCCGTGAACCACATATTTGCCAGTTGTTAGTTCTCGAAGTCCCATCGGACCGCGTGCATGAAGTTTCTGCGTGCTTATGCCAATTTCTGCACCAAATCCGAAGCGTTCCCCGTCTACCCAGCGAGTTGAGGCGTTTACCAGAACCGCTGCCGCATCTACCTCGCGGGCAAAACGTGAAGAGGCGGATAATGAGTTGGTCACAATAGCCTCACTGTGGCCCGAGCTGTAGTGATTGATGTGATCAATGGCTGCATCAAGCGATGGAACGACTGCGACGCTCATCTTCAGGTCCAAGAATTCGGTTGCGAAATCTTCATCGGTAGCAGGTTCGATCGAGGTGACTATCTCTTGTGATCGCTTATCTCCGACCAAGCTAACCCCTGCGTCGATAAGGGCGGCGGCAATGACCGGAAGATATGAGTTGGCAACATCCTCATGAATAACCAATGACTCAGCTGCGTTACATACCGATGGGCGCTGAGTTTTCGCATTGACCACAATTGATACAGCCATATCAAGATCTGCCTCTGCGTCGATATAGACGTGACAGTTGCCATCACCGTCAATCACATAAGGAACGGTGGCGTTTTCGAGGATGCCGGCTATCAACGACGGCCCGCCTCTTGGAATGAGAACGTCGATCGATTCGCGCAATTGCATGAATTCAACAGCTGACTCACGACTTGTTTCTTCCACCAAGACCAAAGAATCTTCAGGAAGACCAGCTTTTGATATGCCCTCTCTCAGAACCTGAGCAATTGCGATGTTTGATGAAATTGCACCTGAAGAACCGCGGAGGAACGCAGCGTTTCCAGATTTGAGACATAGGCCAAAGGCATCGCTTGTCACGTTTGGTCGGTTCTCATAGATGATGGCCACGACGCCAAGTGGAACCCTCACCTTGTTGATGCTGAGCCCATTGGGTCGGACCCACCCCTCGACGACTTCACCAATCGGATCTGCCAGTGTGGCGACCTGGCGCAAACCGTTGGCCATGGATGTGACCCGACTCTCATCAAGCCTTAGGCGATCGATCACTGTAGGCGAGGTGCCTTTGCTTTCGGCTCGTTCAATGTCAAGTCGATTAGCGCTGAGAATGGCGTCGCAACGCTCTACCAAAAGGTCCCCTGCTGAGAGCAGGGCGCTGTCTTTCAACTCAGTCGATGTATTCGCCAATACCGCTGAGGCGGTCTTTGCGCGACTTCCGAGTTCGGCGAGAGAAGTTGTTGCCATCATGACCCTTCAGCGTAGGTGGTAAGCATGAGCGATGACAGATAGCCAAACCAGTGATGTCGGGCGTTCAGGTGTCGGGCGTTCAGGTGTCGTGCGTTCGAGTGCATTGGTGGCAGCAGGTACAGCACTTTCACGACTTAGTGGTTTCGGACGCCTGGCAGCAATTGCATATGCATTCGGATTTACCCGGCTGAGCGATACCTACTTATTGGCCAACACAACTCCTAACATCGTCTACGAGCTCTTACTTGGTGGCGTCTTGTCGGCAACTCTTGTGCCGACCTTCGTCGAACAGCGTGAACGAAATGATGAGGATGCAACATCTGCAATCATCAGCACCGCAATCGTCGCTCTCGTCGCCATCACAATTGTGGGCATGCTCGTTGCACCGTTGATCATGTATCTCTACACGCTCAACGCACCTGGTTCTGCCGCCGCGGTAAGAGCAGAACGCGAAGTTGCGACCGGGCTGCTCCTTTTCTTCATGCCCCAGATGTTCTTCTATGGCCTGACCACTATCGGCACCGCCTTACTCAACGCCCATCGACGCTTCAGCGCTCCGGCCATTACGCCCGTGCTCAATAACGTGATGGTCATAGCAATGCTCATTACCGTTGCTCAGCTCTCAGATGAGAGTCTGACTCTCAGTCGAGTTCATAAAGAACCTCTGTTGGCGGCCATCATCGGGCTTGGGACCACAGCCGGCGTTGCAGCCATGACACTGGCACTTTGGCCTTCCGTGCGACGAGCCGGAATCAAGTTGCGTTTCAATTTCGACTGGCGCCACCCTGCGGTTCGCCAAGTGAGTCGCCAATCAGGCTGGACGCTTGGTTATGTCATTTCCAATCAAGTTGCTTTGGCCATAGTCATGCTGCTCGCCTTTGGTGATGAGGCTCGCCTTTCGGCATACAACGCTGCTTTCGTCTTCTTTCAACTACCGCATGGTCTGATTGCCGTTTCGCTTATGACAACCCTGGTGCCCGAGCTTTCCTCGGC
>CAYGGL010000175.1:0-3385 GCA_964349215.1 uncultured Acidimicrobiaceae bacterium | reverse complement strand
GCCGAGATCAATCGCATGACCATTTGGGGCAATCATTCAGCGACCCAATATCCAGACATTTTCCATGCTGAGGTCGCCGGCAAGAATGCGGCTGAGTTGATCAACGACCAAGCATGGCTTGAGAAAGACTTCATCCCCACTGTGCAACAGCGTGGCGCCGCCATTATTGAGGCGCGGGGAAGTTCATCGGCAGCATCGGCAGCATCGGCAGCATCTGATCACGTGCGCGATTGGGTGGCGGGCACTGCACCCAATAGCTGGGTGTCGATGGCGGTTTGTTCTGATGGTTCCTACGGGGTGCCTCAGGGTCTTATTTCTTCATTTCCAGTCACGACTTCAGGTGGAAAATGGAGCATTGTTCAGGGTCTAGATATAAACGAGTTCTCCCGCGAGCGCATTGATCTTTCGGTGTCAGAACTGGCCGACGAGCGCCAAGCAGTAGAGGGCCTCGGCCTTTTAGGTTGATTGGTCGTTAGGTTGATTGTTCGCACCTATTCGTAGGTTGTGGTGAGGCGTAACTCAACGAATACATCGTCAAGGTCGCTAAAGGCGTCTTGCACATTGACCATGGCCTGAATGTCTCCCCCAAGGCGGAGACGTCCCTCGGTGAAGGCATCTTGGGCCGAAAGAGTTCCATTGCTCATGGCAACTCCGGTTGGCCAATCCTGAGTGAACGAAACGGTCGCGTTCTCGTCAATCCCTTCGAGGATTTCAACCTTGCCGTGATCAACTCGAATGAAATAGTGAACGTCTCCCTCTGGAGTTCCTGTCACGTTTTGTTGAATCGTTATCTCAACATTTGCCGTTGACTCACGAAGTTTCATTGAAGCCTGAGCAGCGATATGGGCTTGGGCGATCCATTCAGAACTGAGAAATCTGGGCATCGCCCATGTTTACACGCACGAGATGAACTAGCGGAGCCGATGCGACGATTCTCTATGAGATTGGAGGGGCGACTGGCATGAGTAGCGCTGCGATAGTTGCTGGGTCGAGTGTTCCTGTTGGCGTTATTGAGTGAACTTGTTGGAATGCAGAGACCGCAATGGTGGTGGCTTCATCCCATGTCCCACTGGGGGTTAACGAATATCCGAACTGGGCGAGTAGGGCTTGAAGCGACCTGATATCGCTGGGGCGCATTTCTGCAACCGGCTTTGGGTCCCAACGAAACTCGGGTGCTGCCTGGATGGTGTCCCAGATGAGCTGATCGGCATGTTGCCACGACCAAAAGGAAGCACCTACGGCACCGGCTTGTTCTGAAGCGACAAGGAAGCGGTTGATCTCATCGGGAGGCGGAGGTCCAGGGCGTCCTCCCTCGGGGCCACCGTCATAGGCCTGGCCAACCGGGATAACGGGTTTTCCAAAGTTGTCGCGAAAGTATGCAACGGCCGGACCAGCGTCAGTATCGGGCTGGCGGTTAAGCCAGTAGACCATTGGGGCAACGGCGTCATAGTGAGGAACAATCGCTTGGTAGGGGAAAACCACCTGCATGTAAGACGATGGCCTGGGGACCACTGCGATGAGTGGGTATCCCGCTCCGACAGCCGAACGCAGCTGTTGACTATAGGAGCCCGCTGTCTCTGCATTGAGGTTTGTTCCCTCTGAAGGGGTTTCAATATCGGGAGCAAACCCATCGATTCTGTGGCCATCTGGTGTTATGTACGACATGGCAGCAATAGCTCGATTTACGTCAGCACCGATGTCTTCAAGATATGGAAAGTCCCAGCCGAATACTCGAATGCCTGCAGCGTGAGCTTTACCAAGTAACTGGTCAAGGTAGGCAGCGGCATAGAACCCTGTGCGAGAAGATCCGGTGCGGACGTAAATGTGTGTTAGTCCCACAGCGGTTGCTTTGGCCACAAGAGCGTCTATGTCGCCGCCCTCGACACGTTCAGGCAAATAAAGCCACATACCCTTGCCAACGGGTATAGCTCCCTTTCCCAAGACAGTGGTTCCGGCCAATTTAGATGCAGCAGCAACGGTCGATGAGATGGGCTCAACCGGTGAGGGTGCAACCGGCTCGGTAACTGGAGTCGCAGTGGCTGCTTGTGGGGCACCTGCGGTTGGGTCTGCAACCGGAGCAGACGGCGCATCAAGAGCCGGATCGACCGCTCGATCTGAGACTCGGCTTAGAACGTGTGTCGCCATTGGTTGACTGGGACGGAAACGAGAAAAGACCGTGAAGGTTCCAGTCGCTGCAATGAGCACCGTTGAAACCATCAGAACGGTTGTAAACCGAGTGCTATCAGCGAGCCAAGCCCGCTTCGAGTAGTTCTTGGTCATTGAGCTCCAGCCATATTGGTTTGGCGTGTGGGGTGATTTATGGCACTACTGGGACTCTATATGCTTCTACAGTGACTTCTGTCACTCCTGCTTGGATTTCCGACTAAATCTGGTCGTAGAGAATTGCCCGCTTAACTTCTTGGATGGCCTGAGTGATCTTGATGCCTCGGGGGCAGGCATTTGAGCAGTTGAAAGCGGTTCTACAGCGCCAAACACCCGAGCGCTCGTTCAAAATCTCAAGACGTTCAGCGCTGCCCTCATCACGAGAGTCGAAGATGAAACGGTGAGCTTGGACGATGGCAGCAGGTCCTACATAACTTGAATTGCCCCAATAGACCGGACAAGAGGTTGTGCAGGCCGCACAGAGGATGCACTTAGAAGTGTCATCGACCCTCTCACGGTCGTTGGCCGACTGGTAGCGCTCTTTATATCCGGGCTCATCGGCAGTGATGAGATATGGCAGCACCGAGCGATATTGGGCAAAGAAAGGCTCCATGTCTACGACCAGATCTTTGATAACCGGAAGACCACGAATTGCCTCAACGGTTATAGAGGTGCCCACATCTTGAATGAGTAACTGACAGGCCAATGCATTTTCGCCATTGATGACCATGGCATCTGAGCCGCACACGCCATGGGCGCACGAGCGGCGAAATGTCAACGTGCCGTCTTGTAGCCATTTGGCCTGGTGCAAGACATCAAGAACTCGGTCGGTCGGCTCAACTTTGTCGACCACGAACTCTTGCCAATGAGGCTTCTTGTCAATCTCGGGGTTATAGCGCTTGACCTTCAAATTAACGGTCAATTGGGTGATCACAGGCGCCGCTGACTTGGTGGGTTCCTCGGTCATGGTCATTTAGTACTTCCTCTCCATGGGCGCATACAGATCGCCTTCAACCGGCTTGTAGCTAAGGGTTACTTTCCCAGTATCGCTGCGTGCAGCGAGGGTATGTTTCATCCAGTTCTCATCGTCACGAGTTGTGTGATCGTCTCTGAAGTGTGCGCCGCGACTTTCGGTGCGAGCACGTGCTGACACCACCAACGCTTCAGCCAGATCGATCAGATAGCCAAGCTCTAATGCTTCGGTGAGGTCGTAGTTAAACAC
>CAYGGL010000174.1:0-3391 GCA_964349215.1 uncultured Acidimicrobiaceae bacterium | reverse complement strand
CACGACATCTATGTAAGGAACGCGAAAGAATCTATTGGTCGGGCGAGAGGGCCCGGAGACGCAGCAAAACAGCCGGTAGGGCCGAACAAAAAGCGTCTATGTCCTCTTGGGTGCTTGACCATCCAACCGAGACCCGAAGTGAACGGGATGGGTCTACGCCCATGGCGCTCAATACGGCAGATGGCTCCAGTAGTTCTGATGAACAGGAGCTTCCCGAATGGACTGCCACACCAGATTGATCAAGGCCGATGAGGGTTGGTTCGGCTTCCACACCGCTGATTGACATGCATATCAAGTGGGGGAGACGTCCGGCGGGATCAGGGTCACCCAAAATGTCAACACCCGGCCCCAGGGAACCACTCGCCACTGCCGCCACAACCGAGCCGATCAAAGCTTGAGCCCGTGTTGCCTCATCGACAAGTGCTCCTTCGAAAAGGATCCTGGCCACTTCGCCAAAGCCCATGATGGCGGGCACGTTTTCAAAGCCGGCCCGCCGTGCTCGTTCTTGTGCTCCACCGACTAGCAACGGTCGCAGACGCAACCCCCTACGAATGAGCAGGGCACCGACGCCTGGAGGCCCGCCCATCTTGTGTGCCGAGATGCTCATGAGATCGGCCCCGATAGCGCCAAAGTCAATTGGTACATGCCCCGCAGCACAAGCGGCATCTATATGGGTTAACACTCCTCGCTCGCGACATCGTGCAACTACTTCGCTAACTGGCTGCAAGGTTGCAACTTCGTGATTTCCCCATTGGATATGCACCAAGGCCGTTTCATCTCGCACAGCCGCCATGACCTCGTCGGGCGATACGCGACCCATGCCATCTAAGCCAACAATGCTCAATTCATGACGAGCAGACGACTCAATCACACTTGAGTGCTCGCCATGATTGGCTACAACGTGTGAACCTCTTTCAGTGGCCATCCAAGTCGCCGAGACGCAGCTCTCGGTGGCTCCAGAAGTGAAGACAACTTCTCTCGAACGGGCACCCAGCAAGGCCGCCACCTGATCTCTGGCTTGCTCAATTGCTGATCGAACGACATGGCCTTCGTGGTGAATTCGCCCTGGGTCACCATTAGTCACAAACCATGGCGCCATTGCATCTATGACTTCGCGACGACATGGAGTACTCGACGCGTGATCAAGGTAGTGACGTTTACTCAAGGGCTAGCCCCAGTATGAGATTCTCAAGAGGAGATTGAAGTGACGCAGTTCTTGTCACCAAGTGCTCTGGAACTTGCGGTTGCAGTTGTTGATTCACCATAAAGGGCACTGAGCATGCCCCGGACCATTCCACGGTCAACTGCACAGATCACAGGCGACGACACGGCAGTTACACCAAAGGGACAGTGTTCAGAAATGATGGCAAGCGAGTTTCCACGTTTTTCAGTATGAGCGGCAAACCCATGTGCAGTCAGGGCATCGGCCACTGTATGAAGCGCTGTACGAAATGATTTCTGCCCTTCGTCGGCCGATAGCGACTCGGCCATCACCTGGCCGTACTCATAGCCAACCTCTTCGGCCATGGTTTCGGCTACGTCCTGAGGCAATAGAGCGAGTGCCCTGCCCAACAAGGTGATCACCAGATCGTCTTGGCGAACCGGAAAGTCAACTGCCATGGTTGCTTCACCGGCTCCATACCGTTTAGAGGGTCGGCCTGCTCCTCCGCTATTCGAACGTTCGACTCTCACTTCCAGGTAACCACCTGCAGCCAATTTATCGAGATGGTGGCGAGCAACATTTGTGTGCAATACGAAGTGCTCTGCGACTTCTGATGCGGTCACGCCCTCGGGGTGCTCGTGGGCGAACAGATAGATCTGTCGGCGAGTCGGATCACCAAACGCCGAGGTGATCGCAGTAACCACCGATGAGAATTCGTTAGCTGTAAGTGGCCCTGAGGCGAGGGGATCACTTGGCACCAAGGTATTGTACCTAAAGGCAGTTCTCATTGGTCCAACGCCAGGAGAAACCCCGGAGGAATCATGTCGATCACTGAATCTCAAGTCATTGATGCTCTACGTCCAGTTGAAGACCCCGAACTCCACAAGAGCATCGTCGATCTTGGAATGGTTCGTCGTGTCGCTATTGAAGGATCGTCTGTCGATGTGCTGATTGCACTCACGGTGGCAGGTTGTCCGCTCAAGAACGAGATCACCAACCGTGTAACAGGTGCAGTACAAGCACTTGATGGGGTCGACGCCGTCTCACTTGAGTTCACGACCATGACCCCTGAAGAATTAACTGCCCTGCGCACTCGCCTGCATGGTGACCCGGCCTCTACGGCAGGTTCCACCCAAGCGCATGGACATGCCGAGGGCAGGGCGATTCCCTTCGCCGACCCATCGAGCAACACCCGGGTGTTATTGATCGCATCTGGAAAAGGCGGCGTTGGTAAATCAACGGTCACGGTCAACCTTGCTATTGCATTGGCCCAACAAGGCAAGCGAGTCGCACTGATCGATGCAGATGTTTGGGGTTTCTCGGTTCCCGCCATGCTGGGCATCGATCGTCCGCCAACGGTGCTTGACGACAAGATGATTCTTCCCCCTGAAGCTCACGGCGTTACCTGTGCCTCTATTGGATTCTTTGTACGTGAGGATCAGCCTGTGGTTTGGCGTGGGCCCATGTTGCACAAGGCTTTAGAACAGTTCCTCACCGACTTTTATTGGGGCGATCCTGACTATTTGGTAATCGACATGCCCCCGGGAACCGGTGACATTTCCCTTTCGCTGGCAAGTTTCTTGCCCCGCTCAGAGGCCTATATAGTCACCACCCCTCAGCCTGCAGCACAGCGTGTTGCCCAGCGAGCAGGGCTGATGTTCAAGAGTGATCACATCAACATTCCAGTGCGAGGCGTGATCGAGAACATGAGTTGGTTCGTTGGAGATGATGGAAAGCGTTACGAACTGTTTGGCCAAGGCGGCGGACAATCGCTGGCTGAACGTTTGGAAGTGCCTCTATTGGCCCAGGTTCCGTTGGTATCTGAGTTGCGCGAGGGCGGAGATACTGGTCGGCCCATCACCATTACCGAACCGATGAGCGAAGCATCACAAGTTTTTACCAACTTGGCCAAGCAAATCGAAGAACTCGCTCCCCGTCGTCGCTACAACGCCGCCCTGAAAATTGTTTAGCTCCCACCCGATTTGAGGACTGTTGGGCCGCTTGGCATCTATGCTGATCAGAGTTTCACCAAATAAAGAGGAGATCATGTCGTGGATGTGCGCATTGGAGTGACGTATTTGCCCAAGGAAATCGACATCGAGCTCGAAGACAAGACTGATGTTAAGAAGCTTCGTGCCGAGATCGAAAAAGTGTTGTCGACAGGCACGGGAATGCTTTGGCTTACCGACCGCAAAGGGCGACAAGTCGGTGTGCCCTGCGACAAGGTTT
>CAYGGL010000173.1:0-3396 GCA_964349215.1 uncultured Acidimicrobiaceae bacterium | reverse complement strand
ATCATCAATGAAGTTCGCGGCATCAATCGCGTGGTCTATGACATCTCGGGCAAACCGCCGGCGACGATCGAGTGGGAGTGATAAGGGGATTCAAGCGGCAGCGGATTTCATCGAACGATTGGTTAATTCACATTTTCCTATCCGCAGACTATTTATCTTTTTTGGATTGTTGAGGCCGACGTTCCTTTGAATAGCTGGGTAAAGTTGCTATAAACAGAGCAGCAATTTGTTTTTTCGGCAGTTATCATCTGCGCGAGAGTGACGACACCATGAAGACTAATCTACCCTCCGATTCGCTGTTTGCTGTCTTGAATCCCAGACAACCACGCGGCTTCGTGAATAGATGCGGCGTGCTGATCCTGCTTCTGCTATTAACCACGCAGGCCGCCATGGCCGTCACGGCGGGTGGCTATCATACTTTCGCCATCGGATCCGATGGCACGCTGTGGGCTTGGGGGAGAAACGGCGACGGACAACTTGGTGACGGGACAACCAACCTGAGTTCGGTACCGAAGCAAGTTGCGTCTGGCTATAGCGCAATTGCGGCAGGTTCCAAGCACACCCTTGCGCTGAAACCGGATCGCACACTCTGGGCATGGGGGTTCAACGCATACGGACAGTTGGGCGACGGCACGTTAACCAACCGGAATAGCCCGGGGTCGATCGGTTCCGGTTTTTCCTCGGTGTCGGCCGGAGAATTGCACTCGGTGGCGCTAAAAAGCGACGGCAGCCTGTGGGCTTGGGGCTTCAACTACTATGGACAACTCGGCGACGGGACCACCACCGATAGTTCGGCACCGGTCAGGATAGGCACGGACTCGAACTTCATTTCAGTCGCCGCGGGCTACCAGCATACGGTTGCGCTAAAGAGCGACGGCAGTCTTTGGGCTTGGGGACTTAACAGCAGCGGGCAACTTGGCGACGGCACCAGGACTAATCGCAACAGCCCGGTATTGGTTGGCACTGGCTTCCTTTCGGTCGCAGCAGGGCAGGCTCACACGGTTGCCCTTAAGACTGATGGCAGCCTGTGGGCATGGGGTTCGAATGCCAATGGGCAGCTCGGCATTGGGTCGACGACCATCACCAGTCAAAATACCCCGGTTCAGGTCGCCACGGGTTTTAGTCTGGTGACCGTGGGTGCAGCACACACGGTTGCCCTGAAGGCGGACAATACGCTATGGGCCTGGGGTTATAACAAGGACTTTGGACAACTCGGCGACGGAAGCCTTGTCAATCAGGCGAGCCCGGTTCAAATCGACACCGGTGTGACGTCATTCGCGGCGGGCTACGCGCACACCGTCGCTTTCAAGTCGGATGGAAGTCTGTGGTCCTGGGGCCACAACCTGTATGGCCAACTCGGTGATGGCACCATCAGCCACCGAAGTCGGCCCATTCAGATCGCCATGCCGACAGGATTTGCCGACACGCAAGCGCCGACCGCTCCTGCCGGCCTCGTCGCAACCGCGGCCAGTTCCAGCCAGATCGATCTGGCCTGGACGGCGCCGAGCGAGAGCTCGGGTGTCGTGTCCTACAGAGTCTATCGCGAGGGGGTATTGATCGCGGTACTCGGCAACGTGACCGCCACAAGCAATACCGGGCTCAGCGAATCGACCCCTTACAGCTACACTTTGGCGGCCTGTGATGAAGCAAACAACTGCTCGGCTCAGACCTCGTCGGTCACGGCCACGACGACCAAGGCATCAGTTGCCTTGTCAGCAATCGCACTTTCCTGTCCGTCTTCGATCAACTATGGAACATCAGGTACATGCGCTACCACGGCGACCTATGCGGATGGAACAACAAAGACGGTCACTTCGACCCTATCATCAAGCAATACCGCAGCGCTTAACGTATCCGCTGGCGATTTGACCGCAGGCAGCGTGACCACCGATACCGAGGTCACCATTAGCGGTGCCTATACCGAGAACGGCATTACCAAGACGGCGGCCGCTTCGGTCACCGTCAAGGCGCCCATCGTCACCCCGAGTGGCACAGTCACTCCAATCACGAAACCCGAGGATGTGGTGTCTAATCCAGGTGTTGGCTTGAGCGTCGACACTACAGGTGCCCTGGTAGTGGGCAAGACCACGGCTCCAATCGTGCTCAGTCCCACCGCCCCGGAAAACGCACTGGTCAAGCTGGAGACGCTCGATCCCGTGAGTTTCACGTCCGGCACCACCACGCTGCGCTATACCGACCAGGTGGGGGCCGCCCAACTCGTCGTCAGAACGGTCAACAACCAGCCGCAACTAGAGGTCGCCAAGGGCACCGTAGAGATCAGCGCCCCTGCGGCCGACATATCCATCTCGGTGATGTCCTCCAACCAGAAGACCGTCGGATCCGTCGTCACCCAGACGATCGACGACAAGGTAATTGTGGAGAAGACGGACACCACTGCGGCAGTTTTCGTCGATACCGGAAAGATCAAGTATCAAGGTCCCGGACAAACCACTGCCACTGCAGTTACTGTGTACCAGGGTGAGAACACCCAACTTGATACCAGTGGCACGCTCAATCAGTTGGCCCTTGGATCCCTGGGAGGCAAGAAACAGGTGCCGGGCGACCCATTGCCGCTGACCGCGATACCCAAGGACACGTCGACCAAGGTTCCGAATCTTGAGGGGACTTTGCCGCGGTTCAACAATACGGTGACCTTGCAGGATCTCCTGCGCGACATGATCAAGGGATTGGTCGGCGACACCGCCGGAGTCGGGCAGATGAGCTATGACAAATCGACCGGAGTGGTCACCTATGTCGTGGGGCAGACCATACACCGGCTGATCCCTCTGGGCGATGTACTGGTGCAGCTCAACCAACTCAGCGCGACCAGTGCGTCGGCGACCGCGGGCGCGGCGTATACCCTGGCAAGCCGTGGCATCCAGATGAGCCTGTCGGGTGCCTTGGGCTATTTCAGCGACCTGCAGTCGATCATCAAAGCCGCCGATGCCAACGGAACCTTGAATCTCAAACCCACCGGGGCGATCGAGGTTCGGGTGGGCGGGGGGCATTATGTGGTCATGCCCGGGGCAACTGCCAGCCTGCCCGCCAATCCGACGCTCACCATCGGCTTCGGTAGCGACCCGACTGGCTACCTGGCTTTTCGCGATCATCTTGGAACGCTTCAGGCCTTGTTCCCTGCGTTTCTGGATGTGGACACGCTGAATTCGACCTTCAAGGCGGCGATACCCAGCATCGTAATGACCAACAAAGCAGATGGCACCGTAACGGCAATATTGGGCGACCAGAATTTCACCCTGCGCCCGGACTACGCGGTGGTTGACCAACCCGTGGGACATGTTGCGGACGCCTTTTGGATAGACAGCGGAGCGATCTATCTACGCAATGCCGACAGGTCTGCTCAGGGCTTCCGCTTGCAGTGAGCGGCCCTGAACCGGG
>CAYGGL010000172.1:0-3451 GCA_964349215.1 uncultured Acidimicrobiaceae bacterium | reverse complement strand
AATCAAGCCTGGCTCTATCCATCTGGAAATTACAGAACGAACGATGGTTGACGAAGAAGACACTAGTGTCGTCATGAATCAGCTTCGGACAGCGGGGCTACAAGTAGTAGTAGATGATTTCGGAACTGGTTATTCGTCGCTCAGTTATCTTCAACAGTTCCCAGTAGACATCATTAAAATCGACAAGAGCTTTGTAAAATCTCTTTCAGGAGATTCGCCTGATATACGTCTGATCCATTTGATCATGGAACTTGCTCATCAAATGAACGCATCACCGATTGCCGAGGGCATTGAGACTTCGGAACAACTGGAACGACTTCAACAAATGGGATGCCAGATGGGCCAAGGCTACTTTTTTGCTCGCCCAGTACCCGCCAACCTCATGCCCTTTATTTTGACCAACAAAACCTTGAACTGGCGAAACTCGACTACAGATATAGCGAGATAACGCCCTACAGAATCTTCATTCAGCAGAATCTTTTATCGGCTTGGTGTGATCATTACGGGCACTGCGTCATCGGCGGCGTCCAACACGTAAGAGGGAAGCACGCCGACTCCGATTGTTACAGCCAGGGAAATTCCAAGAGCGATTCCAGCGGCAGCTGGAATTCTGGGGCGCTCAAAGCGCGAGATCTCGCTTAATTGGTCATCCTCGTCGCCGAGATACATTGCAACGATCACTCGTAGATAGGCGAAAGCCCCAATTACAGAAGTCAGCATTGCGACCATGGCAAGGGCATAACTTCTCGAAGAAACGGCTGCGCCAATTACTGAGAACTTGGCCATGAAACCAGACGTAAGCGGAACTCCGGTTTGACCTAAAAGGAACACGGTAAATGCCAGAGCCAAGCCGGGACGACGTTTGGACAAGCCTTTAAATTGCTCGATGCTTACACCCATGTCGCCTTGTTTGGATACCAAGCTGACTACACCAAATGCGCCTAAAGCCATAAAGGAATAGGAGACCAAGTAGAAAACTGCGCCGGCCGTACCTCGATCAGAGGATGCCTGAAGGCCAATCAATATGAAGCCCGCGTGAGAGATCGAACTATAAGCAAGCATCCGCTTTACGTCACTTTGGACAATAGCCATGACAGGGCCAACCACCAACGTAAGAATTGCGATAGCCCAGATCGCCGGTCTCCAGTCCTGGGCTTGCACCTGAAGAGCCGAGACAATCACTCGTAAGAGCGCAGCGAACCCTGCCACTTTCACACTTGAAGCCATAAGAGCCGTGACCGGCGTGGGAGCACCTTGGTAAACATCTGGAACCCAATTGTGGAAAGGTACAACGCCTACCTTAAAGCCCAACCCAACGATCAACATGACCAGACCACCCAACAAAAGACCCTCATCAACCGCCAAGTTCCGAGCCAGGAACCCGTTGATCTCGCCTAGGTTGGTCGAGCCTGTAGCGCCATAAATAAGGGCAATGCCATAGAGCAAGAAGGCTGATGCGAAGGCTCCGAGCAAGAAGTATTTAAGTGCCGACTCTTGCGACTCCTTACGATTGCTTTGGAAACCTGCGAGCACATAAAGAGCGATAGATAGAACTTCGAGGCCTAAGAAGATAACAATGAGATCGTTGGCAAGAGCCATCATCACTCCGCCAGAAGCCGAGAGCAGAACGAGTACATAAAACTCTGGTGCGTGGGTGTTTTCGCGACGCAAGTATCCATCTGCCAGCAAGGCAACCAAAACAACGATGGTCGCCAATAGGGTGGAGAGCAGGACTGAGAACCCATCTACAGTTATCGCACCGGCTATGGCCGTATACGGACCTTGATCTGGATCTGTTACTCGATCCCAAGAGCTAAATGCCACTGCTGCAGCGCTAGAAGCAATCGCCACGGTGGAAAGAGTAAAAAATCCAACAGGAAGTTTCTTGGGAGTAAGTGCTGTGATGACCAAAAGTCCAAGTGCGCCGACAATCAGAATTAGAAGGGGCGTCATTGCAGACCATGCCACCTCTGGAAGCACCAAAGGATCAGAGATCTGGGCAAACTTGGTGGCGATCATTTCCCAGTCTCCTGCCGAACGGAAGATGGTGTCGATATTACGCGAGGCTGATTGAAGTCACTGTATTTATCAATGTGATCAATGAGACGTTCAACTGAGGGCTCAATGCGATCAAGCATCGGCTTTGGATAGACACCGAGACCGACTATTGCGATTAAAAGCGGAGCCAGCACTAAACCCTCTCGCCATGTGAGGTCTGGCATAGAGGCATTTTCACCTTCCGGTGTGCCGTGAAAGACCCTCTGATAAGCCCACAGTAAGTACAGGGCAGCCAAGATCACCCCACTGGCCGCGATGACGGCCCACCATCTGCGTGTCTCAAAGCTACCGATGAGAACTAAGAACTCACCGACAAAACCATTTAAACCAGGCAGTCCGATCGAGCTGAACATAACGACAGTGAATATGACAGCAAGAATCGGAGCTGCCTTTTGAAGGCCGCCCAATTCAGAAATCTCACGTGTGTGTCGCCGTTCGTAAATCATTCCAACCAACAAGAACAGAGCCCCGGTCGATATGCCGTGATTGACCATCTGAAGAATTCCGCCTTCAAGACCTTGAGTGGTGAAAGCAAAAGTTCCGAGAACGATGAAGCCCAAGTGTGCAACCGATGAATACGCAACCAGACGTTTAAGGTCTCGCTGCATCGCGGCAACTATTGCTCCGTAGATGATTCCAATCACTCCAAGAGTCACCAGTAGAGGGGCATAATACGATGAAGCCTCGGGGAAAAGGTATAGACCAAAGCGCAAGAGGCCGTAGGTACCGAGCTTGAGCATCACGCCGGCAAGAATGACTGAAGCTCCAGTTGGTGCCTGTGTGTGTGCGTCAGGTAACCAAGTGTGCAAGGGGAAAAGCGGAATTTTTACTGCGAAGGCCAAAGCGAACGCCAAGAACAGCCAACGCGCTGTGCCTTGTACAACAGACTGGGCCTCTGCCAAGGTCACCAGATCAAAGGTTAGAACTCCGGTATCGCGCTGATAGAGGAACACGAGCGTGAGGATGCCGACGAGCATCAATGCCGAACCGGCCATCGTGAACAAGAAGAACTTAAGGGCTGCATACACGCGCTCTGTGTATCCCCAACCGCCAATCAAGAAGTACATGGGGACCAGAACTATCTCGAACGCCACAAAGAATAAGAAGAGATCGAGCGACAAGAACACACCCATGCACCCGGCTTCTAACAAAAGCATCCAGGCCGTATAGGGCTTTATGTCGTGATGGGGGTCAACGCCCACTAATACCAGTGGAAATAGAAGTCCTGTGAGAACAACTAAGAAAAGAGAAATGCCATCGACGCCAAGGTGCCATGAAATACCCAGCTGCTCTACCCACATATGTTGCGTTGTGAACTGGAAGCCGGCATCGTCAGTGGCGAACCGTGTCAATAGGTAGACACTTAGGGCCCCTACAGAAACACTCGTCAACA
>CAYGGL010000171.1:524-3468 GCA_964349215.1 uncultured Acidimicrobiaceae bacterium | reverse complement strand
CAAATAGTCGTCGATCATCCTCATTCTGAAAGAATACCTTAACCGAACGCGACAAAGCCACTTTGTACAACCCCCGAACCAATCGAGTTAGCCAACTGTCCTTAATAAACACAGCGCCGAGGCCAGCAATAGTATTGACCACTGGAATACCCAAGGCATGCGCTGCCAGGGAGCCATAGACGTTAGGCTTGACGGTGTACCCAAGCAATACGTGAGGTCGCTCACGTCGCAACAATAGGAAAAATCGCCACAATAGTAACAAATCGCGGCCCGGGTGCGTACCTTGATTGTCCATCGGCAATGGCACATAGCGACAGCCTAGCGCCTTGACTCGATTAACATGGCTGTCGGGAGGAGCAGCGGCGATCACGTCGTAACCAGCATCCATGAATGCCCGGATCAAGCCTGCCCGGAAGTTTGCAAGATTCCACGTCGTATTCAACGCAATCAGGATTCGCGGTTTGGACATATTTTCAATCTTCACACTATGGCGACTGTCCTTCGAATCCTTTACCACAAAATCGTCGCTAACGATTTGCGAAGATAGATCGCATTGCAATTTCGTTCTCTTCAGAGTCCTGGCCTAGCTCGAAAAATACGCTCGCCCGGCTTTGACGAACAAGCCCATGTCAGTCACTTCAATGAGATCGTCGGTGTGCGAGCGCGTCAGGAGTGATATCCAGTTTGAAATAGAGTTGCTTTCCATCCTGTCCCTCTTTACAATTCGTCGTTCAATACCGAACATGGTTTGATAGTAAACGATTTACCCATTCCACCATGACGCCTCAAGAAGAAGCTCATTTCCGCATTCTCAAGATAATAGAGAGGCAACCAGAGATTTCGCAGCGAGGTCTTGCGAAAGCCTTGGGGATCAGTTTAGGTATGATTAACTTCCAGGTCAATGCACTGGTGGACAAAGGCTTCGTGAAGATTGAGAGTTTCCGGCAGGCTGGCGACAGGCTCAACAAGATTGCCTATTTGCTGACTCCCGAAGGCATCAGCAACCGCGTTCTATTGACCCGTGACTATCTTGCGCGTAAAGAGGCTGAGTACATTGCATTGAAAGCCGAACTCAAGGAACTGAGAAAGGAAAATATCAACTTGGTTCCTGATCGGGTCAATCGGCCATGACTGTCTCTGAAATGGGCCCTACTGATCTCAAAGCTCCGGGCCCGATCTTGAATCTGATTGGCGACGATGCCGGTCCAGATTCCTCGACAGTAGATGAATTCTGGTATGTCGCACATACCAAGGTACATCAGGAGCAGGTCGCTTGCGAGAACCTTGCCCGGCAGGGCTATGCGGTCTATCTGCCGCGTATAAGAGTCTTGAAACGCAGCAGCAGGCACAGATGCCAGGAGATGCACCTTGAACCGCTCTTTCCCCGCTACCTGTTCTTTCAGCCAGCTTCTACTGACCACTCTATCGCGCCGGTTGTACCCTGGGGGTTACGACCGTTGTGCGCTTTGGCCAGACTCTCGCTGTTTTGCGGCATGAGGTTCTAAAAAACATTCGGGATTTTGAGACCCGCCAAAACGAAGCCGGTCTTGAAGAAATCAGTCCCTTCAGGAATGGTGAAAGTGTCTTGGTGGTCGATGGCCCCTTGGCGGGGATGGAAGGCTTGGTATCGAGCATTTCGCAAGAAAGAATTGTCGTTCTGATGCATCTCTTGGGGCACGATGCTCGGGTGACCCTGAGTCACCATCAGTTGCAGGTTGTCAACTGAGAGTTGAATTGAATCGCAATAAGTAGTATCTGCTTGCACCGGATCGTTCCGATCAACCAGGTTGGAAAATGAATGAAGTAAGCATCTGCTGTGCGTCAAAATGCACGGGCATGGCGGTAGCGTGCCAAAACCCATGAAAGTCCTCGTCACCGGCGCCGCCGGCTTCATCGGATCCACCCTCGTCCTGCGTCTGCTTGAGCGTGGCGATACCGTCATTGGCATAGACAACCACAACGATTACTACGACCCTGCCATCAAGGAAGCTCGGCTTTCCCGACACAGCAAACACCCCAATTACACGCATCTGCGCATCGACCTGGCTGATCGCAAAGCCATTGAGTCCACCTTTGCCACCCACAAGCCACGGCGCGTCGTCAATCTCGCCGCCCAAGCGGGCGTGCGCTATTCAATTCAAAACCCAATGGCCTACATCGACAGCAACATCGTCGGCTTTGCCCACATCCTTGAAGGTTGCCGCCACAACAACATCGAGCACCTTGTTTACGCAAGCAGTTCCAGCGTTTACGGCGCCAACACGGCCATGCCATTTTCGATTCACCAGAACGTCGACCACCCCTTGAGTCTTTACGCGGCCACCAAGAAGGCAAACGAGCTGATGGCCCATTCTTACAGCCATCTTTACAAGCTACCAACGACCGGCCTGCGCTTCTTCACGGTGTACGGCCCTTGGGGACGGCCTGACATGGCCCTCTTCAAGTTCACCAAGGCCATCCTGGCTGGGGAGCCGATTCAAGTTTTCAATCACGGCAAGCACCGTCGCGATTTCACCTACGTCGACGACATCGTCGAAGGTGTGGTCCGCGTTCTCGACCGACCAGCACAACCAAACCTGGACTGGAATGGCGCTACCCCTGACCCCGGCACTAGTGTCGTTCCTTGGCGTGTTTATAATATCGGCAACAACCAGCCGGTTGAACTCATGGATTACATCACCGCGCTGGAGAAAGTATTGGGCAAGACCTCGACTAGGGAATTCCTGCCCCTACAGTCCGGCGATGTGCCGGACACTTACGCAGATGTCGATGACCTCGTCGAACAGTTCCATTACAAGCCAGCAACCCCTATTGATGTTGGTGTCGGCCGTTTTGTCGACTGGTATCGCGGTTACTTCCACTGTTAAATGAGAGGAAAGGTTATGTCAGAACTACCAGATTCCATTGCACAAATTGACGCACAACTTGCGGAACTCCAACACAA
>CAYGGL010000171.1:0-514 GCA_964349215.1 uncultured Acidimicrobiaceae bacterium | reverse complement strand
TCCGACCCCAAAAGGAGAACCAAGGTATGCCAACCCCGCCCATCCTGAGCAAACCTGGGCTGGGGGCAAGGGTCCCAGACCGCTGTGGGTAAAGGCTCACCTTGCGAATGGGGGCGGCCTGGAGGATCTGAAAATCAAGTGAGGATCAAGAGACCTGTTGCTGGGCATAAATGCCTAATGCAATGAATCTTACTGATGTCAGATTGGCAATCATAGGCTTGGGTTATGTCGGTCTCCCGCTTGCCGTTGAATTTGGCAAGAAGCGCCCGGTCGTTGGCTTTGATATAAACGAAACGCGTATCGCCGAGTTGCGGGACGGGCACGATCACACGCGCGAAACTGAGCCCTACGAACTTCGTGAGGCAAAACGCCTACGCTTCACCACTCAGGTCGACGAGTTGCGCCTGTGCAACTGCTTCATCATCACTGTCCCGACCCCGATCGACGAACACAAGCGCCCGGATCTGACCCCACTCATGAAAGCGAGCGAAACCGTCAGTCATGTGCTTAAGTC
>CAYGGL010000170.1:0-3476 GCA_964349215.1 uncultured Acidimicrobiaceae bacterium | reverse complement strand
GGATAGTAAGCAGTCGTTAGTTCTCTATATTGAGGACAACCCTTCCAATATGACCCTTCTTCGTCGCGTGCTTGCCTGCCGACCAAATACCGAGTTGCTGACTGCGACTGAAGGTACGACCGGACTCGAAATTGCCAAATCTCGCAAGCCCGACCTGGTCTTGTTAGACCTTCACCTTCCCGGAATAGATGGGGATGAAGTTTTACGAAAGTTGTCAGAAGATCCAGATACCAAGAATATTCCCGTGGTCATACTCAGCGCTGATGCCTCACAAGGGCAGGCCAAACGATTGATTGAAATGGGAGCAAAGAATTACATAACCAAGCCGATAGAAGTAAAAAGTTTTCTGAAATCCGTCGAGGAATACTTGGGCAGCGGAGTCCTTAGGTAAGAGTGAGGCTCATACCATTAAGTGACACTGCCTTAGCAGTGTCAAGCACCAACAACAGACGGTTCTCAAGCTTGTAGGCGCCAGTGATCAGGTCGCGGGCAGAACCGCTAAGCGTGTCGGGGGGACGCTCGAATAGTGACTCATCTGTTTCAACCACATCGCCGATTTCGTCAACCAACAAAGAGACCAAGTCTCCATCGGTGCGAATCACCACATTCATTGGCAATTCGCCTTCGGAACGATCACGCAGATTTAGTCGCCTACGCAGATCGAGGGCCGTAACGATTTGCCCTCTCAAGTTAATAAGGCCATCAACAACATTGGAAGCCAGTGGAACACGGGTCATCTCTTGAAACCTGATGACCTCTTGGACTTGTTTCACTTCAACTCCGAACAACAGATCATCAAGAATGAATGTGCAGTACTGGTTCTCTTCACTCATTGTTAAACCCCCTGAGCCTGAAAGGCCCGCTCGTCATCAAACAATTGCATCGAGGCAACGGCTGCGTTGGTATCAATCAGATCGGTCACTCGACCCTGGACAACCACCGAAGCCGGTAGTCTCCCGTCAGGACCCATGGTTAGCTGTTCTTCGACAATGTCGAGGATTGCACCCACCATCAAGCCCACGCTGTGACCCTGGTAGGAGTACACAACGACGTTGATCATCTCATCTTCACCAGAACCGTCCTCTCCTGGTGTTGGGAAATAAGCGCCCATACCTAGCACGTCAGCAAGATGAACCAACGGCAGAATTTCGTCCCGATATTGGACCACGTCGTGCATACCGGAACGTTCCATCGAAATACGAGGGAACTCTTCTAGTCGTGCAACCTCCGAAAGTGGAACCGCCACCCGTCGATCGTCTCCAACACTTACCAGCAACAGGGTCTGAGTATTTGCCTGCAGATCGTTCAGGTTCGTCGACTGCTCGAGCAACGCACGCTCACGCGCCTCGGTCACAACACCTGACTGTTGTGCGATACCCAATACATCAAGAATGAGCGACACACGTCCATCGCCCATGATGGTGGCTCCCGCAAAGATTGGAACGTCCTTTACTTGGAGACCAAGCGGCTTTACAACAATTTCTTGAGTGTCGTTTATGTCGTCGACAATCAAACCAAACTGACGATCGTCAGCTTGCAAGACAACGACGTTAACTACATCTCTATCTTCATGTAGCCCATGCTCAATACCGTTTCCACCCTGTAGCTGATGGCCCAGATCAACAATTGGAAGCAGTCGTCCCCGTAAACGGTAGACAGGAGCACCATGAATGTACTCAATTCCCTGTCTGGCCTGTTCGCCATCGAGGCGAAGAAGTTCAAGCAAGCTGATCTGAGGAATCGCATAGCGATCTTCTTCACATGTAACTACTAGGGCTGGAATGATCGCCAGGGTCAACGGGATCTTGACCTTGAAAGTGGTACCCCGACCAATCTCGCTATGGACATCTACCGTTCCACCGATTCGCTCGATATTGGTCTTGACCACGTCCATACCCACGCCACGACCTGACACGTTGGTAACTGCTGCTGCCGTTGAAAAGCCCGGCAAGAAAATCAGGTTTAAAAGCTCGCGCTCTGACATGCGAGCAGCTTGATCAGTCGAAATAATGTTTCGCTCAACCGCCCGATCACGAACCTTGATCGGATTTACTCCGCCTCCATCGTCACTGATCTCGATGATGACTTGTCCACCTTCGTGGAAAGCCCTCATGGTCAAGCGACCCTCACGAGGTTTGCCAATCGAGGCACGATCTTCTGGATTTTCGATACCGTGGTCGACCGAGTTGCGAACCAGATGGGTCAGTGGATCTTTGATGGCTTCGATAATGGTCTTGTCGAGTTCGGTCTCGGCACCTTCCATATCGATACGAACCTGCTTGCCACAACTCAGCGCAAGATCACGAACCACGCGTGGGAAGCGTCCCCAAACAGTCCCTATAGGTTGCATGCGGGTCTTCATTACCCCTTCTTGCAACTCTGTAGTTATTAGATTCAGACGTTGTGCCGGGGCATGGAAATCATTGTCTTGTTCGTTTGCTACCAACTGAAGAATTTGGTTGCGGGCAAGTACAAGCTCTCCGACAAGGTTCATCAGGCCATCGAGCAAACCAACGTCCACTCGAATTGAGCCTTCTGAAACTGCACCTCCGCGCAATTCTGCTTGACTCTGGAGTGCTTCACCGACGGCGTCTGAACCTGCAACTCCGTGTTCCATAAGGATCGCTCCAATCGGGCGCTCATCACCCAAAGATTGTTCGGTGACAGCCAGCTCCACATCTTGTGGAGTCACCCTTCCTTCATCAACAAGAATATCTCCTATGCGAGAACCGCTTAGCGCTTCCTCATCGACAGGGCTATTTTCGTCAGGGCTATTTTCAGTTACCTGACTGACCATCTCGCTGGCTCGCAAGGCAGTAAGCCTTGATACCAACTCTGAGTAATCGCCATCTCCCTCATCCCCGGTGGCCTCAACTGAAGCAAGGATCTGTCTCGTCGCGTCACCAAGGGCTAAGAGGGCACTGGTAATCGCAGGATTGATCGTGAGCTCACCTTCTCGAAGAGCACTGAGTAGATTCTCACCAGCATGTGTTACCGCCTCGAGCTGGGTGAAACCAAGAAAGCCGCACGTTCCTTTGATGGTGTGAACAGTTCGGAAGATACTGCCCAAAATCTGACTATCGCTCGGATTGTCTTCAAGACTCACCAGATCTCGATCAAGTTGGTCAAGATTCTCATAGCTCTCAACCAAGAACTCTTGAACCACTTCGTCCATTTCGCTCACGCCTCTGCCCTCCCGTAGAGATCGCATACCATTTGTTTGCTATGTACCTGTCTGATGAACCGCCAGATATTCAAGGAATCAATCAAACCCGTTACCAATTTGATGACGACTCAGTCATGACTGGCTCTTCAGTCTCTTTTTCGCTCCCTCGGTGACCACCAAAGCCTGAACCTGTCATTGTTGATCGCTCGTTAGATCTGATTACACCAACCAGTGCCTGTAGTTCGTTTGCTACGCTTCCAAGACCAACTGCTGCGTCTTGAATCGCAGATGCACCTTCGGTTGTAGCTCT
>CAYGGL010000169.1:0-3535 GCA_964349215.1 uncultured Acidimicrobiaceae bacterium | reverse complement strand
GAATGATGCCGCTTATGCCTTACGTGATTATGCAGCTAGTCGGAGTATCGATTTGGTGGCGGAGATGAATGCTAAAGCTTTAGAACTGGGAATGTATAATACTCGCTTTGAGGATCCAGCAGGGCTGGATGATGATGGTTATTCTACCGCTGATGATTTGATCAAAGGGGTGACCTATGCCTTACGTTACGATGATATTTGGGGATTTTCTCGCAAAACTACGGCTACGATTGTTTCAACAGATGGTAAAATAGTTCACGAAATTAAAACTACGGATCAGGTAATAGGCAGAGAGGCCGTAGCTGGTGGCCGGAACGGACACTTCTTCGACGGATGCGCCGGCTTTCGCCAGTGCCTCCGTGGCGAGTTCAACCCTCTTTCTCACATCGGGAGCTATGCCCTCGCCCATCAACTCAGAGACGATACCGATCTTGAGCCCATCGACACCTTGATCGAGCTGAGCAACCAAGCTGGGCGCGGGCTCTGCGAGAGAGGTTGAGTCCAG
Source organism: uncultured Acidimicrobiaceae bacterium (assembly GCA_964349215.1). GTDB lineage: Bacteria > Actinomycetota > Acidimicrobiia > Acidimicrobiales > CADCSY01 > JACOTK01. The sequence continues at coordinate 3,030 of CAYGGL010000169.1, read as the reverse complement.
CGCGTCATGTCCGGCAATAACTTCGAGACAAATGGCAGCATCCAAAACGCTGTGAGCAAAAGGACCGACTTGATCAAGGCTGCTGGCGAATGCAATCAAGCCATATCGACTCACTAGCCCATATGTAGGCTTGACTCCCACGACTCCACAAAGGGCAGCGGGCTGACGAATTGAACCGCCCGTGTCAGACCCCAGCGACAATGGAGCAAATTGAGCTGCAACTGCAGCTGCACTGCCTCCGCTGGAACCGCCAGGCACCCTGGTGGTGTCATGGGGATTGCGAGTCGGACCAAAGGCAGAGTTCTCGGTCGAAGAACCCATTGCGAACTCATCAAGATTGGTCTTACCAACCATCACCGCACCCGCACTCATCATGCGTTCGACAACTGTTGCGCTGTAGGGAGGGCGCCATCCCTGAAGAATGCGAGACGAGCACGTCGTTTCCACCCCACGCGTGCATAAATTGTCCTTAATCGCTACGGGCACACCGGCGAGTGGTCCAGGATCGATACCTGCAGACACCTGAGCATCTACGGCATCGGCTGCGATACGGGCCTCGTCTGCAAGCACTGTTACGAATGCATGTATCTCGCCTTCATTTTCGGCAATTCTCGAAAGGTGATCTTCGAGAACTTCACGAGCGCTTCGGCTGCCTGCTCTGACTGCACTGGCAATCTCAAAAGCAGATTCGACTGAGTCACCGAGAGCGGACATCAAGGCTCTTCTCCCAATACGGGAGGGACTCTAAATCTGTTTTCCTCGGCCTGAGGCGCACAAGCCATAACCTCATCTCGATCGAGGCTGGGACGCACAATGTCTTGTCGAAAGACGTTACGTACAGGCAAGGGGTGAGCTGTTGGAGCAACTCCCTCGGTATCGAGTGCAGCGACGTCTTGTGCGTGTTCCAATACCGCGGCCAACTGGCCGGTAAACAGGTGCAACTCGTCTTCGCTAAGTTCCAGTCGGGCAAGCTCGCCGACATGTGCGACTTCGGCGATCGTTATTCGTTCGGACATGTTGGCATCGTAGACCGACCAGGGCCCGCCTCTACACCAGGAGGTGCTGGAATCTCACCCTGGAGCGGAAATGGAGCCTGTAACTGACTCGATAAACGTAATCACCTCGGCGGCAATCTCGTCTTTGTCGTAGTCAAGAGTCGCTACATGAAAACTGCGATCTAGATAAATGCGTTGTACCGGCCCTGAAACTGCAGCGGCAAGGTGATCGCTATTTGAAGGAGGCACAACATGATCATTTCGACTTGTGATTAACAACAGTGGACATCTGATAGAAGCCAGGTCATCTTGCAGCTCGTCAATTGCATCAAATAGCGTAAGTGCGGGCCTAAGAGGAGTTCCGAGATAGGCCGATTCATGGCCTTCCGGGTCAGCTATATCCGAACCAACCCCGGGTGCGATGAGTTCGCCTGCATCAAGCATTTGTTGAACCATCTCGACCATCAATGGCTCTTGAGGGGCGACCATCGGGTTGATGCAAACGATGCCGGCCACTTCTGGATGACGAGCAGCGATCCAACAGGTGAGCATTGCTCCCATTGAAAGCCCAACCACGACCACTGAATCGCAACGGCCGGCAAGCGCTAAGTATGCCGACTCAACTTCGCCTGACCAGTCAGAAAACTTTGTTTCCAACATGTCATCTATGACAGTGCCATGTCCTGGCAGTCGGGGCAGCTCCAGAGAATATCCGTGCCTTACGATCGCATCTGCCAGAGGTCTCATGGTCGAGGGGTTCCCGGTAAATCCATGTAGCACCAGAACACCTACAGGCCCAACAGCCACAGATTGAGGCTCAGCGCCAGGTATCAAGGCGCCGTGCATGGACGAACCGTGAGCTGCAATCTCTTCTTGCATATCAAGAGGATAGTGAGGTCTTAATCAAAGATGCAGACAACACAGAACAACCTGCCACGAATGCTCCAAGCAGATAAGCCCAGTGGTACGAACTAACGAGTCCAACCTTGTCGTACAACCCAGTTTGGGTGGTCTGAAGCAATTGGATTCCGGCGACAACGCCTATCTGAACCACAAGTTGTTGTGTCGCCCCTACGACTCCTAGATCAGAAGATTCGACTGCATTGGCAACCGTTGCAACCATCGCCGGTGACATCAAGCCAAGACCAACACCCGACAGTGCCAATGATCCCATCACAAACACGTCGTTCATGCCTGGGTCCACCAATGCCAAACCCAGCATCGAAGCCACAACCATCGACGCCCCAATCATTCCAGCCCGCTTTCCGCCGGCTCGTACTGCCAAAATTCCCCCTAGAGGACCGGCAATGGCAAATGCCAACGGGCGAGATATCGAGATAAGACCAATTCTCGTAGGGCCATAACCGAATGCATCTGCAAGAAAAAATGGGGTGATGATAAATCCACCCATGTATGAGAAGTTTGCAAGCAGCTGCGTTATCGAGGGAGCTGAGACATTGCGGTCACGCAGATAGGCAAGGTTAATCAACGGACTGACAGCGCGGCCTTCTTGGTACACGAACAACACCAACAAGATTGACCCGAGACAAAACCCTCCCAACACAAGACCACTGGTCCATCCCCAGATGGAACCTCTGTTCAAAGCGACCAACAAACTCGTCACTCCAGTAGCCAAGAGAAGTGCCCCGGGAATATCAAAGCCGTCCCAGATATGAGAGGAGCTAACTTGTTCTTCGGTATTGGAAGTCGACTTATCGGAAGTCGATTTATCAGGCAGTGCCCAGATGGCCAGAGCTATCGCAAGCAAGCCCAAGGGGATCTGCGCAATAAATACCCATCTCCAGCTGAATGCTTCGACCACTGGCCCACCAACCACCACTCCAAGAACTGGACCACCGGCAACGACCATCGACCAATACCCCATTGCCCGCGGACGCTCATGGGCGGGAAAGACCAAGTTGATCATTGCCATTGATGCTGGCCCGCAGGCTGAACCTGCCGCTGCCCCCAATACGCGAAAGCTAATCAGCGATGCCGCGTCCCAAGCGAATGCCGAGCCAATTGCAAATACGGT
>CAYGGL010000168.1:0-3576 GCA_964349215.1 uncultured Acidimicrobiaceae bacterium | reverse complement strand
TTGCTTAGCCGCCATCCAGTTTCATCGTCAGCGAGAATCGTCTCAGCGACAACCTTGCGGCTTTCACGAACAGCTATTGGTGCATTGACACAAATCCTCTCAGCAAGATCAAGAGCGCCTTCAACGGCCTTGCCAGGATCAACCAAAGAATTAACCATGCCCAGCTGATAGGCGCGTTCTGCTGAAATTGTGTCACCGGTCAAAGCCAGCTCCATTGCGAGATTGCGAGGAATCGCACGGGGAAGGCGAAAGAGTCCACCACCTGCTGCGACCAATGAGCGCTTTACCTCTGGTATCCCAAACTTGGCCTCAGTTGAGGCAACCACCAGGTCACAAGCAAGTACGATCTCGCATCCTCCTGCGACGGCTGGGCCGTTGACCGCAGCGATCAGAGGTTTGGTTCGCTCACGAGCGCACAGACCCGCAAAGCCGCCCTTGGCAGTCATGAGTCCTGCAGCCTGGCCAGTAGATACGGCCTTGAGATCGGCCCCTGCACAAAAGACCGGACCCGCGCCGGCGATGATTCCAACCCACAAGTCGGGGTCTTCTTCAAAACGATCAAAGTGAGCCTCCATTGCAGCAGAGACTTCACCATTGATTGCGTTACGAGCTTCGGGGCGGTTGATGGTAAGGACAGCGACGTGTCCGTGTTGTTCAAAGTCGACCATAAACCCAGACCCTAAGGCCTCAGCTCTTATTCTGTCGAGGTCGACTCGGTAGTTTCTGCCTCGGTGGTTTCTACAGCTTCTGGCGAAGCCACAACCTTGCGAGGAGGCGGCGGGGGAGGAATGCGTCGCCCTCCCACCAAAACCGCGGGACCCCGAGCTTTTTCTCTATGAGGAGCTATCGGAGCAGAAGGAGATTTCTTTTCCTTCGTAGCTGATGAGCGCCGAGCAGCCTTAGGAGCGGGCGCCTCGATACCGAACGCTTTTGCCACACCTGGCATTCGTGCGACATGTTTTCGAACCATTGCCAACAACTCTTCGCTTGGTTCACTAGGAATTCCTACAGGCACAACCTCTGTGCGCACAGATGAAAAAGCCAAGGCATCGACCAACATGAGCCAACGCTCAGCAAGTGTGTCTGATGCCATTGCGCTATTTACAGCCACCGTCAGGGTTTCAGATATCTCAGCAGGCACAGAAACTGAGGCATCGGGTGGGCGAGCTGTCAGACGCAGCGATCGCACAACTCTGCCGGCCTTGACCGACTGAGTCAGGTCAGCGAGCCACTGTTCAGATTCTTGTTTGATACGACGATCAAGCGCTTCTCGCAATTGAGCACCAAGTTCACGGGTTGCCTCATCACGGACCACGTCCGCGCTCGTTACAACCGAACGAAGATCTCGCAACGATAGTTCTTCCACATCAGCCATAGCCGCCTCGGCACGATCTAACCAGTCGGCAACTTGAAGACGGGGGAGAAGGCCCTCGGCCATAGTGAGTACCGCGTCAACAGGAATCATGGGAAGACCGTCTGCCAAAGCTTTTGTATTTTGTGCCTCAATTGCACTTCTCACTGCTGGGAGCCCTCCGACAAGCACCTGTTCAGCTATGGGACGTTGCTCCGCGGGCAAGCTCTCGATCAGTGTGTCTCTATTGACTCGACCCGGACGTAATTTTTTGGCCTTTGCACGAACAGGCAGCGGGGCCGGCCGCTGAGGGCGCTCAGCTCGTTCGCTCCGCTGGGCATCACCTTGGCGAGGACGCCCGGGACGATCATCACCTGGACGAGACGATCGGGGCTTGCGTTCCCCCCGTTCACCTTTAGGACCTCGATCGCCCCGATCTCCCTTTCGACCAGGAACAAGTTGACTAGTCACCAATGGACCTTCATCACGCTTTGGTCCAATGATCTCGAGGGTCTCAGGCGTTGCTCGTGCACCCTTGGGCGCAAGGACCGCAAGGATGGTTATTCCATCAATATCAAAATCGGCATCGGCACGTACAACGTCACCGACCTTTGCTCCGCTATATAGTAATGCGCCATCAAGTTCTCCCTTGGGCAGCCGAGCACCTGCGGCGCGCCAAGTCCAAGAGCCGTCGCCCTTGTCGCTGGTAAGTTCGACCTCAATCCTTCGTGACATAGTTCGATAACCGTACCCGCACTCCAGGAGATTTATGGCATAAGGCCATAAAGAAGGCGACCTGAATGGCTATTCGGTAAAGGCAGATAGTCGTTTTCGCATGATAGCTATGAGCACACGTTGGTCGTCAGGGTCCAGTCCAGAATCTGATAGAGGCGAGGCCAGATCCATCACGGCGCTCAAGTCACCCTCGACTTTGATCTCGCCACTCATGACAGCTTTCATGCCGGCCTGAGCAAAATCATCATCTTCAAAGAGCATGCGCCGAGCCGTAGCGTATGGCAGGACAATCGTTGCAGTCGCTGCATCAAGCGCACCTTGGCCGATATCCAGGCCTGCAATGTGCAAGTACTTCTCGCCCCCAGGGGCATCGGGAATACGAATATTCATCGGCCTGTCTTCGAGCGCAATCAAAGGCTCACGTAAGCGATCGACCTCTTGAAACCAAGCATCAGAAAGAAATTCATAGGTAGCCATAGCCAAGATATAGCAGAAGAGTTTACGATCGCGATCGAGAACTTCTAAGAGCCGTCCGGGGGGTCAGCTATTGAGTGAGGAACGAGTAGTTCTTGGTCGTATAAAGCCAGGAGACATCGGGCGGCTTTTAAAGATCATGGGCGTCCTTGTGTACTACGGAGTTGTTTCTGCAATTCAAGAAGCTCCCCGGATGACTCGAAAGAAACGGGGAGGCCCTCAGGCCCTGGCAATCACGCTAAGACGCAGCTTTACCCAACTCGGGCCTTCATTTATCAAGTTCGGCCAGCTCATTGCTTCAAGTCCCGGGCTGTTTCCCGAAGAGCTGACTGTCGAGTTGCGCCACCTGTTGGACTCATTGCCACCCGAAAGTCCCGAACACCCTTTACGAACAATCGAGGCTGAACTCGGTGCTCCCGTTGAAGAGTTATTTGCCAAATTCGATCCAGAACCAATAGCTGCAGCATCAATTGCCCAAGTGCACCAGGCATGGCTTCACGACGGAAGAAAAGTAGCGGTCAAGATTGCTCGCCCTAATCTCAGGAAAAAGATCGAGCGTGATCTTCGTCTTATGCGCTTTGGTGCATCGGCAATTGAACGCATGACTGCCATTGGCCGCCTCGCCAAACCGGTTTCTGTTATTGACGACTTTGCCGTAACGCTTCATTCTGAAATCGACTTTCGTAACGAAGCTGCATACATGGCTGAGTTTGCAAAGAACCTGGAGATCAGCGACACAAACGGCGGAGTTATTGTTCCAACTCCGATAGAGGCAATGATCAGCGAGCATGTGCTTGTCATGACCTTCCTTGAAGGGGCGCCGGTAGACGTAGTCGCCACCAGCGCTGACATGCCTGAAAACACTCTTGACGTTGGCATGCAAGCTGTGCGGGTTTGGATAGAAGGAAGCCTTTTATACGGCTTGTTTCACGGCGATGTTCACGCAGGCAATCTGTTCATTACTCCAGACGGACGGGTGGCAATTCTCGATTTTGGCATCATGGGCCGTCTAGAGC
>CAYGGL010000167.1:0-3650 GCA_964349215.1 uncultured Acidimicrobiaceae bacterium | reverse complement strand
GAGGTCACCTCATAAGTCAACTCATTTGCCGTCTCGTTCTCGGTGAGCAGACTTGCAGAAATTGGGTCATAGCGAGCCGGTGTGCCATTGATCGCGATTGGAGTAAATGCTGCCGGCAGCCAGATTGATGACAATGCTCCGATCTTGTACTTCTGGGTAACGGTTTTATTGGCGGTAGGTTGGCTTGGCGCGAGTGATATGGGCAACTTGCCGTCAGTCTTGCTGTAGCGACCTTCTGAGGACCAGATTCTTCCGTCAAATCGTTCCAATGAAGTCAAGCGCCAATAACTGCGGGCCTCACTGCGTACAGAAAAGACCTCGACATCAGACTGGTTGACCAGCCTGGTTTTGATATCTACAAGTGGGCTTACCGTGATTCGAGATCCCGGATCGTTGCGATCACCATCTCGCCAGGGGATTATCGCGTTATTGCCCATACCGGGGATAGAAGGCCCAACGACGGCCGCCAAAACTATGCTTGCTAGGCCAATAGATCCTCCGGCAATTAGAAGCGTTCGTTTGGATATCGCATCTAAAAGACGGGCATCCTGATTGGCTTGATTCCCATAAGCGTTTTGTGCGAGCCAGTAAGCGCCGAGTGACGACAAGAACAAAATTGTGGTCAGGTTATGGCTTCCAGTTTTATTGGTTTGGCTGAGCACGGCGCCGAAGACAAAGAGGGCAGATGCGGGTGCGCCGGCTTCCACCGGGGCGTTAACACGAAAAGCAGCGATATCTGCGACCAAGGAGATGATCGCCCCACCAACCATCACGGCGATGACAAATCCGGGCATCATCGGCGCCGGGGCCACAAGCAACTGAAACCCATCCCAAGCTCTCTGAAGTTCTGATACAACTTCAGAAATTGTTGTCAGAGTTGGAATGCCGGCGAGGGTTGTAGATGGAAGTACGAACCACGAAATCATCAGGACCATCACCGATGCTGCTGCAAATAAAGTTACCGGAATCGAAAACCCCAGTCTTCTAGTTACCATCGCAATTACATGTGTAATAACGAGAGAAGAAATGGCTGGGCCAAGATATGCATTCTCAGTAAAGAGGTGCGTAAGGCTCACGACGGTGCTGACCGAAAGCAAGATCAGCGATATTTCAATTGCCGGATGCGCAGCGGCTTGCTTCACGTTTTCTTTCTCTCTAGCACCTTCTCTCTTGTCGACTTGTTCGATCATGACAAAGCTCCGATATTGGCCTGCCATATTTTTTGAAATGAGTCGGCTTCATTTACGAAGATCATGTTGGGTATCAGACTCGTCTGGTCGTATCTTCCGCTGATAAAGGCAACACCCATAACCGCAGATGTGCTCGCTTTAAGTGAGTTCATTACAGAGGTCAGATCTCTTGGATCCCCGCCTACAAGGATCACGGTTGAGTTCGTGGTTCTTGTTTTGAATCAGACATGCATTGAGGCCAGCAAGCATGGCACTTTGATCAACCGTTGGGTCTGGTTCAATTGCAGCAAGTTCGTCGAGCAACGATTCGCTGAAGCGTTTGCCATTGCCGATTCCAGAATCGAAAATTTCTGGACTGTTTGGGTTGGAACAAATTAGCAATCGGAAAGTTCTGTCATCGTTGGCAAATGCAGCAACAAGGCTTGCGACAGCTGCTGCGGCTCGCTCAAACGAAGTGCGGGTATAGCTCGTAGCGCTAGTATCCAAAATGATGATGGTTGCATCGTCTAGTGGAGTTTCGAGCTGACGCATAATGAGGTTGTCATGGCGGGCGCTGGCCCGCCAATGGATATGACGCAGATCGTCGCCTATTTGATAGGGCCGCAATCCGACATGGTCGCTTCCGCCGACTTGGCGTGATGTCGAAGCGCTGAACGTATCGTCATTTGAACCGGGCATGTATGGAGCGCCGATAGAAACAACGGCTGGCCAGACAACCAAATCAGTTTCTATTGATTCGTACACAACACGACTTACCAGGCCAAACGGATCGCTAGCTTTGATCTTAAGTGGGCCGATTTTGATGCGACCACGCTGGTTGCATGTATATGAATAGGTGTTCATAGCACGACCGCCACCACTGATGGGCGGAATCGATAATTGGCTAACCCCCGGTTGTCCGAAGGTGCTCTTCAACTCATCAAATGATTGCAACAGAGGGGTAGAGCTGCGTCCGCGATTAGATATTTCCAATGTGATGTTGATGGAAGATCCCGCGTGTATTCGTTTTGGACTCACCGTTCGAACTACGTCGATATTTATTTGACGTATGTAAATCCAGATAGTCCCTGTGGCTGTGAGTGCGATGCCGGTTGAGCCCGCAACGGTAAGTTCGGAAACCCCCAGGAGACGACCGACGGCCAAGATGGACAACGATGCAACCAGCACGGTCCTGCCCTGGCGGGTTAACAAGTGAAATCTCTTTAAGATCTGCCGCTTGGAACGGGAACTTTACGCAAGACATCGGCGACGATTTCTACTGTGTCAACGTGTTGGAGAGATGCCTGTCCCGAGCGAATGAGGCGATGTGCGATTACGGGTATGGCCAAGGTCTTGATGTCGTCTGGAATCATGTAATTGCGTCCACAGGCAACTGCTCGAGCTCTTGAAGCTTGGAGGAGTGCCAGACTCGCACGCGGAGACATTCCCATTTCGAGGGCAGGATGCTTGCGAGTAGCTTCGGCAATATCGACTATGTAGCCCTTCAGACTCGTTGCAACATGTGCCTCTCGGGCGACTGCAATCATTGCTTGAATATCTTGTGACGAAGCGACTGGTTTCAGTTTTGCAAGAGTTTCAGAACTTTCAGGCGAGTCGAGAATATCTAGTTCGGCGGCACGATCGGGATAGCCAATGCCTACCCGCATAAGGAAACGATCAAGTTGGCTTTCTGGCAATGGGTATGTTCCGGTGTGTTCTATTGGGTTTTGAGTGGCAAGAACCATAAACGGCGAAGGTAAAGGATGGCGCACTCCGTCTACGGTGACCTGGCTTTCTTCCATAGATTCAAGCAGTGCAGACTGAGTCTTTGGTGATGCGCGGTTGATTTCGTCTGCAAGCACAATGTTTGCGAAAACGGGACCTGGACGAAAGTCGAAACTAGCCGTGTCTTTGTCCCAAACCGTGCTGCCCGTTACATCTGCGGGCAACAGGTCGGGCGTAAATTGAACCCGACGCCAAGTGCAATCAAACGAACGTGCAAGAGCCTTTGCCAGGCTGGTTTTTCCGACTCCGGGAACGTCTTCGATCAGCACGTGACCCTGAGCGATCAAAGCAATGAGCACCAGCTCGATTGTTTCTGGCTTTCCACGAAGGATTTCCCCAACGTTTGTGGCCACAGCTTCAAAACTTTCAGAGAAAGAGTCGATTGTTGTGGTTGATGTTTCTGCTCGTTGCCGTGCCACGATGTCTGGGTCCTCTCCCCGGGTCGCGCCTGTGCTGCCCTTTTGGACAAACTCATGGTATCGCCAACAAAGCGTTAATTGCCCGCGTGAAAGTCTAAGTCATCTACGGTCTTGGATATGAGACTTGCATTGGCAGTTGATATCGGTGGAACCAAGCTGGCTGCGGGGGTAGTAGACGAACATGGTGTTCTTTTGCGAAGGGCACAGGTTCCCACGCCGAAATCAGAAGGATCAGAGGGAGAGGCCGCTATCTGGCAGGCACTTGTTGAGTTAATTG
>CAYGGL010000166.1:0-3696 GCA_964349215.1 uncultured Acidimicrobiaceae bacterium | reverse complement strand
ATATGGCACACACTTCTTCTGGATAATCCGGAGCCTCATTCATCGTGACAGTCGCAGCAATTTGAATGGGCTGAAAAACTCCATAGTCGAGATAGCTCTTGAGCTTGGCCAGAGCAGCAATCACTTCGGCATTGCCGGCCATAAAAGCCATGCGCCAACCTGCCATCGAAAATGACTTAGTCATCGAATAAAGCTCGACAGCGACATCCTTTGCTCCTTCCGCTTCCAAAATCGATGGTGGTTGATAGCCATCGAAACCAACATCGGAGTAAGCAAAATCATGCACGACGATTGTCTCTCGTTCACGAGCAAAGTCCACCACTCTTTGCATGAACGCAAGGTCGACACAGGTGGTCGTGGGGTTATGAGGAAAGGAAAGAACAATTACACGTGGCTTAGGCCAGGAATATTCGTATCTTTCGACCAGTGCATCAAAGAAATCTTCGCCGGTAGTGCCTAGAGGAATCTCGCGTACATCTGCGCCGGCGAATAAGGGCCCGTATATGTGTATTGGATATGAAGGCGACGGGACAAGGGCGGCATCGCCTGGCTGCAACAGCACCCACATGAGATGACTGAAGCCCTCTTTGGCACCAATTGTCGCTATGACTTCGGTTTCAGGGTCGAGAGTGACACCGAACTTGCGCTCGTACATGCCGGCAAAGGCCGCGCGCAGTTTAGGAATCCCTCTGCTTGCCGAGTAACGGTGATTGCGCGCATTATTTGCAGCTTCGGCCAACTTTTCGACTGCAATGGATGGTGATGGAATGTCGGGATTACCAAAGCCCAGATCAATGACATCTTCGCCTGCGCGACGTGCCTCTTTTTTCAACCCGTCAATGATGGTGAAAACGTAAGGTGGCAATGAGCCAATGCGGCGAAATTCCATTTTCTGATGCTACAGGTTCATCAAGCATCGCCTGCTGCCAGCAATGCCGCCCCAATGGCACCAGCGCGATCACCTAGTTGGGCAGGAACAATTGAAACGGTGGGTCGATGGCCGGCTCCGAGTAGCCGCCCTGTAAAGGACCTGCGGATAGGGGCCAACAAGACCTCGCCCGCTGCCACAAGGCCACCACCGATCACGCAACGATCGACATCGAGAATATGCACCAAATTAGTAAGGCCAATCGCAAACCAATCAGCGAACTCATCGACCAATTCAATTGCATCAAGATCTCCGTTGGCCGCCGCAGTCATGACGTGCTCGCCTCGTAGTTCACTGATCGAACCGTTTGCAAGCTCTACCCATGCGCTGCCAAGACCCTGTTCTGCTTTTTCACGCGCCATGCGCCCGAGTGCATTTCCCGAGGCATATTGCTCCCAACAGCCATTGCGCCCACACGCACAAGCGAGACCATTGGGATCAATCACCATATGCCCGAACTCACCCGCATAACCCAATGCCCCGCGCATGACATGGCCATCCAAAACAAGACCCCCGCCTATGCCGGTGCCCAAGGTAACAAGCACTGCAAAGTCAGAACCCTTGGCGGATCCCATGGTGTGCTCGGCTCTCATGGCACAAGTCGCATCGTTATCTATTTGAACAGGCAAACCTGTTGCCTCACTGAGTTTCTTGGCCACGTCTACGTCTTTGAGCCCAGCCAGGTTCGGAGCAAAATGTAAACGGCCCTTACGATCGACCAAACCGGGAAGACCAACGCCGATAGCCGAAGGTTTTGTTGACGGCATCTTGACCAGTAGCTTCGTGACGAGATCAGCCACTGCAGACACCAACACCTCGGAATCACCGGTTAGGGCTGGAGTTTCCACGCGTTCAATGTCAACGGCCGTTCGGTCAGGGTCAAGTATGACACCCAAAATCTTGGTGCCACCAACGTCTATGCCGATGAGCATGAGACTTAGTAACGCAACATTGCGCCGATGCCGCCCAAAACATCGAGATCCGCATTCTCGGAACAGATTTCGACACGACACGATTGGGCTAATGCATCTTGGATTGCCTCTTCTACAACATCATCGACCTGATGCATTTCAGCACCACAGACCGCGCAGTTGCGTCCAACTGCTGCAACTGCATTACAAGAACCACAACGCCATCCCTGTACTTCAAAGACGTTAGATACATAAAGAGTTTCAACGCGCCTTTGAGCAAGGGCCTCAAGAGTATTAACCAACCCGGCAACACCACGGTTGCCTGAACCGACCGCTTGGCGCAAGCGATCTATCGATTCAGATTCTTTACGACGCTCAACTGCTCTCTCGACTATCAAAGCCTCAGTGCGAATTTCCTCAAGAGAGGCTGAGATGGGCAAGCTGCATCGAGCTTCTAAACGTTCTCGTAAGTAAGGATGGAGCAATTGCTCAAGTTCAGAGCTCGTGTCATCTGAAGCCGCAATGATTAGACGAGCAAACGGCCGGTTTTGAAAAACCTCAAACGCGACCTTTGCAGTGTGACGCAAATGCTGAAGAGCGAGTTCATCAACATGATCTTGGACTCGACCACGATCGAGTCCACGCATCACATCTTCACCCCGAGGCAGCCCATCTAACAGTTCACGCACTTCTGCAATTTCGCCTAATTCAAAAACCACCATCCGTGCATGCTGACGATCAGCCAGAAGCACGGCGAACGGTTCATAATCATCCAAAATCTGCTCGAGCTGGCGAATCGCTGGGGACTGGTTGACCACTATCTGGTTGTGTACCGATACCGGCAATTCGATTACCTCCCAAAACCTCTTTTCGGCGCTTGAGAACATCGCTAAGCCACGAGTGCGAGAACGGTCTATTCCCCCTTTGACGAATTCTTCAATGAGGCGAAGGTCTTCAAGAACTGAAGCCTGGCCGTCGGCCTTCGTTCTTCCCAGCCGCATGAGGCTTTCAAGCTGGGAGGCAACGTCTTTATAACGAGCAAGATGACTTCCGTCGACATCTAGATAACAAGAGGTCACCGGATATCCATCACCTTTAAAAGTCGCCAGGGTCCGTACGTCATCGTGTGTGAGGGTGATCATTGGCTCTCCTCATCTTGATCTGCAGATGGTGGAATTTTGTCTGCGTTATTTTGATTTGCTGGATTTGCTTGATTTGCAAAAATGCTTGGGTTCTCAACCAGGTTCTCGGCAACGTCTAGCAAGGAACGAGTGGCAGCTATTAATGAACGGGCCGCCGCTTGCAGATGAGCGATTCCCGCTATTGCCGGTTCGCTTCCGTTGTGCTGATGAGATGAGGCCGGTTCAGAAGAATCAGCCTCCAAAACCAGCCTCTTCGCAACGTCGCTTCAATTCATCAAGTGCAGTAGTAACGATTTTTGACTCCGCTCGACGTTTGACAAACCCTGGCAAAGGGACAGCCAATTCAATAGTCAATTCATAGGTAACGTCTGTTTGATCTGGACCAAAACTCGAAGGTTCGAATATGTACTCCCCATCAAGACGGCGAACGATGTCTCCGGACTTAAGAGTCCAACTGAGCTGAGTAGGAGCCTGTGAATAGTCGTAGGTCAAAACGTAGTGAGCACTCAAACCCATGGCTGAGGCCAAGTAGGAAACATGAACCCCTCGACCTTGCTCATCGCGTTCAAGAATCTCAGCTTCTTTAACATCAAGGGCCCATTCGGGGTAACGCTCGAAATCAACAACGACGTCGAAACAGGCAGCAGGGGTTGCAGCCACTGTCGCCCTCTCGGTCGCCTGTTCGATTGCTGTCATCTCGGCTCCTTGTATATAC
>CAYGGL010000165.1:0-3700 GCA_964349215.1 uncultured Acidimicrobiaceae bacterium | reverse complement strand
GCAGACAATACAGGCCACCTTCGAGAGTTTTGAGAGCAACATTTCCTGTAAAACCATCGGTCACAACGACGTCGATCTCTTCTGTCATCAGATCACGACCCTCAACATTGCCAATGAAATTGATGCCCTTGCAGTCCTTTAGCAATGCGTGTGCTTCTTTGACCAATGAAGTGCCCTTGGACTCTTCCTCGCCGATTGAAAGAAGGCCCACGCGTGGACTTTTGAGTCCATAACGTGCAGCGGAAAATACCGAGCCCATTTGTGCAAACTGCACCAGCCATTGTGGCTGACACTCGGAGTTTGCCCCGGCATCCAATAGCACCGTCGGTGTTGATCCCGGAGTCGGGATCGGAGTGGCAATTGCCGGACGAGCGATTCCCTTTATGCGACCCATACGCAACAACGCACTTGCCATTGTCGCTCCGGTATTTCCCGCGCTGATCATCGCCGACGCTCTACCATCACGAACTGCCTCGGCAGCTCGCACAAGCGATGAATCTTTCTTGGTTCGCACCGATGAACCAGGGTCATCGTGCATGGTGATTACCTCGCTGCAATCCAATATCTCAATCGGTCCAGGATCACACTCAGCTATACGATCTGCCTTGCCAACCAAAAGAACTGAGAGACCAAGCTCGTCAACTGCCCTTTTTGCACCTTGCACAATTGCCAAGGGGGCTTCATCGCCACCCATGGCATCTAGCGCAAGTGGAAGCTTCGTCAATCGACTTCTACGGCTTGACGTCCGCCATACCAACCACAGGTCTGACAAACAACGTGGGGCAGCTTCGCCGATGAACAATGAGGACAGACGCTGCGTGCAGGAACCGACAGCCTCCAGGCCGATGCTCGGCGACTTCGGCTTTTTGACTTACTGGTTTTCTTCTTTGGGACAGCCACTATGGCTCCTGAGTTCTAGATTGCGATGGGGCTAATAAAGGGTAGTTGGAAGATGAGCGTTCAACGAATCAATTCGTCAAAAAATCATTCATTTCCAGCATCAAGGCGAAGATCCTCTAAGGCTGCCCAACGTGGGTCGATCTTGTGGGAAGAGCATTGACAAGGAGAAATGTTACAGTCTGCGCCGCATTCTGGGCACAAACCAGCACAATCTGGGCTACACAGAGGGGCCATCGGCAGCTCTAGCAGGACCGCTTCCCTGACAATTGGTTCGAGATCAATGCGATCGCCTTCAATTGGCCAAGTCTCGCCCTCTACAGGACTGCGAACAAAAATCTCCTGCACGGTTGGTCTTAAAGTTCCCGTCAAAGGCTTCAAGCAGCGGCGACAAATGCCTTCCCAGGTGGTAGTCAGCTCACCGGTGACAACAATGCTTTCATTGAGTGACTCGAGATGAGCTTTAAAAACAATCGGAGCATCAGCAGGGACACGGCTGTCTATAACAACCAGTTCATCAAGA
The DNA here is from genome assembly GCA_964349215.1 of uncultured Acidimicrobiaceae bacterium. Taxonomy (GTDB): domain Bacteria; phylum Actinomycetota; class Acidimicrobiia; order Acidimicrobiales; family CADCSY01; genus JACOTK01. Next base: position 2,280 of record CAYGGL010000165.1, on the reverse strand, counting down.
GATGCCTCCAGCACTTCGTCGCGTTGTTCACCTGGTCGGCGCAATAGCGGACCTACTCGGAAAACCAACAGGTCAGATCCGCTCGTCACGATCGCTCGTCTTCATCAAAAAACACCTCTCTTGGAGATCCCAACAATTGGGAGTCGCCTGGGTATTCATTTTCTTCTTTTGCAGGCGCAAGTGCTTGCAGGCGAGAACGACCGGCCTGGACGGTCTTGGCCACGCGATCTAGAACAACTTCAAATTGCGCAAGTCGTTGATCGCAAAAATCTTCAGCCTCATGACGAAGTCTGCGGGCCTCGGCCTCGGCCTCATCCATGATGCGACGGGCCTCGTGCTGCGATGATCGAACCACTTCAGTTCGTTGCACCATCTGTTCGGCTCGAGTTCTCGCAGCTTCGAGAATGTCATTTCCCTCGCGGCGCACCTTGGCTAAAAACTCTTCCCTCTCTCGGAGCAACCATCGTGCCTGGCGCAACTCTTCAGGTAGACGATCTAAAGCCGCGTCAACAAGTTCAAGCAAGTCATCTCGATTGACCATTACGGAAGCAGAAAGCGGCATAGGACGCGCCGCTGCTATGGCATCTCCTAAACGACGGATCAGATCTTCAACATCTCCCGAGGCGGGGCGAGGCTCATTATTGAATGAGCTTCCCGTATCAGTGTTGTCGAAGTCGTCGTAATTACTCACGTGCCAAAGGCCTCCGATAGACGCTTTGCGACTGGTCGAGGCACCATCGAAGAAACATCACCCCCAAAACGGGAAATCTCACGAATCCATTTCGAAGCTACGAATGAATGTGCTGTGGCTGAGGGGATGAATACGGTCTCTACCCCTGAAATTGCCTTATTCATCTGAGCCTGTTGAAGTTCTGATTCGAAATCAGAAACTGCACGCAAGCCCTTTACGATGAAGTCGGCGCCGAGTTCACGTGCTACGTCAACCACGAGCTTCGAAAATATCTCTATCTGCACATTAGGCAGATGTGAGAGTGATTCAACCAAAATTGCTCGCCGGTCTTCCAAAGAAAACAGTGGCGTTCCTTTTTGCGGGTTGCGCATAGCCGCAACTATCACCCGATCAAACATGCGAGAAGCCGTTTCTACGAGCTCGACATGTCCATTGTGTAAGGGATCAAATGATCCTGGGTACAAGACGGTGGCCATTGCTGCCTTTCTTCAGTCCAGACGCCTGCTGGCAATCATCACCACGGTATATCCATAACGACCTACGCGGTGTAACTCCAGAGTTTCGGGAAGCTCAATCTCTCTATTTGTTTCAAGTACAACAGTCGTTGCTTTTATCCGATCCAACAACACAAGCCATTGATCATCGGTGGTTTCATATGGCGGGTCAAAAAAGGCCAGATCAAACGTTGAATCGCCACCTGTTGGATATCCGCCGGCTATAAATCGAGTGGCTGAGTACCGAGCAACGTCGTCTTTGATAATTGTAGATCTCTCGGCGAATCCCACGGTTGCAACATTCGCGTTGATTACTTCAATCGCCTTTGGGTCACGATCGACAAATGTTGCATGGACTGCCCCACGTGAAAGAGCTTCGATGCCTAGAGCGCCCGAACCGGCAAATGCATCTAGGACATTCGCACCTTCCACAACCCCAAGGCTACCAAGAGCGTTGAAAGTGGCCTCACGAACTCGATCGCTTGTAGGACGGGTGTTCGTCCCTGCCGGAGACGACAAACGTCTACCCTTGGCGGTTCCCGCTATTACCCTCACGTCCCAACCCTGCGATTGGGCCGCCTGAGAAGGGTGACTGACCTAAGAGGGACGGCCGACCTTTTGCACCTTGCCGGCCTTGATGCACGAAGTGCAAACATGAAGGCGACGTGGTGAGCCATTAACCAGGGCACGGATACGTTGGATGTTGGGATTCCAACGACGCTTCGTGCGTCGGTGCGAGTGACTGACGCTCATGCCAAATGATGGGTGCTTACCGCACACCTCACATACAGACGCCATTTAACTCACACCTCAATCGTTGATATTCCAGCTGGATTTCTTGCTGGGTCGGACTCATTGAGGCTAGCAGGTCCTCGCTGTTGTTCCCACCTCGTCCTACGATCAAGGACATACGATCAAGGTCAATGGGAAATGGTCAAGAAGTGAGAAACCTTACATGAGCCGTCGTCTTAGCCAGCTCAGCGATGTACCAGTCAGCGAGCTGTCCGGCGTCGGGCCCAAAAAGGCTGAGGGACTTGCTTCTGTGGGGATTACTTCTGTTTTGGATCTGTTGATGCACTATCCACGTCGATACCT
>CAYGGL010000164.1:2248-3734 GCA_964349215.1 uncultured Acidimicrobiaceae bacterium | reverse complement strand
AGTCATCACCTACGAAGAGTTCACATCTCTGGGAAAGAACTTCTGAGCCAGTTCAATCGCCGCGGAGTAGGGTGACATCGAGTAATCTCCTGCCTGCATCGCAGCGCCGATTCCCGCGCCATAAAGCATTGAAATTGTCGCTGCCATCGGCGCAAGAAGATGACCAATGAACGGGATACCGGAAACCAGGACCGTCAGAACAGCGCCTACTGCAATTCCCAGCGCCAACTTGGGATTGGCTAACAGGAACTCTATGATCTTTCTCACGATGATCTTCCCGATGGCAATCACCTCTCCTGCGACAACCTTTGTTTGAGTCCATAGCTCGGAAAGTCGGGTGATCAGTTCCGGGGGGAGGCCGCGCTTCAGACCCGCCACAACCACATTGTCAAATTCGGCATCGGACATCTCGGCATTGAGCAACGTGAGCTCAACGAGCGCTTGTTGGGGTCGAAGCGTCATGGTATTGGATGATCCAGCCATTCTGTTCTCCAAGAGTTCTATTTCGTTGTTAATGGAAGAATACACTAGAATTTCCGGCGAATAGTTCCCATCAAGCGGCTTTCGTGATGCCTCCGTTTATCGGCCCCACCATAAGCAATACACTGACGCTGTTGAATGCAAACAGTGTTGCCGCCGACACAGTTTTTGACCCAAGTGCTGACGTTGGACTGACCCGCAGCAATTCAGGGTGAATGCGTCGAGAACAACGACTTGTGAGGGAGTTGGGCGGGTCAGTGAAATCCCGGCAGGTGGGTCAAAAAGCACATCAGCGGCAACATACCTCCCGTCCTTTGTACATGAAGACACCGGTTTCCTTGACCTCAAGGCGCAGGCTCTTATAGGTGGTGAGATGACTTTGAAGAATCTTGGTGTATTCTGACACGGCGCTACTCCTTTGCTACCTGATGTTCAATGTCGATCAGAATGCCGTTGTGATCGCTGAGTGTCACACCGCCATCGTTGCCCTCCCACGCTAAGACGCGAAGGATTTTCGTATTTGCTGATGACACGCAAATATGATCTACAGTTGAACGAGACAGAATTCCATCACCCGATAGAAGCGATATGCTCTTAGCCGCAGTCGGGCACAGCATTCCTGCCGTGGCCAATCCGCTTTGGATGGCATCCTTGGCGTCCTTCACACCGTACCATCGCTTACCGTCGAGATTTTCGTTGAAGTCCCCAGCGATAACGCGGAGATGACCGGGGTAGCGTTGGCTTAAAGTATTCCATTCCTCCGCCTGAGACTTAACAGCAGCGCGGTGACGTTCCCAATGCTTGGCTAAGCCTTCAGCTACGCCATCAGCCCCATATGTAATGATTGTTCCATATACAACAATCTCTCCGATCCCCGCTTGACCGTGTACCTCGGCGCAGACCGTCAGATATCGATTTTCGGAATTGGAAGGTATTTCCGTCAATGGGTAGCGAGACCAGATGCTCACGCAGGACTCGCCTTCCTGGTGATAGTCAGGATCACGCT
>CAYGGL010000164.1:0-2238 GCA_964349215.1 uncultured Acidimicrobiaceae bacterium | reverse complement strand
AGTCATATCCGCTAGGTCTGATCGACTCATGCGTTTCTGTCAAAACCAGAATGTCCGCATCGAGAGCTTCTAGTTTCTTGAGTTGCGGACCCACCCGGGTCTTCTTCCGAATTCCAGACCGATCCAGATTCCAAGTGGCTATTCTTAGCTTGGCACCCATGGGTTTCATCCTCCCCTGCAATTGTCTATTTCGTTCTGGAGTTCTGCTCTAGCGGGAAGGACGCAAACGGATCGTGAGCCCCGGTACTAGTCATACTAGCTGATATCGAATTCACAGATACTCCCCACTAGTCCCAGTTCGCGTTGCCTTCCGTAAAGTGAAGCGTCATTTGGCTACACTGAGGGCATCTATACATTCCATCTGACAACGTCAGCTTTCTACCCAGTTCCCCCGCCATATTCCACTCCGTTATCGTTGTCCTTCCGGGGCTCATTGACAGCTTAGGATCATCGTATGGAATGACCTTCGTGTATTCACACTGGTGGCATCGAATTTGTTCAACAAGAAGATCGACCTGTACGACACAGTGGCAGTTGTCACATAGACGAGGAAAATAACATGGTCTTGCCCCAACATCACCACATCCGACCAAGATGCTGGTTTCAACACCACGGTCACACTTCGCGATTACTTGCGATCCCATATTGGAGTTCGCCGTCAGTGAAGCGACCTGGTAGTAAGGGCCAAATACACTTCCGCTAGCAGGTAGGCATCCAACAACGCACCGCTCAGATCGCGCCCTTCAAGATTGATCTGGTACGCCTCACAAAGAGCATCAAGGCTGTTGCGCTGTCCGGGACGTTTTCCCCTAGCGATGCTCAACGTGTCAATGACTCCTGAGGTTAACGCCTCGACTTGATCTAACCCGAGAAGCGATAGTTCATTGTCAAGGAAAGCTACGTCGAAAGGCGCATTGTGTGCCACCAACTCAGCGCCACGAATGAACGCGATAAATTCCTGCGCTATGTTGGAGAATTGCGGCTTATCCATGAGGAACTCTAGCGTTATGCTATGTACCTCCTGAGCGGCGGGATCAATCGCTAGTCCGGGGTTTAGAAATCGGTGAAAGTGATTCCCAGTAACGCGGCGGTCAAGCAATTCTACGGTGGCGATTTCAATGATTCGATCACCCTCGGTGGGATCAAGGCCCGTGGTTTCAATGTCCAAGATTACTTGACGCGTTGGTGTGTGCTTTGACATGTGTTGTTCGTCCCGTTCAATTCAGTTCACATTATGCGGGGTAACAGGCTCACCAGATGAGCCTAGACTTGGCTGTAGTTGTTGCCGCTGATGTGCTTTTTGACCCACCTGCCGGGATTTGTTGGACTCGCCCAACTTCCTCACAAGTCGTTGTTCTCGATGCATTCGCTCTGAATTGCTGTGGGGCAGTCCAACGTCAGCACTTGCCACTCGCTTGTAAGCGCGTCGATCTTAAGACTGGGCTGATTGTCGTAAGAACAGCAATTGCCGTAATTGCGACAACGAACAGCAACACAATCGCGTCACCAACGAAGGATTATTTCTTCTTTCCACCAACGTACTTGCCACCCTTACCTTTGCTGTTCTTGCCTCCAACGCGCTTGCTTCATTTGCGTGCAGCTGTCTCAGGGAGTTGTATGTTCGATGACAGAGTCTGGGAGGAAGTCGGAATTACCAGAGCCGTTGAAAAGCTGGCCATACTGTCCTGTGATGTAGCAACTGCCAGAAAAAGTACACAAGTGGAGAAGTGTTGCCGCTGATGTGCTTTTTGACCCACCTGCCGGGATTTCATTGACCCGCCCAACTCCCTCACAAGTCGTTGTTCTTGAGGCATTCGCCCTGAATTGCTGTGGGTCAGTCCAACGTCAGCACTTGGGTCAAAAACTGTGTCGGCGGCAACACGGTAGATGGAATGGAATACTTTGCGTATGCTTTACTCGAATGAGCCTCATGAAGAAGTGAAAGAACGATTCAACACGAGTGACGACGCAAGCCTGCAGGCTTTTCGAATACGTCCTGCGATTGCCACATATTTCCCACGCGTGATGCTTGTTGTCTGATCCAAGTACAGATGTTTGTTTATCTCGACCATTACCGAGACCACCCGCTTCTCCCGTCGGTAGTGCTTGCCAGGCACGATCGCGCCACTGAACGGGTGATTGACTGCCACTCCAAATCCCGCATCCTCGAAACAGCGGACAAATGCGTTCACCGCCCAGGCCGGAGTGTGAAAATCGTCGCTGCCTATACATATATCG
>CAYGGL010000163.1:0-3745 GCA_964349215.1 uncultured Acidimicrobiaceae bacterium | reverse complement strand
GGTGGCAGACCAGTCCCTCGATGCACAATCGCGCTGCCAAGAGCGTCAAGCCGGGCAGGTCGCGAAGTGGGTTGTCGACCACGAGGGCGACTGTTGGCCGGTCCGCCATCAGTTGATCTTGCGGGGAGGCAGGGTGGGGGAGCATGCTCATGGGCGGAGAACCGAGTCGCCGCTTAGCTCTTGAACCTGAAGATTTGAGCCGAGCAGGGCGCGAACTGCCTTCGTGATCGATCCATGCGAGCCGCTCTGCCCGTCAAAGTGGAAGCTGACGTCACCCTTGCCGGCTGAGACCTCCAAGCGAACCCAGCCTCGGTGCTTCGTGCCTTCCGAAATGGCCCAGACTCGCCTCGCTGGGTCGTCGACCGGCCAGGGTGACCCCTCGTATGGGAAAGCAGACCGAAGCCACAGGCCGTCGCCGTGGGGAGCGGCCCTGGTTTCGGCGACCCTTTCGATCTGTTCCCAGCTTGCTCGGCGAGATTCGAGGCGCGACACGATCAAACGAACCCGCTCGAGGTCCTCCGTTGTGTCAACGGTCCATGACTCATGCCCGAGGGAGCGCGTGCCCCGGAAGGAAGCCAGTCGGAAGCGTTCCGGTCTCCGATAGAGAAATGGGGTCACATGCTCTCGCTCGTCCCCGTCTGTGGCCTCGGACTGAGCGACCCGAAGTGCGGAGGAACGGATGACCTCCACATCGAGCCCGATCGGAAAGTCTCGGATCAGCGTGTTCGACGTGTAGTCGGCGTCCGTCTCGTGATGGCGAGCAACGATTGCACGAACGAGGTCTGGATCGCTCAACGGACAGTCCGCTGTCAGGCGAACAAGGGTCTGGGCGGAGAATCGATCGAGTGCGAGACCAAAGCGAGCGAGGACATCGGCTTCGGGTCCACGGATGACGTGACTTCCGGCAGCGTCGGCCAGCTCGGCAACCAGATCGTCCCGCGATTCCAGCGTCGTTGCCACGACGATGTTGTCGAGACCGAGCGGGCTGAGTCGTCGCAGCATGAAGCTCAGGAGTGGCTCTCCCCCGAGGTCGGCGAGAACTTTTCCCGGAAGCCTGGTGGAGCCCATACGGGCCTGAATGACGTACAGCGGATTCACGTCGCTCCGTTCACCGAGGGATCTGCTGGTCATCGATGATGTCCGATGGAGCGACAAGGTCCCAGCTGAGCGGGGTCCCGCGAGGGATGTCACGCGTCACACGGCGCCCAAGGACGCTTTCGAGCTCCCTGGGCATGAGGCCATGTCCCGGACGAATTGCCCGAACATTGTCCTCGGTGATGGGGGAGCCTGCTGCGACATCCTTCACGACAAAAAGTGATCGCCGAAAACCCAAACTGGATTCTTCGGCGGGGGACGGCCCGTAGCGAATGTTGCCCAGCATGTCCCACGTTGCGTGCACCGCTTCAACCAAGTCGGCAAGCTCGTCGGGTTCAAGGGAAAATGCGGAGTCGGGACCACCTTCTGCTCGAGAGAGGGTGAAGTGCTTTTCGATGACGCAAGCCCCCAATGCGACGCCGGCCACGGCCGCAGTCGTGCCCATGGTGTGGTCGGAGAGCCCGATAGGCACATTCCAGCGACGAGCCATGTCGGGAATCGTCCGTAGGTCCATCTCATTTCCGGGCGCAGGGTAGGAGCTGTTGCAGCGAAGCAGGATCACCTCGGTGGCCCCGCTCATTCGAGCAGCGTCAAGGGCCTCGTCGATCTCCGAGGCCGAGGCCATCCCCGTTGACATGATCAACGGTCTGCCCGTCTTCGCTGCACATCTGATCAAATCAAGGTCAACGAGCTCAAAGCTGGCGATCTTCAATGCAGGGACGTCAACGGCATCGAGAAATTCAACGGCAGCGCGATCAAAAGGCGTCGAGAAACATGCAATCTCAAGTCGGCGTGCCTCTCGGATGATCGGCTCGTGCCAATCCCATGGCAAGGCCGCCTCGCTGTAGAGGTCGAACAGTGACCGACCGGCCCAGAGCGTCCCGGGACCGACGACAAATGGTGTGTCGTTCGAGTCGAGGGTCATTGACTCGGGGGTGTAGGTCTGCAACTTGACGGCGTCCGCACCAGCGTGCTTTGCGATCCCAACCAGTTCGAGCGCTCGATCGAGGCTGCCCATGTGATTGGCCGACAGCTCGGCGATGACATAAGGCGGATTGTCCGGGCCGACAAGGTGGTCACCGATACGAACAGGAACGCAGGGGGGGATTGGGTTCACAAGGCCTCCTCCGGCTGTTTCGTCGAATCGGCAACCGGTGCCCAGCGGTAGGTCAGGACCTCGCCCCTACGGCTGTCGTGTCGACTGTGCAACTGAAATTCAGCACTCTCGAAGGACCTGATGGAGGCAAGATTCCCGGCAAGGATCTCAGCTGAGATCTCGGTCAGGTTCCGATCAGCGACAACCCGGTTGGTTGCCGCATTGATCATGGCCCCCCCCAGACCTTTCCCCCGCCATCGAGGACTCATGGTCACGCTGATGACGGCATGGTTGGCGGCACAGTCAAACCGTACCTGTCCGATTTCATGGGTGCCCATCACGGCAATGTAGATCTCACTGTTTTCACCCTGCGTCTTTCGTGCAAACCATGATCGATGTTCGTCCCAGGAAATGGGTGCATCGGAAAAGGCCCATTTCCGGACCAACGGATCGTTTGCCCACTCGAAGAGCAGCATCTCATGACCGGAGCCGGCGACAACAAGGTCGAGCATCTTTGCCCGCAGTGCGGTTACGACGCGATCTGGCCCCTTGCCGTCAACGAGATTGCGTCCCTGTGTCGTCATCGCATGGCGTTTTGTCGAGTTCTCTGCGAGGCTGATCACCTCGTCAGCGATGGCCTGAGCGGTGAGGCTCTCTGCAGCACCGAGGTCAACCGCGATCTCATGGATCCCCAGCTCCCGTCGCACCCTTGTCTGATTGTGCGCCACCGAGAACGCAAGGGTCGGGATCCCCATGAGGCATAGCTCCCAGGAAATCGACCCTGCCGGGGTCACGGCAAGGTCTGCCCATCGCATCGCCTCAGCCATGTCCTGGACTTGCCCACCGGTGCTTTGCCGGATCTCGAATCTATTGCCGAGAAGTTCCGCGACCTGGTCCATGAGCTCCATCGAGTGCCGGTCGGGGGTGCCCCCCAGGGCGAGGAGAAGGCGTGTGGGTTGCCCGGAACGATGGGGTTGCGCGGCTTGGGTGAACTCCGAGCGAACGAGCGCATACCGAGAGCCCAGCAGCAACGTTGAGCGCACCGGACGATCCCTGTAGAGCCTTGCTTCGGTGCCGAGGTTCTGGTCGATCACGACATCGGCGTGATATTGGCCAATCGATCCGTAATCATCAAGGACGGCGACACACCAGCCGCTGTCGAGCAGCCCCGCCTGATAATCAGGGCCGAACCGGTAGCCGTCGATCACGACGGCGTGAGCTCGCCGGTCCATGGCCGTGGAGATCAGTTGCTGGAGGTCTTCGACGCTTCCTGGTTCGGCAGGAGCTGCAACCAACGCAATATCACGACTCCGGAGGCGATCCTCGAGCCAAGCCGGGAGTGTTGGCGTAACAAGGACAGCCTGACCACCACGGGTGGTCCATGCCTCTGCGAGAGCCACACATCTCATGGCATGGCCCAGACCGGCGACTCCTCCGTCCGGCCGCAGAACCAGGGTGGGTTGCCACCGGCTATCGATCATCAAACCTCATCGGGGATGCGTTGGTTCCCAGACAAAGAGGAACGCTTCCTGGTGAATCGTGGGGCCAAATCCC
>CAYGGL010000162.1:0-3753 GCA_964349215.1 uncultured Acidimicrobiaceae bacterium | reverse complement strand
AGATATTTCTCGGTCACATCCTTTTCATTTTCGACTACCTCCTCGTCGTAGGAGTATTCGACGATGAAGCGCTCAACTTCCTCGTCAACCTTTCCGGCTGCCACGAGGGCATCTATTTTGAGTCCATTAACAGCGGAATAAGCGTCCACGACGTGCTGCACATAGGCAATATCAACTTTGCTTGCATCTCCCAGGCCGGGTTCTGTTGGCCATGAGGGTGGCGGGTCATAAGAGTCGTATGAACCAAGGGCTGTTGTGGGTGGAATGGGAATTGTCGTGGTTGTGGTAGTTGGTGGTTTTGTAGTCTTGGTTGCAGCTTTGGGGTCTTCGTCCGCCTTGTTGCCACAGGCCCCAAGCGCCAATGATCCCAGCACTATCACCCCAACTGTGGGTAAACCCACCACATACGACTTGATCCTCACCAAAAGTGGCATAAGAGGCGAGCGTACAGTGCCTCCTCATGCCATACCAAATCATTATGCAACGACCATTATGTAAACACTCATGGAGGTCTTGGAGGTGATCTGACAGACCAGCGCCCTGGTGCAGTCGCAACTATGCGCTATAACGTCGTCTGTGATCTCTACTGAATCACGCCATCTTGGCGTTGCTGGGGTTTTGGCTGGGGTATTGGCTGCAGGCATTCCAATTGCATCGATTCTCGTAATCGATCCAGGTGGATTGTCGCCATTTGGTCCAGTGAAATGGGCAGCAGTTTCGTCCCTGGTCTTGGCGTTATTTGCCACGGTTGTCTTTGACTTCAGGCAGAGACGACTGAGATATAAACCAAGTTTGTTGTTGGCGCTATGGGGCGCATTCATATTGGTGGCCGGTATTTCGGCAATGTTTGGACTCGACCCGCTTTATGCATGGTTGGGAACTCCCGAACGACACCTCGGCGTGTTGGCCTGGGTCCTTTGTGCCGCTGCGTTTGTGGCGGGTGGTCTGCTCAATCACCGAGAGGTACACCGGGTTGCCCATGTCAGTGTTGTCGTTGCGGGAATAGTTGGCATGTGGGCAGTGGCCGAAGCTCTGGGATGGGAACCGATATCGCTTAGCGGAGCGGGAGTTCGACCAACTGCAACTATGGGGTCGTCGGCCTACCTGGGAGCAGCCCTGGCTTTGCTTTGTTTCGCATCTAGCGGATTCGCTTTCGCCCGACGTTCTTGGGCTTATGGGTCTTTAGCCGGGCTGGCTTGGATTGCATTGGTTCTTACAGGAGCGCGCGCCGCTTGGTTTGGAGCCGTCGTTGCCTTGGTGGTTCTTGCAGCGGCTCGTTGGGTTGAACTCAAACGAGTACAGCCCCGCCGGTTGGCTGGCTTTGTTGGGCTGGGTTTGATCGGTCTTGTCACATTGGCTTTGGTATCAGGCGTTGCAGGCAGAGCCCCCGATCTTTTATTCGATCAAAAAGGCGGAGCCCAGGGCCGCTTGGATGAATGGAAAGTGGCGATCCGAGTTATTGCTGCGCATCCGGTATTGGGCGTTGGTCCCGAGGGATATCGCATCGATTTTGGCAAACATGTCGGTGAAGATTACGAACGAGAACATGGTCGAGCGTCTTTGCCTGACAGAGCACACAGCGCTCCACTAGACGTCGGATCCACCACGGGAGTGTTGGGAATGGGTCTCTACCTGGCCCTTTTGGCAGCGGCTTTAAAGCACGTTTGGAATGCCTTGCGATCTCGAGATCTATGGCGAGTCGGAACAGCTGCTGGGCTCATTGCCTATTTTGCTCAGTCGGTGTTTTTATTTCCTATTGCAGAGTTAGAGCCTTTCGCCTGGCTTCTTGTTGGCGTGGTGATTTCCTTCGGAGGCTCTAAGCCCGGCCCTGATGAACGGGACATCTCGTTGAACAACCGGTCCTTCCAAACGTTTGCAACATCAACGGTTGGGGCCTTTGCGGCAATTGCAGCCGTTGTTGCACTGGTCGCTGGGGTTCTCGATGTTGTCGCCGACCGCAACGCCCGTGCCATGTTGGAGGGAAACGCTTCTGGTGGTTCTGCTTCTGATCTACGTCCTGATGTCATCCGCTATTACTTGGCAGATGTCCGAGTGTATGAGAGATCTGGCATGGCAAATCAGGCCTTGGTGTCAATCGAAAAAGCTCTCGATCGCTCCCCGCTCGATCCGATTGTCAGAGGCGAACAGGCTCGCCTGTTGTCATCAAGGGCTCAGGCAACAAAGACTGACGAGCACATTTCAGAGGCACGTCGAGTCCTGGAAAGTCTTGTCAAAGATGACCCCCTCAATGCTCAAGTGCTCTTGCGAGTGGGAGTCATTCGAGCACTTGATGGCGACGCCAAGGCTGAAGATGCATGGCTGAAGGCCGAGCACCTCGAACCGAAGAGTCCAGCAGCATCTCTTAACCTCGCCGCCCTCTATGAACAAGAGGGAAATATGGCTGATGCCAGGCAAGCAGCAGAGCGAGCGCTCAAGCGAGACCCGGGTAATCAAGTGGCCAAAGAGATAATTCGGCGCTTATCAGGTACCTCATTGGAACCAACTCCCTAGTCCGGGGGTTTATAGGGTGTGGATCAATCATTCGCAATCTCAACAAAAGGCGTGTCACTGCAGGACACGTCATTGCCGGCGGTCGCCGTAGAGGTGGAAGCCGAGCCTGCGGTAGATGATCTTGACGTCGTGTCAAGTCCGTCGTTTGAAGCTTTTTATCGTAATGAGCGAACGCAGATTGCAAGAGGGCTAATGCTCACCTTGCGAGATTCTCAGCTTGCCATTGAAGCGGTAGATGAGGCGATGACAAGGGCTTATGCACGCTGGGGTCAGGTATCGACATTTGATAATCCAAGCGGTTGGGTTTATCGAGTGGGTGTCAACTGGGCAACTTCGATTCGTAATCGACATCGAAAACGTCCACAAGCACCTATGGATAGAGGTCCCATGGACATTTCTCCAGTTGGCGAGCCAGACGTATTGGCAGCTTTGGGAGAACTCGATATTCCTCAGCGATCAGTAGTTGTTTGCCGTTTTTATCTCGGACTTTCAGAAGCCGAAACAGCCAAAGCCCTGGGCATTAGGCCAGGGACAGTCAAAAGTCGTTTACATCGGGCGCTTCGTCGTCTCGAAACCCGTCTCGATCATCTTCGTCCAGAGGAGAACTCATGAATCAAGATCTGACAGGAGCATTACGCTCCGCTGCATCATCCATTGACATACCAGAAGGCGACCTTGAGGGCTTGATAGTCACAGCCCGCCGACGCAATCGCAACAAGCGTCGAATGGGAACTGTCTTCACCTCGATAGTCCTACTGGTTGCCCTAGTCGTTACCATCAGCGTCGCCGACCGCAGCGACAACCCCACAACCCTAAAAGTAGGAGACGGCATCGAGGAACCGAAGGGACCAGCCGAGGCTTTGGACTGGCAGCTCCAAGACGTCTCCCAGCTAGGGCAGGTGAATGGGTCTGGAATCGTGGAGGTTTCCGATCGTCTTTATGCGATATCGACTGGCCCAGGAGAGACCAAGGTACCTTCCCCCTCAGTCATCTGGAGATCCGATGACGCCGTCAATTGGTCACCTTTGCCAATCTTTAATTCTTCTCCAACTAACTATTTCAGCGACATCATTGCGCGGGGTGACCGCCTCTATGCCGCAGGGACCATTCCAGCAGACGTTAAGACCACCATTGGAAAAAAAACATACAGCCCGGTAGTCGCTTGGTCAGATGACGAGGCAAAAACCTGGGAACATGTTCAGCTCCCAGTTGATATGGCTGATATTGCTGCTCATTCTTTGT